>CAYZHX010000060.1:0-14001 GCA_964476905.1 uncultured Terriglobales bacterium
TCGCGCGCTGCTTCGACCGTCTTACCACGAAAGTCGTTGGAGGTGGCTTCGACAATTACTCGCGCGCTGCCGTCCTTGAGCTGTGGCGTGCCTTTCGCGCCGGCCGTGAAGTTCAACGTATGTTCAGTCGCATCGCTGCGCCAGCGAAAACGATGCTTGGGATGTTCGACACCCGCGAGCTGATACCGCGTACCGTTTTGCTCGATCCAGGCAGCAGCGCGACTTAGTCCGTGTGGCGCTGAGATCTGGGCAGTGACGGGCGTTGCTTGACCGATGGTGTGCAGCGAATCTGGCAGGGTAACAACCGGAGTCGCTGACAGAGTGAGAAGAGCAATGATGGCAATTACGACGAGGAGGCAGATAAATCCTATGGCTCGCATTTGAAAAATCAGAATAGCAGGTGGACGCAGCTAATTAGGTCGGGGAAACTAATCGTGAACGAGCTCGGCGTATGCCTTGCTTTATCGCTTTGAAATCTCTTAGGAGGCTACAACAGGTCGGCTAAGGCTTGCGCATGCCCAGCCAATCTCGCTGATACATCAATGAGAGCGACAACAGCGCGATGCCGAGAATCGACAGTGCGAGGATGCGATAGCCCTGGCCGAGGTTGGAGAGATCGTAGATGAAGACCTTGAGGACGGTTATGCCGAGCAGAACCAGCGCGCTCCAGCGCACGAGTGGCAGCTTGCGCGCGAATCCAAACATGATCAGCACGATCCCGTAAACGAGCCATATGAGCGACGTGGTCCAGTGTCCGTCGAACGCTACCGGAATGCTGCAGGCCGATGCGGCGAGCGCGGTGATGAAATACGAAGCTCGCAATCGTTCACGGCACCAGCGCCAGGATGCGATCGCCACTGCGAGAGCCATTATCTGCGCCGTCCAGATGAATCCGTCGGGGTCGAGGATCGCTCCGCAACCTAAGAGGAAGACCAACGCAGCCGCCGGAAGCACGAAGATGAGAATCTGTTTCCTACGCGGGTCCAGTGCAGATTGCACAAGAATTGGCGCGATGGCAAATGCGCAGAACACAAGGCAGAAGAAGATGAACGCACTTGTCTGTTCGGTTTTGGAATAGTAATTCGCGAACCACACGGCTGAAACGGTGAGCGCTCCGAGGAAGCTTGTGATCAGCAGTCCCACCCACGGACGCCGTCGGATGGTGACCAGCATTCCAGCGCAGAGAACCAGCACATAAACAAACAACTCGGCTTCGAGATTTCGTCCGGTAGAGAGCAGCAGTGGAGTGCCGAATCCCCCAATCGCAGCAAAGATGGCCAGAGCTTCACTGTTCCGGACCGTCGCTGCGAGCGCAGTCGCAGCGGTGAGCAGTACCATGCCCACAAACCCGGCCCAGGGCAGCAGGAGCCGGTAGTACTCGGAAGCCGCCCAGATCGTCAGATATAGCGCAGCGATCCCCAACCCCTGCAGTGAGAAGCCGAAGATGTTGTAGCTGCGGCGCAGGAACCATTCGCCCGCGACGAAGAGCGCGACTCCAGCAATGAGTCCCACGATCACGACCGCAAGCGGGCCGATCCAGTTGTTGGCGAATGCCCAATTCAGGAAAAACGCTATCCCAACCAGAAGCGCAATGATGCCGGCGCGGTTCAAGTATTGAGAGCCGACGCGGGACTCGAGGCTGGCACGGACTGGCTGAGTCGGCACGATGTATGGCCGATCGGCTCTGGCAGGGCGCTGCGAAACAAGTTGTTCGAGCCGATCGACACGTCGCGAGAGCTCTTCGAGTGCGCGGGCGAGTTGGCTTATCTCAGGATCCACGATTGCCGTTTTGATTGGATGCCGGGTTCAGAGCTTGCAAGCGCTGTTCCCGACTTGAATATCGGCAGCTCTCGTGACAACGCGATCTCACGCTGCTGCCATGAAGCTGAGAGCGCGCGATAGGTACGTCTTCATGTCCTTGCGATGGACGACGGCATCAAGCATGCCATGTTCGAGCAGGAACTCGCTGCGCTGAAATCCTTCCGGCAGCTTTTGGCGGATCGTCTGCTCGATCACGCGCGGCCCGGCAAATCCGATAAGCGCTCCTGGCTCGGCGATGTTTAGGTCGCCCAGCATCGCGTAGGAGGCCGTCACGCCTCCCGTTGTGGGATCAGTGAGCACCGAGATGTAGGGCAGGCCAGCGTCGTCGAGCTTGGCGAGCGCCGCGGAGATCTTCGCCATTTGCATGAGCGAGGCCACTCCTTCCATCATGCGCGCACCACCCGAGGCAGAAACAACGATCAGCGGCTTGCGTTTTTCGATAGATTTCTCGATCGCGCGCGTAATCGCTTCGCCCACGACAGCTCCCATGCTGCCGCCGATGAAGCGGTATTCCATGGCGCTGACGATGACCGGTTTGCCGTCGAGTGTTCCTTCGGCGTTGATGATTGCGTCGCTGATACCGGTCTGTTTTTGCGCTTTGGCGAGACGGTCGCGGTACGCTTTGGTATCAACGAATGACAGCGGATCGGTTGACTTCAAATTCGTTTCGGTCTCGTCCCACTCGCTGTTGTCGAGCAGGATTGCAAGGCGAGTGCGCGCATCAAGGCGAAAATGTTTCTGGCACTTCGGGCAGACGTTCAGGTTCGCGTCGAGATCCTTCTTCCAGATGATCTGACGACAGCCCTCGCACTTCTCCCACAGTCCTTCAGTACGAACGCGCTTTTCGCCCGACGATTCCAGCTCTGAGCTCTCGCGCTTAAACCAAGTCATTCAGTACTCGATTCCTCTTTGAGCCAGAATACCAGCTTCGTAGGCATGCTTTACCTGACGCATCTCCGTGACGGTATCTGCAACCTCAACGATTTTGGCATGAGCGTTTCGTCCGGTGAGGATCACGTGGACCATTTCGGGCTTCTGCTTGAGCGTTTCCGTTACCTTCTCGGGATCGAGCATGCCGTAGCTGATCGCATAGTTGATCTCGTCGAGGATCACTAAGTCCCATTTGCCGGAAAGGATTGCTTCGCGGCTCTCCTGCCAGGCTTCTTCTACCATGCGAATATCTTCGGGATCGGTCTCGGCGCCGCCGACCTTCACGAAGCCTCGGCCAAGCTGTTTCATTATGAAATTGTCACCGAAAGCTTTTACTGCATCCAACTCGCCGTAGTGCCACGAACCCTTGAGAAACTGGAGCATCAACACCTTCATGCCGTTCCCGACGGCACGCAACGCTGTGCCCATGGCGGCGGTAGTTTTTCCCTTTCCGGGACCAGTGTTCACAATGATGAGGCCGCGGCGTACGTCAGTCATTAGTGTCCGCAGTGATACGGATGCTTCCTGATTATTGTAAATGCCCTGTAGATCTGCTCGAGCAGGACCACGCGCGCGAGTTCGTGAGGAAGCGTCATCTTGCCTAGAGAGAGGAGCCTGCTCGCGCGACCGCGGGCTTCGTCGCTGAAGCCATCTGCGGGACCGACCGCAAAGATGAGCTGCTGCACGTCGGCAGACTGCTGCGATTCGATGTAGCTCGCTAATTCTTCCGAACTCATTTGCTTGCCTCGGCTGTCGAGCAGGACGAGCACGGGAACAGTGCGGCCCGACGAGCGTTCGAGCAGCTTGAGCAGTGCGCTCTCGCTCGGCAGGTCGGAGGCTTCAATCGCCTGGTATTTAGCGATACGTGCGATGTACTCGCGCGTGAGTGCGTCGTAGGTGGGCTCTTTGCTGCGGGATTTTGGCGCGATCCACGCAACCCGCAGCTTCATCCGATCTGTCCGAAGTACATTCTGACTTCGTAGTCGATCGTGACCCGGCCATTGCGCTGGTGTGTTGCGAACAGATTCTTGAGATCCTGTAACATCGGTTCCCGATTCGGACTTCCGACTCCAGGAACATACGAAGATGACAGCAGCCGTCCACGAAGACCGTCGAAGTCCACGACTTGCTGATTCGGAAGCACGTCGCCCTGGGGCTTGCCACCGAAGAAGTCGCTGATGTTTTCGTACGAGCGCTCGTGACGCACGTCCTTGTAATCAGTTCCATATTGAACCAGAAGCGCTTCATAATCGCGCAGGAAAGAACTGCTGTCAGTGAGGCGTTCATTCCAGAGCAAGACAACCCACCCCTCAGGGCGAAGGATCCGTCGAAATTCGGCTTTGGCACGCGGCCAATCGAACCAGTGAAATGCCTGGCCGGCGGTAACGAAGTCTACAGATCCGTTTTCCAGGCGAGTACCTTCAGCTCGTCCATCGACGCTGCGATAGCCTCCACGCGTTCCGAGCGATTGCTTGCCGGCCTCGCGCATTTCGGCATTCGGCTCGATGGCAAAGACTTCGTTTCCGTTATCAAGGAAAAGCCGCGCCAGGTTTCCTGGTCCGGAACCAACGTCGGCGATGATCGAACTCGGACTCAGCCCGCAGCGCGTGCGCAATATCTCGATCACCTGCGGAGGATATCCGGGCCGGTACTTTACGTAATCGTCGACGCGGTCGGAGAATCGGGTAAGCGAATCTTTGGCGCTCATTTCGAAGATTTATGCCGTCGGCCTGTGCTGCCCGCTCGAGTTGCAGGCTTTCTCGCGGACTTACGCGCAGCAGCTTTCGCTGGTCTTGCTGATGCGGAGTCTTTGGCAGCTTTTTTCGCGGCGGGCTTACGCAGATCTTCGACCGAAAGTTTGTGCGCAGACTTCCAGAGCCGCTCGAGCTCGTAGAACTTGCGTGCCGCTTCGGAAAAGATGTGAACCACAAAGTCCACGTAATCGAGCAACACCCAGTCGGCCTGATTGTAGCCTTCCACCTGGTTGGCAGGAACACCTTCGCGCTTCAGGCGCAGTTCCACTTCGTCGGCGATGGCTTGAATCTGTCTGGGATTTTTGCCGCTGCAAATTACGAAATAATCGGTGAATGCCGAGGAATTCTTGTCCATTTCGAGGATGCTGATTTCCTCGCCTTTTTTGTCTTCGCAGGCCTTAACGGCAGAAGCTACCTGAGTTCGGATTTGCGCACTCATTCGTCTGGTTGGATTCTTCTCCATCGCCCAAGTTTGCTGACCTGATTCTATTCTCAGTGTTCTCAGCGCCGCGATTTCTTTTTCGCAATGCTGGTGTGAGTGGGTGGGCTCTCGGTTTCGGAAGCTTTGCCGGTACGGTACAGCCGAGTTTTGCGGATGTACTCAGCGACTGCTTCCCCGACGTAGCCTTCGAGCCGACGTCCAGACGAAGCTGCTGCCGCGCGGAGCTGAGTGGAAGAAACACGCTCCGAAACATCTTCCAACAGATGCAGCACAACGCCGGAAAACGCCATTACTGCTCCGGACGAAACCAGGCCCCCCGTCCCTTTGCGCGCGGCTTTCAAGACCTCATGCTTTGGACGCAACTCTTCAGGCAATGCTCCGGCAATGTCACCCAGAGAGTATCCCGGACGATTTGCCACGATGAATTCGCACTCCCGCAGCAGATCTACCGGTCGATGCCATTTGGCAATATCGAGGAATGCATCGACACCGATCAGAAAATACAGTTTGTCGGCTTTCTTCAGCTCGCGTTTGAGGCGGCGAATGGTTTCCAGCGAATAGTTAGGCGTTCCGGTTTCGGCATAAAGGCGAGCTTCCATGTCGGAAGGGATGAACGCCGGATGTCCCGATGTGCCAAGCGCGACCATTGCCATCCGATGTGCAAAGCTGGCAAACGTCTGATTCGGCTTGTGCGGGGGAAGCTCGGCAGGAACGAACAAGATCTTGCCCAGCTCGAATCGCTTGGCCGCGCTCTCTGCCACCGCCACGTGCCCGCGATGGATAGGGTCGAAGGTGCCGCCAAAAAAGGCGATGTTCACGGCAAGAGTGTAAATGAGAGCTATTTGGCGGCAATCATCTGCCGATCGTCATCAAAGCCGCGGTGGAGACGTCAAGCTGCCGGGCGATCCAGGAGTCGAGTGCCGATTTGGTACTTGTAGGCATTGTTGTGAAGCGAACGCCTACGCGTCCGGCGTCGTTGGTCCACACGAACTCTCCTTTGGCCTCAAGTGACCGATTGCAGCCAGGAAGTTCGAATCGCAGAGAAACCTGGCCTGTCATATCGGCCGTGCGGGAGGTGGCCAGAGCCACGCCGCCTTCACTGATATTGCTGAGCGGTATGGGAACGTCGCGCAGATTGCCATAGCTAACGTGGGCCGTTGTCTGCAGCGGGTGGCGGTGATAGCGACGACGTTCACGCATGATCAGCCCGTGGGCAGCGCGCAGGCTGCGGGCAGCCCGGTCGGGCGAAATAGGCTTGTCGAGCACAAAATTTGCCCCGATTGCGAAAGCATCCTTTACGGTCGTGACGCGATTTGTAATCGCAAACACAATCGACTTGGAGTTGGATTTGCCCCGTCGCAGCTCGCGGATGAGGTCGCAGCCGCTCTGCACGTCGTCGCAGTCGATAAGGATGGCGTCGAACTTGCGCCGATCGATGGTCTGGCGGGCGGCATCGGTGGAAGTGACCGTCTCCATCTCAATGCTCACCGTTTCCAGCACACGTCTGATAACACGCAGGACGTCCTGATCGCGTGTGAGGAGAAGCGCTTTCAGCATCACTTCCAAAATCTATCGTCGTTTACCAACTGGGCACAGCTAACGAACGTAACGGCACCTTCGATAAAGTGACTAAAGTCGAAGGCAATTCCCGTTCCTTTTCCGCAGTTTGAAATAGGGGCCCATAAATCAGCTACTTACAGACCTACTTCTTTGCGATCTTCGTGGTCTTGGCTGGCCTCTTGGTCGGGCTCTTCGAACTGGAGGATTTGGAATTGGCGCCAGCCTCGCTCTTCATCTGATCGATAATCGAGTAAAGCTTGGACCGATCGACTACCTCAACAAACGGCTGCCCATGGGAGGCATTGGAAACCACGTAAATCGTCGGGGTGTGCTGGATTCCGACCCGCTCTCCGGTAGCTAAATCCGACTTTATCTGCGCCTCATACTTACCGTCGGGATCGACGACGAAAGGCAGCGATGTCTTATTCGCCGCCGCAAATTTTTCTGCGTAGCTGCGCAGGTTCTCCGGAGTAATGGCGGGCTGATTTTCAAAGCAATAGGCACGCCACGCGGCTCCGAGCGACTTGGACTGGCTGTCGAAGTACTTAGCGATCACGGCAGCCTGGTGCGACCAGTTGTGCTTGCTAAGCGGGAAATCGTACCGGACTACCGGGATGTTATACGTCTTGGAAGCCTCTTCGATCAGCGGATTGGCATTCGCGCAATCCGGGCACTGAAGGTCGAGAAATTCGACAATGGCCACCTTGGTTCCCGGCGGGGGCTTCAGCACGGAGGTATCGGCGGTGTAAGCAAACGTAGTAAGCAGCATGAGAGCAGCTGAAACGACTGAGGCGGGTAAACGCATAATAGTATGGACTCGGGCGTTGGAAGAACGCTCCAAGTATATTATCGCGGCTGCCTGGGAAGGCCCAGCTGCTCTCCTCGAGCGATTTTGTCTCACCTTATAAGCAAATCTTCCCATTGCGGGAGAACTCACATTCGGGACATACTGGCTGGCGTTCCCCGGGAAGGCTCCCTCCCCATGCTCCTCGCCGTAACTCTCGTCCCTTTCATATGCGCCCTCATCCTCTTCGGCTACTTCTTCGACCGCTTTGCGGGAGAGCAGGACACGCCGAAGCTCGCGGATGCTATGCACCAAATGAATCAGGCCAAGATAATTCCCTTCCCGGAACCGCAACCGGAAAAACGGAAGTCTCTGGCCGCGGGCGCTTAGCAGGAAGAAAACCTAAACAACACCCGGATCACCGCGGCGCTTGGCAGATGGGTTTCACCGTCCGGCCGAAAGTGTGAACGTCCGTCGTAGATCCGTGTGATCTGTTTCTGCAGGTTCCGTCCAATCTCTGTCGTGTATTGCTTCTCGCTCGCACGACTGCTGTTTCGCGGAGTCCTCTAGTATCATGGCCTCCACTCCGAAACTGTGGCCAAGCTTTCGTCCATCAATTGTTCCTCCTGCGGACAACAAATCGATTCGAGCGCGAAGTTCTGTCCATCGTGCGGCAGTTCGCAGCTAAGCGATCCGATGGCTACAGCCACCGTTACTCCTGCCCCTCCACGGACCTCTAAGCCTAAGGGCTTTCCGAGGTCATCGGCTTCGAGCAGCGGTTCCTACGAAGGCAGGTTCATTCCCGGAACGATTTTGGCTGAGCGCTACCGAGTCATTGCGCTCCTGGGTCGGGGAGGCATGGGCGAGGTTTATCGGGCCGACGATCTGCGGCTCCAGCAGCCGGTTGCGTTGAAATTCCTGCCGGAAAGTACCGCGCAGGATCCAGTCACGCTCGAACGCTTCCATAATGAAGTACGGATCGCGAGACGGATTTCCCACCCGAACGTATGCCGCATTTACGACATCGGCGAAGCCGACAGGCTCGTGTTCCTCTCGATGGAGTACGTCGACGGCGAGGACCTCGGTTCGCTCTTGCGGCGCATCGGGCGGCTCCCGTCCGATAAAGCACTGGAGATAGCTCGCAAGCTCTGCGCCGGATTGGCCGCAGCACACGACAAAGGTGTGCTGCATCGAGATCTGAAGCCGGCGAACATCATGCTGAACAGCCAGGGCGAAGTCGTGATTATGGACTTTGGATTGGCCGATCTTGCCGAGCACATTCCCCACGAGCAGGTTCGATATGGAACTCCGGCTTACATGGCTCCCGAGCAGCTCGTGGGAAAAGAAGTAAGCTCAAAGAGCGATATCTATGCATTAGGTCTGGTTCTTTACGAGATCTTCACCGGAAAGCGTGCGTTCCAGGCAGACACGCTGGCCGAGATCGTGCGCACGCGCTCCGAATCTCCTTCTCCAACGAATCCTTCTACGCTGGTGCGCGATCTTGATCCGGGAGTGGAACGCGTCATCCTGCGCTGCCTGGAGCCCGATCCGACGATGCGCCCGGCTTCTGCGCTTGCGGTTGCCGCAGCGCTGCCCGGAGGAGATCCCCTCGCCGCGGCACTTGCAGCCGGCGAAACGCCATCGCCACAGATGGTCGCTGCGGCAGGTGAAGTGGAAGGTCTCACTCCTCGAATTGCCGTGCCATGCCTTGCTGTTGTCATCTTGGGACTCGCGTTCAGTTACTTCCTCGGAGTTCGAGAGAGCATTTTCGACAAAATGCGACTCGATCTTTCACCGGACGTGCTCACTCATCGTGCGCAAGAGATAGCCTCCGAGATTGGATACGCTGACCTGCCTGGGGATATTGGGTACGGCTTCTCGGATGATTATCAGTACGGAAAGTGGGCGGAAAAAAATGACAAGCCGGGCCCGAATTGGGACGAGCTTCTCCAAAAGCGTCCTCCGATATTGTTGTTCTGGTATCGCAGCAGTCCGCAGCCGATGATGGCCACCAGCTACACGGAAGGATCCCTTGTTCCTGGAATCCTTACTACGAGTGACCCGCCGTTCACGACCTCGGGAATGATCCAAGTTTGGCTCGATCCTCAAGGCAGGCTGCTGTCTTTTCAAGTCATGCCACCTGAACGTGAGGACAAAGCCGAGGGCGTAAAGCCGGTCGACTGGAGTCCCTTGTTTGCCGCCGCGGGACTAGATGCAAAGGCACTCACTCCAGCTGATCCAATTTGGAATTCTCTATCGAGTTCTGACACTCGGGTCGCCTGGACTGGCGTGTGGCCCGGTAGTAATCGGCCTTTGCGCGTTGAGGCCGCCGCTCTGCATGGGAAACCAGTTTTCTTTTCGCTTTACGGCCCTTGGACTACCGCATGGCGTCAAAATCCCGACCAAAGCACCCGAGGACAAAAGGCAGCATCAGTTATTTTGCTCATCATCGCCTGCACAACTCTGTTCACGGCTGTGGTATTTGCATACCGCAACTACAAGGCCAGGCGCAGCGATCCCAAAGGTGCTTTGAGACTTGCGTTGTTTGTGTTCATCGTGCAAATGGCACTCTGGATATTTCGCGCGCATTTCGTTTTGAGTATGTCCACTTTTGGCACCTTCGTTCTTTCGATGAGCAACTCCATTTATTGGGCCCTGATCATTGCGCTTGTATACCTGAGTCTTGAGCCATTTGTACGGCGACGCTGGCCCCACGCCATCATCTCCTGGAGCCGGTTGTTATTGGGCCGAGTGCGAGATCCTTTAGTCGGGCGCGATGTTTTGTTCGGCCTGGTTCTTGGAACCTTCTGGATCATCGTATTCGACATGTTCATCTGGACCTTGATACGCCGCGGTGACATTCCGCACATTGGGAACATGGAGTTTCTGCTGGGAACTCGTCGCGCGATTGGAGCCTGGTTGTTAGTCATCCCAGGCTCCGCGATTCAGGGAACGCTGCTGTTCTTCTTTCTAATCTTTCTTCTGCGCCTGCTACTGCGAAACCAGTGGCTGGCGGGCGCAGGGTTTGCTTTGCTGTTCAGCGTAATGCAATCGCTGCGCGAGGATCAGTTCTGGGTCGCACTACTTTGCTATTTCGTCGTGTACTCATTGGCCGCCATTGCGCTGGTCAGATTCGGACTAGTAAGTCTCGCTGCGGCACTCTTTGCAACAGACCTTGTGTTGAATACGCCAACGACTGTGAATTTTTCGCACTGGTTTATAGGAAACACGATCGCTGTTTATGCCAGCGTCGTGGCGCTTGCACTCTGGGCCTTCTATACCGCCTTGGCAGGGCGAAAGGTTTTTCGGGAAGAGCTGTTCGATTGAGGCGCGCCGATACAACATGTTTGCCTCGCGTGTATCCCATTCTGGTTCCCACGCGGATTGGAAGTGGAACTGGCGAACTGCTCGGACTCGTGGAGTTCGCAAGAGAACTGACAATCGGCGGAGCTACGTTGCTTCAACTTCGCGAAAAACATGCCTCTTCTCGCGAGATTCTCCGCCTTGCTCGCGAGCTGAGACGTGTTCTTCCCCAGAATGTTCGGCTGATTCTGAACGATCGGGCTGATCTTTGCGTAGCCGCTGGCGCAGGTGGGGTTCACGTTGGCCAAGATGATCTCCCACCTCATGCTGCGCGTCGCATCATTGGTTCCGAACGCATCCTCGGAATTTCCACTCACAATCCCGAGCAGGTCAAAGCGGGTGAGGAATCGTCCGCGGATTACGTGGCTATTGGCCCAGTGTTTGCCACCGGTTCGAAAGACAATCCCGACCCAGTGATTGGTCTCGAAGGCGTGAAACGAGCACGCTCTCTTACAGGAAAGCCGTTAGTGGCGATTGGCGGAATCACACTCGAGAACTGCCGTTCGGTCATTGAAGCCGGCGCAGATTCGGTGGCAGTAATCAGCGACCTGCTTCCCGAGCCGCGCGAAAGAACTGCGGCTTTCCTGCTGAAAATGAGGTAAAACTATCAGGCAGTGACCACCCACACCCAGGTTCGGGTATCCGTCCGCGAATCTACTGACTTCGTTAAGGGAATCAATCTCACCAGCGCTACCTCTCTTGTAATTGGTTCCATGATCGGCTCCGGGATCTTTATCGTCTCGGCCGACATCGCACGCCTCGTGGAGTCGCCCGCACTGCTGATTCTGGCCTGGGCCGTGACCGGATTTATGACCATCGTTGGCGCGCTCACCTATGGCGAACTGGCAGCAATGATGCCGAAGGCGGGTGGACAGTATGTCTTCCTGCGCGAATCGCTGGGGCCGCTCTGGGGATTTCTCTACGGATGGTCGATGTTTGCGGTAATTCAAACCGGAACCATCGCTGCCGTGGGTGTTGCGTTTGGAAAATTTCTGGGAGTGCTCTATCCAGCCATTTCAGCCGATAAATGGCTTTGGCATATCGGTCACGTTCCGAAATGGGTCGTCGGACCGCTTGTGCTCGGCAACATGGATGTCGGGCTAAATCGCCAGAACTTAGTTGCCATCGGCACGATCCTCCTTCTCACTGGTGTGAACGTTCTAGGAGTGCGTAGCGGGGCCCTGGTGCAAAACATCTTCACGTTTTCGAAGACGGCCGCATTGCTTGGGCTGGTCCTGATCGGCGCAGCTCTAGGACGCAACGCCGAAGCCATTCGCCAGAACTTCGGACATTTCTGGCAGAACGCCTCGTTTCACACGCTGCATCCGGTTCAGGTCGGAATCGGAGGTCCGACCGCTTTCGTAGGTTTGTTGACGATCATCGCCATTGCACAGGTCGGGTCGTTGTTCTCTGCCGACGCATGGAACGGCGTTACATTCACGGCCGCCGAAGTCGAGAATCCGCGGCGCAATCTTCCCCTGTCACTTGCGTTGGGGACGAGCATCGTGATTTTGCTCTACATCGCGGCCAACTTTGTGTATCTGATGGTTCTGCCGCTGCATGGCGATCCGAACGGCACCACGATCCTTGCTCGCGGAATTCAGTACGCTGCGGACGATCGTGTAGGCACTGCAGTCATGCAGCAGGCTTTTGGTGCATCCGGAGCGGCGTTGATGGCCATTGCCATCTTGATATCTACGTTTGGCTGCAACAACGGACTGATTCTTGCAGGTGCGCGGATCTATTACGCGATGTCGAAAGATGGGCTGTTCTTCCGCTCGATCGGCGACCTCCATCCGCGATATAGAACGCCGGCGGTCTCACTGGTTGCCCAGACTGTGTGGACATGTGTTCTATGCCTCTCTGGCACCTATGGCCAACTGCTTGATCTCACGATGTTCGCCCAGATCGCTTTCTATATCCTCACCATTGGTGGCCTGTTCGTCCTCCGGAAAACGCAACCCGATACACCACGTCCCTATCGTGCCTTCGGCTACCCTGTTTTGCCTGCAATCTATATAGTGATGGCAATATTTATCGAAATCGTGCTGTTGCGCTACAAGCCGCAATATACTTGGCCCGGACTGATCATCGTGCTGCTCGGAATTCCCGTGTACCTGTTCTGGTCACGGCAAAGTGCGCGCGCGGAAGCTTCCGAATTACAAAGTCAAGCAGGCTGAAATCGCAAGCCCAGGAGAACAATGAATGCCTGATTTAATGGCAAAAAAGCCTCTGAACGTCATCATGCAGGAGGCGGAAGAAACCGGCGAACACAGTCTGCGGCGCGCGCTTGGCCCTACGAACCTTATCACTTTGGGAATCGGCGCGATTATAGGTACCGGCATCTTCGTTCTGACAGGCACTGCCTCGGCCGAAAATGCAGGACCGGCGATCGTTCTTTCTTTTATTTTGGCGGCTGTTGCCTGTGTCTTCGCCGGCCTCTGCTACGCCGAATTCGCATCAATGATTCCCGTGGCAGGATCGGCATACACGTACGGCTATGCCACCCTTGGCGAATTCATCGCCTGGATTATTGGCTGGGACTTGATTCTGGAATATGCGCTCGGCGCGGCGACCGTGGCGAGCGGATGGAGCGGATACGTGCTCAGCCTCCTCGGCGACTTGGGCATTCGCGTAAGCCCCACACTGGCGGGTGCGCCGGGAACTCAGTTTGTTCTGTATCACGGACACTGGGAGCGTCTGGCTGGCATCATCATGAAGCTCAATCTTGAGCACATCGATCCTGCGACCTTGCCGACGACGACCTCTTCGTTCAACCTCTTCGGATTCCTTGGGATTGCGATCGTCACGGTGATTCTCGTCATCGGAATCAAAGAGTCGGCCAACTTCAATTCATTCATTGTGATTATCAAGGTTGCCGTACTGCTCGTCTTCCTTGGACTCGGAGCATCCTACATATTCGCGCATCGAGCCGATGCAGTCGCGAACTGGACTCCGTTCCTGCCGAAGAACACCGGTCATTACGGTGATTTTGGAATTTCTGGAATAGCGACTGCTGCGGGCATCATTTTCTTCGCGTATATAGGATTCGACGCCGTTTCTACGGCGGCGCAGGAGGCGAAGAATCCCGCGCGAGATATGCCGATTGGTATTCTCGGGTCTCTCGCGATCTGCACCATCCTCTACATTCTTGTTGCCCTCGTGCTTACAGGATTGGTGAAGTACACCAACCTCGATGTTCCCGATCCAATCGCAATCGGCATCGACGTAACCGGTGTGCGCTGGGGAAGCATGCTGGTGAAGCTTGGCGCGATTTGCGGTCTGAGCAGCACGATGGTGGTCATGTTGCTGGGGCAATCGCGTGTTTTCTTCTCGATGTCGCGTGA
>CAYZHX010000060.1:14101-23425 GCA_964476905.1 uncultured Terriglobales bacterium
GGCCGGTCGTAATCAGAGTCAGGGCAAGTTCACCAATCCGTTCCTGATCGCGTACACAACCAGTTCCGCCGTCTTGTGAAGCCCAAGGGCATTCATGATGTTTGCCCGATGCACGGCGACGGTGTTCACGCTCACATCCAACTCGCTCGCAATTTCTTTATTCGACTTTCCCATGGCAATGAGCTGAAGTACTTCGAGCTCTCGCGCGGTTAATCCGGCGGTTCGTTCGCCTTTAAGGTTCTCGGCGCGCTTGAGTTGTGCGTCGAGCACGATATCACCTCCCAACACGCGGCGGATTGCGGCTGCAAGATCGAGGTCGGACGCATTCTTGAGAATGTAGCCCCGAGCTCCAGCTTCGAATGACTGTCGCACGAGCGTCTCCTCGGAGTGCATGCTGAGCATCAGCACGGCGGTTTCAGGAAGTGATCCCATAATCGTGCGCGTCACGTTGATGCCGCTCTCGCCTTGCAGGGCGCAATCCATGAGAATCACCTGCGGTTTTAGTTTGCGCGCCAATTCGACAGCTTCTGCACCGCTGCTGGCCTCACCAGCGACGTGAATGTCGCTCTCATCTTCGAGCATGCGGCGAAATCCTCGGCGCACGAGGCTGTGATCATCCACTAGAAGAACTGAGATTTTGTTCTTAGACATTTTCGAGGACGTTTGCGTATCAAGTCTCGATTGCGTACTGCTTATTGCGTACTACTTACTGATTGTCTCTCTCCCGCTCGCCGCGGGACACGCAGCCGAACCAACGTCCCTCCCTCAGACGGCTGCGTAAACTTCAATTCTGCTCCGATGAGTTGTGCGCGCTCGCGCATCCCTACCAGGCCGATCCCTCGCGAACCATTCGACGAGGCCGAGAGACCGCGGCCGTGATCTTCAACCTCAACGTTTAGCGCATTGGCGGAATAGCGTAAGCGAACCCAGGCGCGCTGCGCTCCGGAGTGTCTCTTTACGTTGTTCAATGCTTCCTGAACCACTCGATAGATGTGCACGCCTGCGCTGCGGGGCACTTCGAAGGGCACGCCCGATTTTTCGTATGAAATCTCGATTCCAGTTTGCCGCTCAATCGTCGGCAGATACCAATCGAGGCTTTGCTCGAGGCCGGACTCATCGAGCATGACGGGATGCAATGCCTGGGAAAGCGTCCGCGTCTTATCCAGTGCCGATTGCGCAACCTCGCGAATTTCGCGGAGGCTATCCGTCAACTCCGAATCGGGATTCCGTTTTTCTGCCCGCGTGAGCATGGCTCCCAGCGCGGTGAGGATCTGCCCAAACTCATCATGAAGTTCGCGCGAGACGTAACTGAGAGTCGATTCCTGTGTCGAGATCAGCTTCTGCGCGAGTTCGCCTCGCTGCTGCGAGACGATTGCGAGCTGGCGGAACAATCCCCGATTGGAACGGATGATCAGCGCACTTGTAAGCACGATTGCTCCGAGGGTCGCGATCAGAAAGACGTAGGCCTGACGCTGCACGCGATCATAGATCGATGTAACGCGCTGCTGCGCCTGCTGCTCGCTTTCATTGTTGGCTACCAGGAATCGGGCAACGGCATTGCTCAGAGCAGCCTGCCGCGGCTGCAGCGATGTGAGAATCTCCTCTCGTGCCTGGCGTTCCTTTCGCTGAAGTGCCAAGACGAACATCTGGTCCATGGCAGTCCAGAATTGGGAAACAGAGTCACTCAAATATTGCCTCTGCGCCGGTGTGCGGGTTGCGATTGCTAACTCCTGTTCGCGCCGGAGGGCATCGTTCAAATCAGTGCGAATTCGCTGGAACTGTGGCTGAAAAGCCGTGAGCGGATAGTGCTCGGGATTGTCGAGCATATCGCGCATGCTGAGAGCCGCATCATTGAGGTTGTTTTGAATACGCAACAACTGCAACGAGTCTTTGCGATTGCGTTCCGTGATGGACGTCTGCAGCTCGCGAAGTCCGGCGATCTGGTGCGTCACGTACCACGAGTAAGCGACGACAGCGCTCAAGGTCACAGCGAGCCCAAGCAGGCCCGCACGCCAGATTCCCGAATGGGCCTTGGCCAGCGGAGAAGCCATCTATTTGCCCGCTACGGCGACGTAATACGGTCCGAGATAAAGCCGCGCGGAGCCATCATCAGCAATGATGATCTGCAGTGGCTTCACCGGATGCAAATTGTCCTGCCTTGCTGTGGTGATCTGCGCTAACTGATCGCCTCCGATGTTGTAGACGAGCAGTGTGACACTGTCGCCATCTTTCTTTCTGCCGAATGCGTAGGCGCCCGCGTCGAACGGTTTGGATCCAAGCGTAAATCCAGTTTGGGAAAGCAGGACGCCGCTGTATTTTTCCTGGTAAGCCGAGCTGTATCCGGCGGTGTCAATCAGGGTTGCCATCAAGACTTTGCCATTTGGGAGAGCCACCATGGCTGCGTTCCGCTCCTGCGTAGGTACGTTTTCGCCATCCAGGAACACCGTGGCGGGCAAAAGCTGTTTGAGGCGCTGCTCGGACACAGGCGTGATTTTCTGAGCGGTGGCATACGTGGTCACTAAACCCAGGAACAGAAGTGGCAGGAATGAAACTCGTGTTCTCATTTTTCACCTTGTACGGCGACAGTGAACAATACAGCCGCATTTCGCGGGCGTGAGCACAATTTGTAATGGTTTTGGATTACACGAACGATACTACAAAAAGATTATGGTGCGAGAAGCTGCGCGCCGGTAGAGTGATTTCACCCTATCGAATCGAACCCGCCTTGCCTGAGGCGGGATTTTTTTTTGAAAATCGGTTTGAGAGGGCGCGAACCGCGGGCATTCACGGTTTTATGCGCTCTGCCGGAAGCTTTCCCCATGGAACTGTCCTGAAGCGCTTCTTTTGCGGAAAGATCTCCGATGTGTACTTTCGACTTACATGCAGTCACGAGGCTTTTCGGCCCGGGAGCTGGGGGGATCCTCGTGGAGGAGCCATACCAACCGCAATTAGCGTCCTACAGGTCGCGGGAGATCCTTCGCGCAAAAGAAGCGCTTCAGGATGACAGATTTTCAGTTCTGATTGACTAAACGTGGCTTTACGCAGCTCTCCGCTGCCGTTCACGGTATCGATCTCCAGCGTGCGCCCTCCGCTGCCGAGAGTGCCATGGACGGAATGGCGTCCAATACTCCCCTGTACGGTGAGGGGAAAATCAGAGTCCAGGTGTCCGTTCACGCTCTTGAAATCTACTTCGGCATTTGCATTGGCGGGAAGCCGCAACTTAATGCTTCCATTCACGCTCTTGAATTCGAGATCGCCCGACCAGTCCGCACGTCCGAGAGCGGCATCGATCGATCCATTTACCGTGTTCGCCGAAGCCCAACTGGAGGTCGCAATATGGATGCTTCCATTTACGCTCGACGCTTCCACGTAACGCCCCATCGACTCGGCATTCACATCGCCATTGACGTTTTTGCCGGTGAACCGCAAATTGCGAGGCATATGAATGGTGAAGTCCACGCGCGCGTTATTGTGACTGTTCCCAAAGTGGGAGCCGGAGTCGCAATTCTCGGAATTGAAGAAACCAGGATAGACAGCGCAAATCATCACGCCGTCATTCAGCTTCACGACTCGGATCTTTACGTCTTCAGCTCCCGAGCCGCTTTTTCTGGCTGACACTTCGATCTGATCGCTGCTCGAAGAACCGTTCGCGTCAATATTGCCGTTAATGTCTCTAATAACCAGCACCTGTTCCGGCGCAAGTTTTCCCGTCCAGTGAAATTCGCGGCCGTTATCGGTGCCCTGGTCCTGGGCAACGGCCAGTCCCGTTATGACGAACACGGTGGCAGCAATACGTAGATAGCGAAGTTGGTTCTTCATCAATCAAAATCCTCCCGTCAGAAGACGTGTACCCCGACCGGATGTTAGCGGTTCCGAAGGACGGTAATTCACCACAGAGCACTGAGGCAGAAAGAGAGACCCAGGAACAATCAATCCGCAAGAGATCCCGCATCTGCATCTTTCATGCACATAAGCCCTTCGGTATCAATCAGTTATAAGAGGTCATTGTACGGATTCAGCCGTGAATACTGCTAAGGTAATCTTCCTATCTGTCCCTAGCCGCAGCTAGAGTCTTCGGTATGGCAACGTTCCCGAAGGTTCACCATTCAGTTCGAGCTCCAAGGACGACCTTCCCCAACCCCGAACCCGCTGACTTTCGCGTGGAAGACAAGCTGGTGAAAGGATCTCTCCGCCGGCTCTCTATGACTGGCGGCTGCGCTTTGCTGGCGGCCAATGTGAAGACCGGTACCCTGGCAGAAATTGCTATTCCCACCCCCATTGGTCCAGTTGTCGGACTAATCGAATTTGTCGGTAGCGGACTGAAGCGGCAGGCAAACTCCGAATTCGGCTTCCGCTTCGTCGCGTTCGACGACGAGCACCACGAACGGCTCAGCAAGGCTCTGCACCAGTTCGGATGATTGACTTTTCACCACGGAGTCACGGACACCATTTCTTAATTTCATATTGCATCGAGTGATTTCATAATTATCCCCTCGATTCCTCCGCGCCTCCGTGGTGAATTTGGCAGTCCTACTGCTGCTTGTGCCTTCCGAACGAGAATCGCCGCCCAACAATGCATTTCACAATCAGGTGGTCGGTAGAGCGCGTTACGCCTACTCCGAGCCCGAAGTTGAATTCCCAGTTTGGCGAGACATTCAGATCGATGGCGGGAAAGAAATCCTGCTGTTGCTCGTGAAATGCGTCGAATCCCGTAAGATTCCCGTACGCTCCGTAATACTCCAGGCCCGCAGCGATCTTTTTGGTCACGTCATAGCTGAACTTGACGTTCGGAGAAAACTCGACTCCCTGGCTTACGCTGGGTCCGTGCCATGAACGCTCCAGCGTCGGGTTGAATGAGAGATACCAGGGGCCAAGCTGCTTGTCGACGATCGGACGAATCTCCCACGTCCAGGTATCCGGCGAGAATCGAGCGCGTTGATATCCGATCTCATTGGACAGGCTCACTCCCACCGGCCAGTGCCAGCTTTCAGGCACTCGCACCCGCGGACGAATGTGATCGCCCACCCATTCGTATCCGAACCCGCGGCGGGCGCTGGTGAAGATGTAGAACCCGGTTTCAAACCAATTCGTAAATCCTTGCGTTATTTCCACGGTCTCGTGGAGGGCTCCGCTTGTGGGCTCAGTGCCATCTGCGGCAAATCGACTACCGGGAGCAGCCTTCGTACCGGAAACCGTGTAATTGCTGTGGAGTTCCACCATGGTGCTGCCCGGCGGCACAATGTCCGATCCGTAGACTTGGATTTCGTAGTTGCCTTGCGCGCAGGCGACGGTGGGAACAAGACAATAGGCGATAAGGAACAGGCCATTGGCAATTAGGGCATGTAGGAGCGGGTGTGGCAGAAGAGAACGGAGGTTCGAAAGAATTGTTTTCCCAGACCAGGAGCGCATATCAGAGCATATCCAGCATACGCACGCTGTCTGTAATTGCCTATCTCACACGAAGAGATATGGAAGACGAATGGATCCTCAGATCGCGGAGAGCTGTCCTCAGCGGCTAAAGCCGCAATCCTGTCGCACTTTCTACGGCACGGCTCCGCTTCGCTCAAGCGTGCCCCGATACGAACCTTACGGGCGAACTTTCATCGGCGAACTCTCTTAAAGGCTGGGTCGAGTCATTCGCGGGCGATGCCGAGCGTGGCTACTGCCGGTTCGGGCAGGTCGTCGAAGCGAAGTTCGGGAACTTCAGATAAAGGTTCACGCTTTTGTGTTCGGAACAGAATCAGTGCTAAGACGCCAATAGCTAAGGCAGCGCGAACCGGATTCGCAGCGCCAATCGCCTCGAATGCTGTGAGTATCGTCGTAAGTCCGAAAACAGTCAGCCAATAAATGATGCCGGTGTGGAGAATGTTGCGCTTTCCCGGCAGATACGAACACGTTAGCGGAATCGTGTCAGTGTTGCTCAACTCCCGTTCGATGATGATGAGTGCGATCAGTATGGCGAAACAAGCTCCGTAGATTGCCTTCCATGGCATGAGAACCAGGAAAAGAAACGGAAGTGTGGTGAGCACGGCCGGCAACAGCGCAAAAGCGAAATAGATGAGCCGGAGCGCGCGCTCGCGTTCAACCGTGGCATCTTGCGCAGTCAGACGGAAGAGCCAGTTAGCGCGCAGATCGACGGGAATGCGGAACGCATAGCGCAATCCTGTAAACAGGAAAAAGAACAGCAAGATCGGCAAAGCGAACGTCGCGTCGAGAGCCGCTCCGCGCTGGATGAAACCACGATTCATGGCACCGCTCAGAATCAATCCGATCCCGCTTTCGATCAACAGCGCACAGCCGACTCCGGCGTACACCAGGCGAATCATGCGATGCTGTTTGAGCCGCTCCAGCGAGCGTAGCGCAAACAGTAAAATCGCAGACTCTCGCGGATCGCGCGCAATCAGCTCTGCAATTCGTTCCGCCAGATGGAGTCTCGACCCTCGCAGCTTCACCTCCGATTCGAAGATTCGCTTTGCATATCGCCGATGGAATAAAACGCTAACGAGGATAGTGGCCAAGGCGGCCGCGAGCATTGCTTCAACTCCGCGAAGCGCGAGAACAGAATCGCTCTGACTGGCTTTGCCTATCAGCTTTTCATACAGGGCGAGATACCACAGCGGCGGAGCATAGGCGCTCCAAGCTGGCCGCCAATCCACCCAGTGGATAGCATTGGGCAGATCGACAGCCCACGGAATCGCGCAAAGGACGGCTACGAGCAAGAGCGACTGAACTGAAGCCGACACACGTGCGAACCAGCGCAACGGCAGCACGTTCATCAGCACGGTTTGCAGCAACGCCAACACGAATAGAACGAAGACTCCCGCGCAAAATGCCGCGGCGAATTCAGCAAAGGTCTCCAGCCATGAGGGAGCCAGATCGTGAGCTCCGGAGATGACGGAGGCAAACGAAACCGCGCAAGGAATGTTGAGCAACGCAATTACAAGGAGGACCAATGCACACAGCGTCGTCAGCTTCGCGAAGTAAATGTGCGAGAGCTTGAGCGGTAGTGCGCGCAAAATCAGGTAATCCTGGCGGCTCGGGAACAACGAATCCCATTGAAAGGTGACAAGCGCCGCAATTCCCAAAATGGTTATGACAATGAAGAACAGCTGATCCGCATAGATGGCTCGACGATAGAGATCGACGTTCGGTCCGAGCGAGAGATATTCGTATTTCTTGTAGTACAGCTTGGGGACGATGAATCCAACCGAAGCAATGGCGGCCAGACAAGTAATTACGACGCGGCGCAGGTCGTCGGGCGAGGTGATCAGTTCGCTCTCAAAGAGCTGACGCGCATAGTGACGGTGTAATTCGAACAGCGGTCCGTGTGTGGCTTCGAGCCACTCTTTGACTCGGCTCGGAACCGGCATACATTACGCTCGCATCACAGCGATCATTTGTGAGGCCACAGCGCCCGCGTCTTCCTGCATGACAAGTTGGGAGAAAACGTCTTCGAGGGAAGTGGAGGCGCGAAGGTCTCGAAGTCGCGCGACAGAGTCGTAGGCCAGGACGCGTCCACGATGGAGAATCACCACCTCCGAGCAGACCTTCTCTACAACTTCGAGGACGTGCGAGCTGTAGAGAATCATCTTGCCTTCGTTCGCAAGCGCCTGCAGCAATGAGCGAAAGACCAGGGCTGCAGTCACATCGAGTCCGGAGAAAGGTTCATCGAGAATCAGCACTTCGGGATCGTGCAGCAGCGCGGCCGACAGCAGCACTTTCTGCCGCATGCCCTTCGAGTACGACGACATCTGTGTGTCGCGAAACTCGGCGAGACCGAACAATTCGAGCATTGCCTCAATCTTTTGCTCGAGCAGCCACTTCTCCATTCCTCGCAGGCGTCCGGCAAGCTGTAGGTACTCTCGGCCTGTGAGGTGGGCGTAGAGATATGGCTCTTCGGGCACGTATCCGAAATGTCGGCTGAACCAGAGCCGGTTCTTTAGAACGTTCTCGTTGCGAAAGAATATGTCTCCGTCTGAAGGCTCAATGAGGCCGGTGAGCATTTTCACCGTGGTGCTTTTGCCCGAGCCGTTGGGCCCGAGATATCCCAAAATCTGACCGGGACGAATGCTGAAGCTGACATCCTGCACGGCAGGGATCGCCGAGTAGCGCTTGGTCAGCTTCCGAACCTCGAGCATAGGGCCATAGACACCGCCCGCTCCGTCTCAGTTCCTTCTGAGTGCCGCTGTTTCTTTTCTTGTTTTGCCCGTAGAATCTACGGGCCAGCGGGCCCATACCCGCCGATCGGAGGAGAGCTTTGGCTACCAGCACTGAACCGAACGTTCCAGCTACTCAGTTCGAGCCGTATGTTGCTCCGTCCACGAAGCTCAAGGAGTTCACTCCTCGAGCGCTCATTCTGGGCTCGTTGTTCGGCATTCTCTTTGGAGCCGTCACGGTTTATGTCGGCCTGCGTGCGGGCTTAACGGTTTCAGCCTCAATCCCGATCGCAGTGCTCTCGATTAGCATCCTGCGCGCTTTCGGCAAATCCACAATTCTCGAAAACAACATCGTTCAGACGACAGGTAACGCGGGACAGTCCGTCGCCTCCGGCGTCATCTTCACGTTGCCAGCGCTCATTTTTCTCGGATTTAAGCTCGAAGTCGCACGCATTTTCTTGTTGAGCCTGGTTGGCGGATTGCTGGGCGTCTTCTTCATGATCCCGCTCAGGCGGCAGCTGATCGTGAAGGAGCACGGCGTACTCACGTATCCGGAAGGAACCGCGTGCGCCGACGTGCTTGTCGCTGGAGACCGCGGTGGCAGTTTCGCCAGCCGCGTCTTCTGGGGCCTGGGACTCGGAGCGCTTTATACGCTGTTCCAAAATGAAAATCTGTTTGCAGCCTGGCCGAGCACGCCAACTTGGGACCTCAAGTCATACCCTGGAGCGTCTATACGAGCTTCGACGACTTCTGAATATCTCGGTGTTGGCTACATCATTGGCCCACGCGTAGCGGGCGTCATCTTCGCCGGCGGTGTCTTCTCATGGCTCGTGCTTATGCCTGCAATCCACTTTTTCGGCGCAGGGCTGCCTAGCGCAATTTATCCAGGTACCGTTCCGATCGCGCAGATGTCGCCGACCGATTTGTGGCGAACTTACGTGCGACCGATGGGCGCGGGTGCAGTCGCGGCTGCCGGACTCATCACTTTGCTTAAGACAGTGCCTACGATTGTCTCCGCGCTGCAAGCAAGCTTGAAACAACTCGGCGGCGGCAAGAGCGAGCAGTCGAGCCTTCGTACCGAAGATGATCTGCCCATTTGGGTCACCGTCGGCGGTTCTGTCCTGCTGATCATTGCCATGTGGGCATTCCTTACATTCAAGCCAATACC
>CAYZHX010000061.1:0-23094 GCA_964476905.1 uncultured Terriglobales bacterium
ATGGGATCCGGGGCAAGCAGCTGCCTGAGGCAATCCTGGTCTGCAATTTCCCGGCGCCCACCGCGGATGATCCTGGACTGATGGAATATTCCGACGTAGTTACCTTCTTCCACGAGTTCGGCCACCTGATGCACTGGATCGTGGCCAGCCAGCAATGGGCAGGAGTGAGCGGCTTGACCATGGAATCGGACTTCGTCGAGGCGCCATCGCAGATGCTGGAAGAGTGGATGCGTAGTCCTCAGGTGCTTGCCTCGTTTGCCCATAACTACAAGACCGGCGAGCCGATCCCGGCGGATCTGGTGGAGCGCATGAACCGTGCCTCAGCCTTCGGACGCGGCACTTGGGCGATGACGCAGAACGAGTACACCGCCGTTTCTTACGACCTGTACAAGTCGAATCCGAAGACTACCGATCCGGACGCGGTCACGCAGCAGGCTGTCCGGCGCTACACCCTGTTGACTCCCACCCCGGGAACGCACATGTGGGCTTCATTCACGCACTTGAGCGGATATTCCTCTGCGTATTACACCTATCTTTGGGACAAAGTTATTGCTGAAGACTTCTTCCGGCAGTTCGATCAGGACAACCTGCTTGCCGGCGAGACACCTATGCGCTATCGCAAAGTAGTGCTTGAGCCGGGTGGAACTATGTCGGCCAACGATCTGGTCAAGAACTTCCTTGGCCGCCCGCAGAATATGACGGCGTTCGAGAAGTGGATGTCGGAGCAGTTTGCGGGAAACCAGAGCGGAGTTAACGCTGGGAAATAGGTCGTCGTCCTGACAGAGTCTTCTTGTCTTAGCGAAGGCGAGACTTGCCGTACTTCGGCTCCTGCTCTGACCTCGGCGATAAATTCAGCTAATCACGGTCCAACAAAGGGGGAAACCCTCAGTGAGGATCGGGATTCGCTGCCTTTTTGCCTGCACCCTTCGCAGGCTGGCCGACGAGAGCTCCTAAGTGATGGCGAAGTAATAGCGCCGGAAGGGATTAGGAGGAACATGAGACAAGTTCCCTGCTAATTCCCTGCAAGTTCCCTGGTCGATTGCAAATCGCCCGTGTTTGTGGGGGTTTGGCAATGAATTTTTTTCTTGCGGGAAAATTTTCCCTGCTAAATTCCCTGCGCAGGGATTTCCCGCGAATCGGCTCCAGGACTAGGTCCCGGCGGCCTCTTCTTCGAACATCGGCACCTGACCGGTGTCCCTCGCCTCACGACGCTTACGGACTGCTCCGCCGATTACGGCTAGAACCGTTAGCGAGGATAGAGCCGAACGAGGCACGAAGATGCGCTGGGTGTTTGAGCGGGTGTCCGGCGGAATGACGAGATATCCGTCGCCGGTGATTTGGGTGAGGTCATTGGGCATCAGGCCCTCGAGAATGTCATTGTCGGTGAACTCAATCCTCACCCACAGGCCTTCGGAACGTGGGCGCGTGGTGAAGGTCTTGCGTCCTAACGATTCGGTATCGGCGAAATCCCGAACAAAATAGACGCCCTTGACTTCCCGCAAGTCGATGAAGATCACCTTGCCGGACTGCGTGAGCAGTTCCAGTTTTCCGTCCGAGACAAAATGGCTGCCAGACACGTATCCCGTAAGAGTGTCGCGGTCCATCTTGCGGACGATGACTTTTTTGTGAGTCGAAGGCATTGGCGCCAAAGCCTGAAGGCCGATTCTCGCATGTTTACCACTCAGGTGTGTCCGGAGTGGGCGAATAGTAGCCAACTTGTCAACGCCTGTGATATTGTTCTAAGTTTGCCGTGACCTTTCGAGTCTCGCATCAGGCTAAGTGTCTGTACTGCAGAGACTTACTGGCCTACGGTATCCGGGCCTGCCGGTCCCAAGCAAGTCCTTCCGGATTGGCAGTCTGGGCTATTGACTCACGGAAATCCTGCCGTCCAGGGACTTAACGAACTACCAGAATGGCTGACTACATATACATGATGGAGAGCCGGCTTTCCCCGGCACAGCTCCAGGTCGTGGGACAAGTGCAGGAAATCGCCCGCGCTTACGAGATGAACGTGTATCTCACAGGTGGCGCGGTGCGCGACATCATCAGCGGATTCCCAATCCGGGACCTCGACTTCACCGTTCAGGGCAACGTCTTCAAGTTACAAAAAGACCTGCAGAAGATTGGCGCCATTATTCAGGGCAGCGATGAGGACATGCACATCCTGTATGTCCTCTTTCCGAATCATGTCCGGACGGAAATCGCCAGCGCGCGCTCGGAGAGCTATCCCAAACCGGGAAAGCCGGAAGTTACGTTCGAGACTATCAACGAAGACCTGCGGCGCCGCGATTTCACCGTCAATGCAATGGCACTCTCGCTAAATCCCGGCTCGCGCGGGTTGCTGATGGATCCGTTTAACGGCGTCGCCGATCTCGAAGCCAAACACCTGCGCATTCTTCAGAACTACGCGTTCCTGGAAGAGCCTTCTCGAATGTTGCGGGCGCTGCGCTTGATGACGCGATTCCATTGGACGCTCGAAGAGCGTACTCAAGCACGCTTCGACGCTGCAAAAGAAAACAATTACCTCGAATACATTTCCAACCGAGCAATCGGATATGAAATCGAGCAGATTGCGCATGAAGACGATCCTGTCAACGTAATGAAAGCCTTCGAGAAGGAAGGCTGGATGAAGATTCTTTTTCCAGCCTGGACGACGGCGAAGGTCGATACTGCCGGACTCACCGCTCTGCAAAAGACTCGTCAGCAGCTAACAGATATCGGAGTGCAATCCGATCCCGCGGCCGCACGCATGTATTTCCTCACTAAGAAAATGGGAGATAAAGACGTCCATGCGATGCAAAAACTGCTGCCGCGCCAGCACTTCGTCGAGCAATGGCGCAACATCGAGGACGACGCCAAAGATCTCGCCAAACAGTTAATGTCGAAAGAGTACGCGGCGCCTTCTGCGACCTGGAAACTGCTGATGGCGAGCCGTCCGGAGCTGATTCTCTTCCTGGACGTAACAACGCGCCAGTCGGCGGTCGAGCAGAAGATCAAGTCATTTCTCACCAAGTGGCCGCAGTATCGCCAGAAGATGCCTCTGCTAAAGATGGCAGAGATGCGAATCACTCCAGAGCTCCCTGTCTATCAGAAGTTGTTGGAAGAGATGTTCTTCCTCATGCTCGACGGCAAGCTAAAGAGTGAAGCAGAGATCGTGAAATTCCTCGAGCCACATCAGCCGCCATTGCCGGTGGCGCCACCAACTCCAACGCGTCGAGGACGAGGTAAGAAAAAGGTGGCCGCGAAGCCAGCTGCCGCTCCTGCTCCGTCCGCGGCTGAACAACCAGCTCCATCCGCGCAGGCTACGCCAGCACAGCAGGAGAGCAAACCAGCAAAGGCGGCCAAAAAAGAAGCTGCTGCTGCAAAGCCTCCGGCTCAAGCGGCCGCAGTTGCACCAACGCCACAGAAAACCTCGGCACCGAAAGTTCCCGGTAAACCAGTCGCGAAAGCCGCTGCAAAGAAACCAGAGCCAAAGAAGGCTAAGCCTGTGAAGAAAGCTTCAGGCAAATCTGCAGCAAAGAAGTCTCAGGCGAAATCTGCCAAAAAGAAGAAACGCTAGTTTTTGCGTCTGCTGGAGGGCTATTAAGATGCGAGGGACGACCTCATATCGCGCACCGCTTCAAAAATCAAACTGCTCAATGTTGCTCTTGTTGAACACGAACGGTTTTCCAAGCATGATCTGGTCGCCTTCGATCTGAATCGTCCCCAGCCTACCCGCTTGGAACTCTCGATCGCCATGCTTTAATCGTCCGCGGACGAGGGCATTGGCAGCTTGGACGGTGAGATATCCCAAGTCAGCTGTATTCCAGAGTACGATGCTCTCAATCGTGCCGTCCTTAATATACGGCTTGCACATGTTTGGCAGTGAGAGGCCGGTCACTTTCACGTCCTTGCGGCCAGATTGCTTCACCGCCTCAGCAGCGCCCGGCACAACCGGAGCTGCGATGGCCATGATGAGCTTCACCTTCGGATATACCTTCAGAACATTTTGCGTTTCAGCGAACGCCCGATCGCGATCACCTTCGCTCGGCTGGATCGTGACCAGTTTCAATTTGGGATAGCGCTGCAGCCGCTCCTTGATGTACTTGATCCATTCGTTCTGATTCGCTGCCGTGAGACTCGCAGTAATGATGGCGAAGTCGCCACTGCCATTGAGAATGCGTGCCGCTTCGTCGGTGAGTGTGTATCCGATTCCCTGCGGCGTCGCTTGATTCACGAAAAAATCGCGCGCGTCCGCCTCCGCATCGGCATCCCACGCAAGCACGCCGACGCCTCGGCCACGCGCTTTGCGCAGCACAGTCGAGATCGCCTGTTTGTTCTCGACACTCACGGCCACTGCGTCCACGCGGCGCGTGATCCAAGCTTCAACGACTTCGTTCTGCTTCGCCGGATCAAGATCGGTCGGGCCGTCCCAAGTCAGGTCGTCCCCGAGTTCGCGCGCGGCTTCTTCTGCGCCCTTCTCACAACTGATGAAGTACGGATCTCCTTTTGCTTTCGGCATCATGGCGATGGTTAGCTTGCGATCGGAGGCCTGCTGCTCGGACGAAGTTCCACCATTGACATGCTGAAGCTGCTTGCGAATGGAGCGCACCAGCACCCAATTACTACCTGCAACGATGAAGGCGCACAGCAGCATGACTGCGCTTAAGACTGCTATTTGCCAGTTCTTCAAGTGAAACTCCTTCGCTTGAGTTGTTTCAGCATCAGGTCGGCGGACTCGCTTTCTAAATCCGTGGAGCGCAACCGTTGCGACCAAGAGCACCCCGGTGAGGACTCCGCTGAGTTCGGCAGGCATGGATCCCAGACGCAATCCGTTCTGCAGAACCACTAGAGCATAGAGACCCAGAATGGTACCGAGAACGGTTCCGCGTCCACCGAAGATGGAGGCTCCCCCGAGGACCACGGCCGTGATCGCGCTTAATTCGTAACCCGTACCGGCGTCGGACTTCGCCTGTCCTAAATGCGCAACGTAGATCACCGCGGCTAGGCTGGAGGCCAATCCTGACGCAACATAGATGAGCGCGAGCCGTCGACTGACCGGCACTCCTGCAAACCGTGAGCCGTCGGGGGAAAATCCGATCGCATACAGCGTTCGCCCAAATGCCGTACGGTGCAATATCCATGCCGTCACAGAAATGGCTGCCGCCAAAACCAGCAACTGTGGAGGCAGTACTCCGCCGATATAGCCTTGCCCGAAGAAAAGAAAGTTGTGGCTGAATCCGGAGTAATTTTCTATTCCACGCGTCAGTCCGTCGGCGATTCCACGATAGAGGGAAAACGTCCCGAGAGTCACGATGAGGGAGGGTAGATTTAAGCCGCCGACCAGAGCTCCATTCAGCAGTCCGCAGCCGCAACCTACCAGGATAGTAAGAAAGATCGCCGTCCAAAGTGGAACGTGAGCATCGCGCCAGAGCGCGCCCAGAACCACGGCACACAGTCCCAATGCCGATCCAACCGACAGGTCGATTCCTCCGGTGATGATGACCGGAGTAAGCGCCAACGCCAGTAGTCCGAGTTCGACGCTCAGGCGAACGATCTCAAAGAAATTCGCGATTGTGAGGAAATTTTCTGAAAACAAGCCAAAAACGAGACATTCGCACGACAGCACCACGAGCAGCGCCCATTCTCCGTTTGGGAACAGACGGCGATGCAGCGGTAAGGCGCTATCAGGCACTGCCGGCGCGGGAGAAGTCGAGGTGGACATGTTTGGTGAGTCTGCTTACAGCCGCATCGGCAAAGACCGCGGTCAGGATGATTGCGCCTTGAATTGCTTTTTCCCAGAAGGGATTGATTCCTGCAAAGACCAGAGCCGTTCCAATACTGCCCAGCAACGCAGTCCCGAAGAGGGAGCCTATTACGCTCCCCCGACCTCCGGTTATGGCTGCGCCGCCGACCACAACAGCAGCGATGGCCTTTAACTCAAGTCCTGTGCCCAGATTGCTGGGAATGGCGGAAAATCTCGTTGCATTCAATAAAGCAGCGAGGCCGGTGAGAGCGCCGGTTAAAACGAATGCGCCGAAGATAACGTTGCGCGGCTCAATTCCCGCGAGGCGAGAAGCCTCGCGGTCAGAGCCAACCGCATAAACGGTCCTTCCCCCACTCAAATATCGCAGTGCAACTGCGAAAACGATCAGCAGGATCACTCCCCAGAGGACAATCAACGCCTCTCCGCCAGCTTGGGAGAATCCGAACCACTGAAATCCTGAAGGCAGATTTTGTACCCAGGCACCCCGCGTGATCCAAAGCAGTCCGTCGCGCCAGGCAATGTAGGTTGCGAGAGTAACAATGATGGAAGGCATCCCTGCCCTCGCAACCAGCCAACCATTGCACGCTCCGAGAATGGCTCCCAGCGCGAGCGCCGCGACGGGCAGAACCGCAATGGGAACACCGGATTTCGCGATCCATCCAATGGCGACGCTGCACACCGCAAACTGGGAGCCAACCGAGATGTCGATTTCGCCTGTGATGATCACCAGCGTCATTCCCAAAACGACAATCAGTGTTGGCGCAGTATTGATAATGAGATCGCGCAGGTTCTGAGCGGCAAAGAATAGTGGCGATCGCACCGCGAGTACGAGCAGCAGAGCGCCGAAGGCAATGACACACGGAAGCTCGCGCTTGCTGCGTCTGATCACCCTTGTGCCCTTCATTTATGCTCTCGCGGCGAGCTGTCCTTGGCAGTGCCATCGCCGAGCGCCAGGTTTAGGATTGCCTCCTGCGTCGCTTCAGCACGCTCGAGCACGCCTGCAATCTTTCCGGCGCGCATGACGGCGACGCGATCACTCATCCCAATCACCTCCGGCAATTCTGAAGAGATCATCAGAACCGCCATTCCCTGCGCTGCCAAATGGCCGATCAAGGCATGAATCTCCGCTTTTGTACCAATGTCGATGCCCTGCGTAGGTTCATCGAGGATCAGCACCGAGGGATTCGTTGCAAGCCAACGGCTGAGCGCAACCTTCTGCTGATTGCCGCCGGAAAGAGTAGCTACAGCTGAATGCAGCGAGGGGGCCTTAATTCTTAGTCTGCGCAGGTACTCGCTTGCAATGCGCGTCTCTTCGGCGAAGTCGAGCGCACCGCGTCGAGAGAGGCGGGAAAGAATCGCCAGCGTAATGTTCGACGAAATCGGCAAGTCAGGAACTATGCCGTGACGGCGTCGATCTTCGGGAACATAGGCGATGCCATAGCCGATCGCATCGCTTGGACCAGCAATCCGAATCGACGTTCCTTTGACGCGAATTTCTCCCGATTCGGAAGGAGTAAGCCCGAAGATCGTACGCGCAAGTTCCGTTCTCCCCGAACCAACAAGGCCGGCAAGAGCGACAACCTCACCCCCGCGTACCGTGAGGCTCACGTCGCGAATTCCCGCGCTCTCACAGCCTACATTGCGCAATTGCAGAACGATTTCGCCGGGAATCGCAGCCCGTTTCGGGAATACCGCCGACAGTTCCCTGCCGACCATCAACTGAATCAACTCCTCGCGAGTGACGCCCTTCATGCCGCGCGTCTCGATTACCTGGCCATCGCGCAAAACGGTCACTCGGTCGGCGATCTTCGTCAGCTCTTCAAGGCGATGCGAAATGTAAATGATCCCCACACCCTGTTCGCGCAGCTGTCGAATCACGTGGTGAAGATTCTTTGTTTCGCGCTCGGATAAAGATGCGGTGGACTCGTCCATAATCAGCACACGCGCATCGGCACCAAGGGCTCGCGCGATTTCGACGAGCTGCTGCTCGGGCATGCTTAACGCTCCAGCCTCAGCTTCCGGGTGAATCCTGGCTCCCACCCTCTCCAGCAGATCACGCGCGCGCTGTCGGCGAGCTCGCCAACTCACTCGCGACCAGAAGCCTTGCTCTTCAAGCCCAAGGGCGATGTTCTCCGCCACACTCAATGCTGGAAAGAGCGCTGGCTGCTGATAGATAGCAGCAATGCCGAGCTGCCTTGCGGCACGCGGAGAATGATCTTCGAGGAATCGATCGCGAAGAAAGATCTTGCCATGATCCGGCCGTGTCGCACCCGTGATGATCTTTATTAAGGTCGACTTCCCCGCCCCGTTCTCGCCCACGAGCGCGTGGACCTCGCCTGCCCTCAGATCAAATGACACATCTCTGAGCGCGCGAACGGCGTCGTAGGATTTGCTGATTTCATCGGCGCGCAGTAGAGGGATATCGAAGCTCATGATTAAACAGGCGAAGCTACCCGTTCAGCTCGCTATGGATACGGCAGCTTATCTCAACAGCGCTGAAGACGACCACAAGATCGGAGCCTCCCCGTGCAAATCGCCGGTGTTACGCGCGCGCGTCAGATAGTAATTTAAATCGTTCTTCTTGTTCGTGCCTTCGCAAACGTTACTGATATCGCCATTGGCGTCGATGTAGTGCACGAGTCCAATCCAGGCTTTTCGCGCTGCCGGAGCATAGGTCTTCTTGTCCAACCAGCCGTTCTTTACGCCGGTGATCATTGCGAATGTGAACATTCCCGTCGAAGACGTCTCGGCCCAGGCTTCGGGGTGATCGATGAGCTGGTTCCAGGTCCGGTCCTGATTCTGATACTTGAGGAGCGTTGAAAGCATCTTGCGGTAGGACTCCAGAATATGCGCGCGATCTGGATGATCTTGAGGCATGGAACGCAAAAGCTCCGTCATTCCCGCTGCAACCCAGCCATTTCCGCGACCCCAGAAGAATGGGACATCGGGAGCATGGTAGAAGAGCCCGTTCGGCTGCTGGAGTTTGTCGAGATACACCGTCATCTCGTGCGCCGCCCGATCGAGATATTTCTGATCCCCAATCGCGCGGTATGCCTGAACCTCCGCGGCGGTGATCATGTACATGTCATCGATCCAATAACGAGTCTGGCTGGTCAGACCGTCGGCAGTGGGATCCTGCCACTGCACGTCTGCAATCGATTTTCCCAATTCGAGATACTTGGGATCTTTCGTTTGAATATAGATTTCGAGGGGGACAGTGCCGAATACGGCGTTATCCACATGGTTCGGTTTTGGGATCAGCGCCGCCTTTTCGCCGAACAGAGGTTCGAAGCGCTTGATGAGTCGCTGCGTGAGATCGCTGTCTTTCGTAAGCTGCGCGAAGGTAAGCGCTCCGTACCACGTACAAACCTCGGGGTAGATGATGGTCGGCGTCGGCGGATTGCGGTGCAGATTGATGTAGTCGCTCGCCGCGTACCGCTCCGCGACGCGCTTGCCGATCTCCTGTGGTGAAGTCTCAGTCGGCCAGTTGCTGAATTCTTTAATGGAGGCCTTCTGCTGATGCTTGGCCTCTCCCTGCGAAGAAAATGCCAGGAGGATTATGCAGACCATCAACTGCGCAACAACGATGGTTTTCGTCTGCGTCCTGCGTTTAAGACGAGTGGACATTCTCATTAGTCTCCAAGGGCAAATGAAAGACCTCCTCCAGCGGCTCCATTGCGCGGTCAGGCATTAGACCGTCCGCCTGCACGAAGAAGGCAGACATGTTGCACTGCCATCGTCTATTTACGTCGCGTTTCGCCATCTCCTCGCGCGCGCGCTCAAAGTCGTCGGTTTCGAAGTAACCAACCAGCAAGCCATCAGGTCGGAGAAACAGTGAATAGTTCTTCCAGCCGGACTCGTGGAGCGCCTCCTGCATCTCCGGCCAGACGGAGCGATGACGCTCCTTGTATTCCTCCAATCGGCTTGCCTTAACCTGCAACACGAAACAGATACGCTTCATGAAAGGTGCCTCGTAGATGCTTCCCATCTCGGGATCGACTAACGCAAGAAGGACTCCGTTAACCCGCCATCCACCGGAATGATGTGGCCCGTCGTCTTGCCGCTTTGATCACTGAGCAGCCACACGATGGCGTTGGCGCAGTCCTGCGGAAAAATCGGCCTCTTCGTGAGCGTCCGCTGGGCATAGAAGTTCGCCAGCTTGTCGCGCAATGCCTCTGTGCTCTCGGACTCGGAGAATTCAATCTTGTACTTGAGCAGCGACTGCATCACGCGATCACGTGGAAACATCGTTGAACCGGCAACAACAGTAGCGGGAGCAATTCCATTCACGCGCACATGTGGGCTGAGACCGATGGCGAGCTCGCGGATGAGGTGATTGAGCGCCGCCTTACTCACGTCATATGCCTCACTCCCTTTTTTGGGAACTACGGCATTGGCGGAACTGGTCAGGACCACGGCGGCGGAAAGCTTTTGATCCTTGAATGTCGATTCTGCGGCACGCGCAAGTAGATGATTTCCAGTCAGGTTCACCAGAAACGTCTTTCCCCACTGCTCTGGCGTTAACTCGCCCCCTTCGCCGGGCACCGGATAAATAGCCGCTGTGTTAACGATTAAATCAACGCCGCCGAACTGGAGGGTAGTGAATCGAATTGCCTGCTCCAAACTAGAAGACGAGGCAAGGTCTACCTGGGTGTGAGCAACGAAATCAATTGAAGAAAGACCGGAAGCTTCTTCGGCGACCTTAGCAGCCCCAGCTACATCAGCATCAGCAACAACGAGGTGTGCTCCGTTGCGCGCCAGCAGCAGAACAACTTCCCTTCCAATGCCACTCGCACCGCCGACGATCAACGCAATCTTGCGGCTAAATTCAGCCTCGGGAGGCATGCGCTGCAGCTTCGCTTCTTCGAGCAGCCAATATTCAATGCGAAAGGCTTCCGAGCGCGGCAGCGCGACGTAGTTATGACATTGCGTGAACTGGTTGGATTGCTCCGGTCGCCGCGCCTGTGGCAGCTCGCCTTTCACTTCGCCTTCGTCGAGAGCATTCGCTCCGGCCATGACGTGAATCGCGTTGATGAAGAACTCCGTCGTGATGCGCGCTTCTTTTTTATTCTTCCCGAATCCGAATAGTCCCACACCGGGAACGATGACCACTGAAGGATCAGGATCGCGCAGCTTTGGCGAATCGCTTACCGCCCAGTCCTGGTGATACTTCTTGTACTCGGCGCGGTAGTGGACCGCCTGCTCCGCGATCCGCGCTTTTAGCGTCTCGACACTTTCAGTCGCTGGATTCCAGTTCACAAATAATGGACAGATTTTTGTACGAAGAAAATGATCGGGACAGCTCGTGCCCAATGCGGCTAGATTTCTTGACCAATTCGATCCAGCAAACGCCAAGGCGTCCTCGTGGTCGTTGTAATGCGCGATCACCCGGCGTTTTGATGAAACGATTCCGCGCAATGCGGGGAGCAGCTGTGCGGCGATGTCACGGCGATTTTCGAGAGCACGATGTTGCAATCCACCGAACAACACGCCTTTGCGTTCCCAGTGTCTTTGGACAAATTGGCCCATTTCATCGATCGTCTGAATGCTGTTCAGATAGCACTCGCGCTGTGTCCTCCCCCAGGTGAAGAGTCCATGGCTTCCGAGAAGGATTCCCTCGCATCCCGGATTGCCTTTCACGGCAGCTTCGAGCATCAGGGCCAACTCGAACCCTGGTCGTTGCCAAGGAAGCCACACAATTTTTCGGCCGAACTCGCGATTGAACTCTTCCAGCTTGCGTTTGCCATTAGCGCTTGCCGCGATCGCAATAGCCCAGTCAGGATGGAGATGATCCACGTGATCGTACGGAATGAACGCGTGAAGAGGAGTGTCGATCGACGCGGCAACTTTATTCTCGCCGAATGCCGAGAGCGGATAATACCGGACCATCTCGTCCTCGAACTCTTCTCCGCGATAAAGCTCCTTTAGACTTTCGAGACGATCGAGATATAGCTGAGCGAAGCCAGATTCCTTGATCGATCCAATATCCCCGCCACTTCCCTTCACTGCTAATACGCGCACAGGCTTGCCGGAAAAAGGATCGGTGAGCTCCATTTTAGAACTCGTATTTCCTCCGCCGAAGTTGGTGATGCGCAGATCGGCGCCTAAAAGATTAGAGCGGTAGCGTAGAAGGGCAAGTTGATCGCTGCCCAGCCGCTTTGCTTCTCGCTCGTCCCAGAGATCTTTAAGAAGAGTAGTTTCCGTTGTGTCAGGCATAAACTGTCTCTCGATAGTGTTGGAAGCGCTCTGCGGCTTTCGTCCATCGGTCCGTGTCACGCGGTTCGAAGATTTCCAGCGGAAAAGAGCGCTCGATCATTGCCCGCACTTCTTTTAGCGAAGTTACTTCGTTCGTGGCGAGAATCTGGACTGCAGCATTGCCCAAAGCGGTGGCTTCGACCGGACCGGCGAGCACTCGTCTGCTGGTTGCATCCGCCGTGAATTGATTCAACAGGCGATTTTTCGAGCCACCGCCGATAATTCTGATCTGCTCGATGCGCTCGCCAGTGAGGTGCTCTAGCTCGCCGATCACCGTTCGGTACTTCAGCGCCAGGCTCTCGAGGATGGTTCTGGTGTACCTCGCAGGATTCGCCGGCTTTGGTTGATGGGTTCGCACACAGAACTCATCAATGGCCACGCACATGTTTTCGGGAGCGAGGAACGACTCATCGTTGGGATCAACAAGGTGCGCAAACGCAGGTTCTCCTGACGCTCGCTGTATAAGCTGTTCGTAGTCGGATTCGTTTCCAGATTGAGACCAGCATTCCCGGCAGCAACGAAGCATCCACAGACCCATGACGTTTTTCAGCAGGCGCGTTGTGCCAGTTACTCCACCTTCATTACTGAAATTCATTTGCAACGCATCGGCCGAAAGGACGGGAGCATCGACCTCGGTGCCGACCAGCGACCAGGTGCCAGAGCTGATAAACGCGGTTCCTTCACGCGCGGCAATCGCCGCGACCGCCGACCCAGTGTCGTGAGTGGCCGGAGCGATAACAGGCGTGTCTGCCATCTTTGCTCCTCCCACATTGGGAAGCAGCTTGCCGACCACAGTTCCCGGTTCAATAATCGGAGCCCGCAATGAAGATGGAAGACCCACACGATCCAATAGCAAAGAATCCCATGTACGACTGACAGCATTCACCATTTGCGTTGTGCTTGCATTGGTGAACTCGCAAACTGCATTTCCTGTCATCCAGTAGTGGAACAGGTCAGGAATCATGACCAACCGCTTTGCCCTGCTGAGAACTTCCGGAGTTTGCAGCTTCTCCGCAAAGAGTTGGTAAAGCGTGTTGATCGCCATGAACTGGATGCCGGTAATCGAGTAAATGTCCGATTTGGAAACCTTCTTGAATACCTTCTCCCGAATACCTCTGGTTCGCGAATCGCGATAGTGGTACGGATGCTCAACTAGCTCACCAGCACCATCGAGCAGAGCGTAGTCGACTCCCCAGGTATCCACTCCCACGCCTTCAAGTCCGCAATCGAGTTTGGAAAAGGCCGTACGTACCTCTTGCCACAACTTCTTCACGTCCCACCGAAGTGAGCGCGGTTCCTGCAGCGGCTGATTAGGAAATCGATGGACTTCTTCGATTGCGATTGTCTCGCCGGTCAGCCGTGCAAGGACAGCGCGCCCGCTCTCGGCTCCAATATCGAAGGCCAAGTAATTCTTGGAATGGCCGCTAGGCATACGACGTGGGGCTCTCGACATTCTTCGCGGCGCGTTCGGCGGTGATCCGCGCCAGATATCCGCTCTCGCGGAAGGCATCGATGGGATCTTCTGGCAATCCTTTTGAGATTCGCCAATCGCGAATTGCGGGCCGCACATCAGAAGCGAACGCGTCCTGCAGCAGGCCTTCGGCATGGACGAGATCACATTTCTTCTGCGCCGTTGCCAGCTCTCGATCATCGACCAGTGTAGCCTTCGTATAGAGCTGCTGCGCCGTGCTGACGGTCTGAATCATCGCTTCGATCTTGCCTTTAAGGTTATGGCTCTGATCGATCATGAAAGCAATCGCAGGAGTTTTTCCTTTTTCCCACTCGTAGGAAAGAATCTCGCGAAAGATGCGAAATACCTGATAAGGGTCGATGGAGCCTAGCGTCAGATCGTCGTCAGCATAACGTCGGTCATTGAAGTGGAAGCCACCAAGCATTTCTTCTGACAGAAGCCAGGCAACGATCTGCTCGATATTTTGCGAAGCATAGTGATGACCCGTGTCGACCAGCACCTTCGCCTGCCGCCCTGCTGCACGCGCCAGGTGCAGAGCCATTCCCCAATCGGCGATATCGGTGTGATAGAACGCGGGCTCGAACGGCTTGTATTCGATTAGCAGCCTCTGCTCGGGAGCCAGCTCATTGTGTGCCGCCCGCAAATTCTCTTCGAACCAGCGTTTCCTCTCACGGATATTCGCGGTCCCGGGATAATTCGAGCCATCGGCAAACCAGAGCGAGATGTCGATGCTGCTCAACCGCCGACCAATCTCGATGCTCTCCTTTACGTGCTGGAGAGCGCGTTCGCGGATTGCTTTATCGGGATTGCCAAAAGAGCCGTACTTATACTCCTGATCTTGGAATAGATTGGGATTGATAGAGCCAGGCTGGACACCGTATTGCTGCGCATATTCTTTGATATCAGCGGCGCTCGCAACACCATTCGGGCAATCCCACTGAATATGCAGCGCCATCGTGGGACAGACCCCGGTAAGCCGGTGCACCTGCCCGGCATCGCTGAATTTTTCCTCTATCGTGGTGGCGGCGGCAGGCTGGATAAATTTCCCAAACCGGGTCCCGGTATTAGCGAATCCCCACGAAGGCAGCTCGATCCGAAACGTTTCTAAAGCACGAAATATGCGGTCGTTTTGACGCGAATTCATATATACGACTTGAGGATTGCTGAGAGCTTACACCACGGCGAGCAGTCGACCGGCTCTTCTCATTGTCAATCCTTGTTTTTCGCATTGCGAAACACAAATCCGACGCAGTCTAAAGCAGCAAATCACGCGTGAATCACTGCTTTTGCAGGAGAGCTGCGGAGCCGAAGCCAGGGACGGCGCAACTCATCCCAAGCTGAATTTCGCACAGCGAATTCAAAATTGCTCGATTTCTTGATATAGTGCCGTCCGCTTAGCTTATGACTCCCACGATGCAATCTCGCGATCCCTACCTGGTTAAAGCTGTTGTTCATTCCTCTAAGCTGCTGACTGCATTTCAAAATTCCGGCGAGACACTGTCATTGAAAGATGTCTCCAGCCGCTGCGGGCTGCCGAAGACGATGGTGTTCCGCCTTCTTTACACTCTGGAAAAATGCGGATTGATCGAGAAAGTCGGCGCGAATCTTTATCAGTCCTGCGTGCGCCCGCTGAAGCATCGCTTGTATCGCCTGGGATACGCCGCTCAGGGCACCGATTATCAGTTCTCGAAAGAGGTCTCGGCGAGTTTGCAACGCGCCGCTGCAGCCGAAGGCATTGAGCTGATTTGTTTCGACAATCGTTACAGTGCCAAAGTGGCACAGCGCAATGCTGAACTTCTTGTGCGCGAGAAGGTTGATCTAGCGATCGAATTCCAAACCGATGAAGATGTCGCCCCGATTGTCGCCGCCAAGTATCGCGAGGCGAACATCCCGATGATCGCCATCGATATTCCGCATCCGGGAGCAACCTATTACGGCGCCAACAACTACGAGGCGGGATTGATCGGCGGCCGCTATCTCGGACGCTGGGCAAAAGAAAATTGGGAGGGAGCTGTTGATGAGATTATCTTGCTGGAGTTGGTGCGCGCCGGAAACCTGCCACGAATGCGTCTGACAGGAGCGCTTGTTGGCATCAACCTCGTTCTACCCAATGCAAAGAACTGCCGCGTCACCTACCTGGACGGTGATGGAAACTTCGGCACCAGCCTCGAAGCTGTACGGCGCCATCTGCATTCGTCGAATTCACGCCACGTGTTGGTGGCGGCGGTGAATGACCCAAGCGCGCTTGGAGCGTTGCGCGCCTTCGAAGAAGCTGGACGCAGCGACTGCTGTGCCGTTATGGGACAAAACGCCTCTCCTGAAGGTCGCGCCGAACTCCGCGTCCCCAAGACTCGCCTCGTTGGGTCTGTAGCCTATTTCCCGGAACGATACGGGGAAGACTTGATTCGGCTCAGCCTCGACATTCTCAATCATCGCCAAGTAGCGCCAGCGCTGTTTGTCGAGCACAAGCTCGTGACGCCGAAGACGGTTGATCACTATTACCCGAATGACTGTCTTGAGCAGGTGATCGCTGCGCCTGCACTGGCGCAGGTGAAGACTGCGCAAATCCTCAATGGTTAACTAGTTTCGCAATCTTTCGAGAGCACTATCCCACTGCTTCGAGATAATGATCCAGCAGATCCCACGCAAAACGAGAGCTACATTTGGGTGTAGCTCTCCTTGTCCAACGTAATTGGTGGCCATTGGATCTAGAAGGTCACTTTTGCTGCGAGCTGAAGCACGCGCGGATCGTTCCAAGTCGCTGCCTGCGGCACAAACGACGGAGTGGGCGCCGACGTAACCTGGCCGAAGCCAGAGGAGTTCAGATTAGCACCCGGAGCAACCGGGTTCCAGTGATTGAACGCATTGAACATGTCCAGTCTGCCTTCAACCTTCAGGCGTTCCCGAATGGGGAAGGTTCGCGTAATGGAGAGATCCACTGTCCATGCGCCTGGGTTGCGGAGAAAGTCGCGCGGGACGTTTCCGAACGTTCCGGGAGCCGGTTTGGTAGCAAACGCTGCCGGGTTGAATACCTGATACGCATACGTGCCGCCGCTCAGAACTTTCCAGGTGTTCAGATAAAGAGGAACTCCTGGCGTAAGATTCGGCCGATCTATCCCGGTTCCCTCACCCGTAAAGCTGTTGTCAATTCCGAGCGTTACGTTGGCCGGTAGTCCTGATGTGGCGCGAACCGATGGCGATACTTGCCATCCCTCAACAAGCCAGCGCAGTGCACCGCTGCCAATCGCGGGACTGGATGCGACGGCCGAAGTGTTGAAGATGTGACGAACGTCAAAGTTGCAGGCACCATAATCGGCCCGCGGATTATTCTGTTGCGAGTAATACGTACCGCGCAGATCTCCATTAAAGTCGCCGGTGCTGAGGCAATGGGACCAAGTATAGTTTGCAAGCCAGCTAAAGTTGTGGCCAAAGCGGTGGCGAATTGACGCAATCAGCCCGTTGTAGTTTGAATTACCAGTGTCGTCGGCGATATAGAACTGGCCATACAGAGATGCACCCTGAGCAGCACTGGTGGCAAGTTGGGTCAAGTATCGTCGCTGAGGCTCGTTGCTTACGCTGCACCCTCCCGTGAACTTAGCGCAGACGCTTGGCTGGTTCTGTGACCAGTTGTAGTCATAGGAAAGCGGCAGGTGCAGACTGCGGCTCCCGACGTACGAAAGTCCCGTATCCCAATTTGCCGCGAACTGATTCTCGTACGAGAAGTTCCACTGCTGCATGTACATCGGCCGCATGTTGTTGAGGAGAGAAACCCATTGTGCTCCGCCGGGGAAGAAAGTAAAACCACCTGGGAATGGATTCTGGTTGGTATTCGAATTGGCAACGCATCCGTTCGCAATCGAGTAGTTCTGCCACGGATTTGAGAACGTGCCGCAACCCGCAGTCGTGATGTTGATTTCATTCACTACCGGCGGATTCGACGTGAGACGTTGGCTATACCAAGTCATCGTTGAGTCGTAAAGAAGTCCGTAACCGGCGCGTACAACTTGCTTACCTGAGCCGGTAGGATCCCACGTTAGACCCACCCGTGGTCCAAAATTGGCCCAATGATTGTTGGTGAAGCCTGCAGGCACTCCCGGATCGCCGTAAAACAACATACCGGCAGGCGCAGTAGGATAGACGCTGCTATGCACGTTGTTTTGGAAATTCGCAAGACTGAAAAGACTGCCTCGATGGAAATAGTCGTAAGGTTGTAAAGACGGCTCCCATCGCACACCCGCGATCAACGTGAGCCTTGGCAGCAGTCGGACCGTATCCTGTCCGTATAGCGACAACATCGTCTGGCGATAAGCTACTTGCTGTGCTCGGCTCTGATCCCATCCGCTGTAGTTACCCAACAAGAAATCTGCCAAGCCGTCTCCGCTTACGCTCCCGCTGAACGCGAATGTCCCATTTTCGTTGTATCCCGTCAGCGTGTTGTTCTGCGTGTGGATGTAATCGGCGCCAAAAGCGAAGTGGTGCTTGCCTCGAACCCAATCGATGTCATCAGCGCCCTGCCAGGTATTCACATTGAAGTGTCCCGGCGCGCAGGTTCCGCAGCCAACGCCAAAGTAGCCGGTAATGCTGAATAACAGGAAATTAGGAATCGCTGGGCTCATGTTGACGCCGAGAGTCGTGGGATTGATATCTCGGGGGTCGACGCCGCGATTGTCTCGTCTTCGGCTCAACGTGACGTGTGCAGAGTTTATGAACGTTGGCGTAAACGTGTAATTGTCGCCAAGCACGAAACTCTGAGCACGCTCCCAGTTCCCAGGAGTTTGCGTGTAAATCAAATTTGTCGCGCTGAACGGCGGTGGCGATGTGTATTGATCAAAAAGATATCGTCCGAACAGCGTTTGCTTGCTGCTGTGGGTGTAATCGACTTTACCGACGATCTGGTCTTCATTGTTAATTGTCGGCAACGAGTAGGTGATGAATCCACAGGGATCGCTAGAGGTCGGAATGTAGTTCCCCTTGAAGAGAGCAAGCGCAGCTTTGTCGAATGATGCTGGGTTCACTTGATTCGCGGCGAATGGAGCTTTCAAAGTTTTTCCGGTCGCCGTACCTAAGCAACCGGCACTCTCTAGCGTGCTGAAATCCCCATTCAACGCCGCTTGCGTGAACGTCTTCACTCGGAGGTTGTTGGCCTGCGATTTCAGTCGTGTTCCCTGATAGCCGGAAAAGAAGAACAGCTTGTCGTGGATGATGGGCCCGCCGATCTGTCCGCCAAACTGATTGCGACGCAATCCATCTCGCTGCGAGCCGGCCGGACTAAAGCCGCGAGGCTCGGCGTTGAAGATGCCGTCTCGATAAAAGTCAAAAGCCTCGCCATGAAGATTGTTGGTGCCGGATTTGGTCACTGCGTTGACTACGCCGCCAGGATGAAGGCCATTACGAGCCGGTAATGAACTCGTCTCAACACTGAACTCTTGCAAGGCATCGGGATACGGGAAAGGCAAATTCACATTACCGAACGTGTCATTGTGATCGCCGCCATCGAGCAGGTAGTTGGTTCCGTTCGTCTGTCCGCCTGCGACTGAGATGGTCACGGAACTAAAGAAGCTTTTGCTGCCGGAAGAATCATTCGTGAGTGTCGCGCCCGAAACCGTCGCCGGCATGGTGTAAATGAGCTGTGTGGCAAATCTTCCGTTCAACGGCAGATCGACAATGCGCTGCGAATCCACCACATTGGAAACCGAAGTCGTTTCGGTCTGCACCATGGATGCGCCCGCATTTACCTCCACTATCTGACTCACCGTTCCCGCGCGCAGCGAGGCATTCAACGTGACGTGGTCGTTTACTTGAAGGACGATTCCTTCTTGAGCATATGTGTTGAAACTTTCCTTTTGTACTTCTAAGCGATAAGCTCCAACCGGCAAGCCGGGCAGGACGTATCTCCCGTCGTTGTCGGTCACTGCGCTATGTACGACGCCACGCTGTGTTTCAGTCATCCTGATATTCGCACCAGCAACAACCGCTCCGGTGTTGTCGGTGACTTGGCCGCTGACCTGCGCTACGTTCACCTGCTGGGCCCGTGCTGTCGGGATTGCGAGCACCACCAGACACCCGAGTAGTGCACATCCCAATCTGAGGAACATGGTTCGCATTTTTCCGATCTCCTTAGTGGTCGCGGCCTTCAGGCGCGCGTACATTTCGCAAGTTGCAGGCGTGCGTTGTGTACCTCTGGTGGAAAACACTGTCAACCCAACCTGCCGCGGCTAAGGTTATTTCTCAGTGCAAAACGTAAACAGATCACAAAAATCGACGTAAGTCACTCATTCATTCATCTATAGCAGCCGCGCGGAGCAGAGCACACTTGTTCCGAATTGCGAAACGAGGCTGGCTATTTCGCATTGTGAAACACAACCGAAAGATACGTCGCTACGATTGGTCTTACTTTTATCAATGCGAAGGGCGCCCACGCGCTTGTGCGACAGGTTGGGCCCGAAAGTGAATGTCCTGAAATAAGACAGCCGTCGAGAATTTAAACGCCGGTTTACATTTCCTTGCGGTTGCGGTGTTCGCGAATTCCCAATAAAGTTGTTGTTTTTCAGCAACTTCGTTCGCACTGCGATGGTGCGGCAAGATGGCCGTATGCCTGCATTTACACAGGCTCATCTGAGAGAACTGAATGCGACGCCTTTGCCCCATGATGATCATGTTCATGCAACTCGCATCGGTTACCGCTCGAGCGCAGGATCGGGGTACCCTGACCGTTACGGCAACTGTTGTCACATCAGTGGCAATCGTGATGGACCACAATGGGAATCCAAGGGTTGTCGTTGCAAACCCCGTTGATCCAAGAGATAACGTTTCCTATATCTCGTATGTTCCGAAAGTGACGGAGAATGGGAAGAAGCCCAGCACAGTCAAACTTCACCCAACAGCACAACGCAAAGCTGCTACTTTGCGGTGACGTCGAGATCGATATTGCGTAGGTTGGTGGGTTCCGACGGTATCGTTACTTTCCTTGTGGTTTCACTCTGGCCGGAGATTGCCACAATCGTGTAGGTGCCGGCAGCAAGATTGCGGAACAGATAACTCCCGTTGGCATTGGTCTTCGTCTCCAATTTTAATTCTTTGATGCTTACGGTTACATTCTCCAGCGGCACGGACTGAAGTTTCGTCGTGTCATAACTCGTGACTTTGCCGGAAAGTGAACGAATCGCGTTCACGCTGATGGCCACCTGCTTCGGATGCCCAATCTCTACGTCCACCGACTGCGGTTGAATGTTCTGGATTACGTAGCCTGGAGGATACGATGCTGGCTGCGTCCGAACCACGTGTGCTCCTGCCGCGAGGCCGCGGAATCTGAACTTCCCATCCATAGTCGTCACGACTGTGCGCATGGGGCCATCCCCCTCGAGATCGACTGTGACCCCGGGAATTCCAGCGCCGGCATCATTCAGCACGAAGCCGAAGAGCTCTCCTCTTACAAAGCTAATTCCGAAATCGACAGTTGAGTTAATCTCGGCCGATGCGGGTGAATTGGTGGTGTGGAACTGCTCGCTCGTTTCCAGTTCTGCTTCAATGCGATGCGTTCCATAAGGCACATGGGAAAAAACGTAATGTCCACTCGCGTCCGTTGTAGTCGTTCGGTCATCATCCAGGCGCACAACGATGCCCGCCATCGGGCTCTGGCCCTTGTACTGCGCCAGCGCTTCGTCGTCGCGAAACGCGTGGCCCTGTATGGTGCCGTGCCGCCCCGGCAAGATGAAGGTCGGAGCGCTGAAGAAATGATGACGCATGGAGATGGAAAACTGCGGTTTCACATCGGAACGGTTGATCCCATTCTGCGTATGCAGCAAGGACACCGAGGCGACGATATCGTCGCGAGTTGTAACTCGTTGCGAGTAGCTCAGGCTCGTACTGGAGAATTGAAAGTTCTGCCGTACCAAGTCGGTCTTGCTCTGGAAATAGCTCAGGTTTACCTGCGGATGCCTCGTCCCTGATCCCATCCAACTGAGCGACAGATTAGTATCGTTGCGGGTGGGAGCGAGGTTTACAGTGATTGCGTCGGTAAATCCCAATTCGGCAAGCAACGCCGTATTGCTGAGGAATTGAGCGAGATCGGCCGGATTGGATGCGACGATTCCGGCGCGTTGAAGCAGATCTGCGAGCTCCGGCACTTGGGCGAAAATGTCGGCGACTGTTGGCACCTGCACGTCATGGCGAAAAAATGCGCTGGCGAGAAAGTGGCCCGCATTCCCCCGAACGTTAACCGCGTAACCGTTGCCGCCGCTACCATCGAAATCGTACGTCCGATGATACTCGAACCCAGTTCCGAAATGGGCTGAGCTGAAATCGAGGCCGACAGGCGCATTCACGCTCTTGACGGCTGGGGTTACCGGCAACTGCGATCGGAAGTTTGAAAAGGAAGCCCCACTCAGCAGCGTGAAATTGCGATTCAGCTTAAAGCTGAAGTTCATATTTACGTTAAAGACCTTCTCTTTGAGCAACGGTAAGTTAAAGCCAGATTGAGTAAGGCTGGCGGAAGCAGAAAAACGGCTATTGAAATCGCGAGAAGCGTTCAGGTCAGCAAAGGTCCCGCGCAAATTGCTCAACGCGAGCGCAGCGAACCTCTGCGGCACAATGCGAAAGCTTCCCACGATGCGGTTTGTTTTGTCGTTGTAGTCGCCTCGCGCGGCGATCGCCAGTCCGCCATGACTAAGGCCGGTTTCGGCCAAGAATTTTCCCTTTTCGCGATTTAGCCGATACGTGAGCGACGCTACGCCGCCGTTGTTTCCGGTTGTCAACTCTTTCCGGGGATTCTGGAAGTAGTAATAGCCCCCTTCGAGAGAACCGTGACTCTGCAAGGAGAAAGATCGCGAGACGCCGGCGAGGTACTCAGGATCGGTTGCGAGAAAAAGCCCCTGAAAGATTGCGACGGAAGTGAATCCGCTGTGAAACTGCCACGGACCATCTTGTACGTGAAGACCACGAACCAGATAGTTATCGAGAGTGAGCGGGGCATCGTTGACCTGCTTGTCAAGCAGAGTTATGTCGCGATTCGGCCTGTTGATTTCATAGCTCGCCAGTGGGACTCCGAACACTCCTCCAGAAGTGTTGGACAACAGCGTTGCAGTTGTAACTTGCATGCGATCGAACGAATTTCCCAGCGTCCGCGTGAAGTCGACGGAGTTGGTCAGCTGCGATGGAGAGGAGTTGTACCGGAATTCATACGCACCCTTCTCCGACCCTTGTTCACTCAGTGGTGGTTCGAATCCGGGTGGATAACTAGGCGGTGGCTGCGGGACCAATACCGATAGCGTCTGCACGCCTGCGGGAGTAACCACGATCACGCTCGTCGTTCCCGGCGCGCGGCCCTCGATGACCACAATTCCCTCTGTGGCACCGGCATCGGCTATCAGGGAATCCATCGAGTAGGCCGCCGTGGCTCCGGTTACTGTAATCTCAATCTTTTTTTGGTAGCCGACCGTAATCCCGTTTTGGGCAATCGCGGGAACTGCTAAGGCGGCACAGAGGAGGATACATCTCGCCCATCGACTCATTGCATTTTGAAGCTCTTCTCGCTCGTGAGAGTCCTTCCTTCAAACTGCAATGTGCACATTGCTTTGTAGTCGCCCGGCTGCAGCTGGCTTGCATATTCACCGGAGAACTCGAG
>CAYZHX010000062.1:0-22824 GCA_964476905.1 uncultured Terriglobales bacterium
TGCCTTGGATCGCTGCTGCCGGCGAACTCAAGACCAAGCCGACGCAGCACTCAGTAAAAGAACTGCTCAGCGTGGGAATTCAGCCGGACATTCTCCTCTGCCGCACCGACCGCTTCCTGGCAAAAGAGCTCAAGAGCAAGATCGCGCTCTTCTGCAATGTGGAAGAAGAGGCGGTGATTACTGCCAAAGATGTGGCTTCTATTTACGAAGTCCCCCTGGTGTTCGCGCACGAAGAAGTCGATACGCTCGCGCTGAAGTATCTGCATCTGCAGGCGCCAGACAGAAATCTCGCGGCCTGGGAGGACCTCGTCCATCGCGTCTACAACCCGAAAGATGAAGTTTCGATTGCGATTGTCGGCAAATATGTTGAGTACGAGGATTCGTATAAGTCGCTGAAGGAAGCGCTGGTCCATGGCGCGGTGGGTCAGAGCCTCAAGCTGAACGTCACGTGGGTCGAGGCTGAGGGACTCGAGACTAAAGATCCCGACGACCGCTCGTATGAAGCGCAGCTCGAAGGCTACGACGGCATTCTCGTGCCCGGCGGATTTGGCAAGCGCGGCATCGAGGGAATGCTGAATGCGATTCGGTACGCCCGCGAGAAGAAGGTTCCGTACTTCGGCATTTGTCTCGGAATGCAGACCGCGTGCATCGAGTTCGCGCGCAACGTTTGCGGTCTGGAAGACGCTGACTCGAGCGAGTTCGACCAGGGTACGCCGCACCGTATCATCTATAAGCTGCGCGAACTGAAAGGTATCGATGAGCTGGGCGGCACGATGCGTCTCGGCGCGTGGGAATGCAAGCTGGAGCCGAATTCACTCGCCGCTCGCGCCTACGGCAAAACAGAGATCAGCGAACGCCATCGCCATCGGTACGAATTCAATCGGGAGTATGAAGCGCTGCTTACCGGAGCTGGATTGCGTATCACCGGTTCAACTCCAGACGGAACATACGTCGAGATCGTCGAGATTCCGGATCATCCTTATTTCTTGGGCTGCCAGTTTCATCCAGAGTTCAAGTCGAAGCCCCTTGAGCCGCACCCGCTCTTTCGCGAGTTCATCAAGGCATCGCATGAGAATGGACGCAAGCGTCGCGCCCACGAGATGGAAGTGGAAGAAGAATTATTCCTGAGGCCAAAGCGGTAAGCTTTTGTCATTCGACCCGAGCTTCTAAACTAGTAGGGATTTCTCACTACGTTCGGAATGACAAAGGCGACCGCAGAATTCGAAATCGGCAGCGTACAGGTAGGCTCGGGAGAGTTGTTCCTGATTGCCGGGCCCTGCGTAATCGAGAATGAAACACATGCGCTGAAGATGGCCGAGGCGATCAGCGCTGTCACGCAGGAGCTGCGTGTTCAATACATTTTTAAGGCTTCCTACGACAAGGCCAATCGCACCTCGCTCAAGAGCTTTCGCGGTCCTGGAGTAAAAGAAGGCGCACGCATTCTGCGGAAAATCGCCGAGACGCATCGGGTGCCTGTGCTCACCGACATTCATGAACCAGAGCACGCCGAGCCGATTGCCGAAGCCGTCGACGTCCTCCAAATTCCGGCGTTTCTCTGTCGCCAGACCGATCTGCTCGTGGCTGCTGCGAAAACAGGACGTGCCATCAACGTCAAAAAAGGGCAGTTCGTCGCGCCCTGGGACATGCGCCATGCCGTCGAAAAGATTCGAGAGAGCGGAAACGATCGGGTATTTCTTACCGAGCGCGGATCAAGCTTCGGCTACAACAATCTTGTGGTGGACATGCGCTCGTTGACCATTATGCGGAAGCTAGCTCCAGTGGTGTTCGACGCCACGCATTCCGTCCAGCTGCCCAGTGCTGGCAGTCCCGAAAATGACAAACCACAGCAAAGCGGAGGCCAACCCGAGTTCATCCCGGTGCTGTCACGGGCCGCTGTCGCCGTTGGCGTGGATGGGATCTTCATGGAGGTTCATGACAATCCTGTGCAGGCGAAGTCTGACGGTGCCAATGCGTTGCCCCTCGCAAATTTAAAGAATACCTTGCAGCAATTGCTCGCCATCCACCGAGCGGTCGCCTGAAGAGCTGCTGATATTGAGTTCTTCAGCGCGCCTGTACGACCGCGGGCGCTAGCGATTTCACGGCAATATGCAGCGAGTCTGAGACTTTTCGTACCTCTGATTCCGACATATAGGGGTGCATGGGCAAGCTGAGTACTTCTTCGCTGGCTTGTTCAGAAATGGGAAAACTACCCCTATCTACATGAAGATTTGCAAAGACGGGCTGCAGATGGACGGGCTTCGGATAGTGCACTGCGGTGGGAATACCTTGTTCGCTTAAAGCTCGCTGGATCTCATTCCGATTCGGGACGCGGACCGTGTATTGTGCCCACGCGGACGAGTTATCGCTCTCAATGGAAGGGATTTGGACGGTATGTTCGAGGGCGGCTGAGTATTGTTGCGCGACCTCGTTGCGACGCTTGAGTTCCTCGTCGAACACCTCAAGCTTCGCGAGTAGTACGGCAGCCTGCATCGTGTCGAGCCGCCCGTTAAGACCGAGCACGACGTGGTGGTATCTACCGTCCTGACCATGATTGCGGATCTGGCGCATCGTTGTGGCGAGTTTGTTGTCACTTGTGAAACATGCGCCGCCATCGCCGTAGCAGCCGAGGGGCTTGGAAGGGAAGAAGCTGGTGCATCCGATTGTGCTCAGGTTACAAGAGTGCCGGCCTTTGTAAGTAGCCCCGAAACTCTGAGCTGCGTCTTCGATCACAGGCAGTCCGTATTCGACCGCCACCGCATTGATCGCGTCCATATTGGCGCATTGTCCGTACAGTGCGACGGGCATGATGGCCCGCGTGCGCGAAGTGATGACCGCACGTAAACAACTAGGATCCAGGTTGTACGTTCTTGGGTCGATATCGACGAATATCGGCCTGGCGCCGAGCAGCGCAATCATCTCCCCCGTCGCGATGAAGGTGAACGGCGTGGTAACGATCTCATCACCTGTGCCGATGCCTAATGCCATCAGCGCGAGTAGAAGTGCGTCGGTCCCGCTGGCGCAGGTAATACAGTGTTTCGCTCCGACTCGCGCAGCGAGTGCCGACTCAAGCTCAACTACCTCCGGACCCATGACGAATTGAGCGTTTCGTATAACCTTGTTGAGGCGCGCCTGAATTGAAGATTCCAATCTTTGGTATTGCGCCTTAAGGTCGATGAATTCCATTGTGGTCCTTGAGTGTTAGCCCCGGATAGTTATTTGCCTTGTCAGCGACTCTGCTCTTGAGGCTACTTTTTCCCCAAGCGCGTGCGCGGTCGTCCACTTGCCGCCGAAGACCGTTAGCAGACGTCCGTTAACATCGATGGCGTACTCCCGAGTCGCCCTCGACTGGTTGGTATTGGAGCGAATCAGCGGCCGCAGTCCCGCGAACCTGCCGACGATGTCACTTTCTCTTGCCTGCGCGCGGATATACCGATTGTAAATGTTGAGCAGATATGCCTGTTCCTTGGGCGCGCACTCGATGGGATCATCGAGAGTCTGCCGCACCTCTGTCGTACCGAGGAGAGTCTTTCCCTGATAGGGAAGAATGAAGCAGAAGCGCTCCTCTTCCGGCGATTCGACAAGAAGCCCTAGTGAAGCCGTTCGATTGAGCACCAGGTGGCTGCCACGCACCAAGTCCAGATGGTGCGATGAGCTGATGCTGCTTCTCGAAAGCAAAGCTTCCGCCCAAGGGCCGGCGGCGTTAATAACTAGGTCATAACTGAAAGTATTCCCATTCAAGCTCAACGTGCCGGAGGCGCTGACCGCATCTACGGCGGCGCGAGTGTTGATGCTGGTTCCGGAACGGCGCGCCATCTCGGCCGCCCAGAGTCCGAGCGCACGGTCGTCCATCTGGGCGTCGAAGAATGAAAACCCTCCAAGGAGTTCGTCCGAATTGAGATCGGGAACTTGCCGTTCAAGCTCGGCCGCAGGCAGCCAGCGATGTCGTCCGAGATTAGCTCTCCCCGCAAGATAATCGTAGAGGAATAGGCCTGTGCGCATGAGCCAACGCGCGCGTCGGGACCAGCGATACACCGGCAGAATTAGTTCGATCCGGTGTACCAACTCCGGAGCCGATTTCAGCCAGAAGAGGCGTTCGCGCAAAGCTTCCCGGACCAGACGAAACTCGCCGGCCTCCAGGTAGCGCAATCCGCCATGGATCAGCTTGGTGGAGGCGGAACTGGTAGCTCCCATGAGCTCCCCGCGCTCGTAGAGGTTGACCTGGTGACCCCGTTTGGCCAGAGCCCAGGCCGACATCACTCCATTAATGCCACCGCCGATTACCGCGCATTTCATGAGCTTGCTTCAAGGATGCCGAATCAAGGGCGATTTCGGCAATGCTTCTGAAGGAACAATCAACGAAGACAAGAAGCCGGCCGTCGCCGCGGGCAATCTCAAGAGAAGGTGACGATTTGAAAGAAGCTCAGCAGCGGACGACGTGGTCGGCGATGATACCCTTTGTGGCGTTGCGGGTGTCAACCACGAGCTTGGCGCGCTTCACGATGTCCTTGTAATCGTAGGTGGAGTGATCGGTAACGATCAACACACAATCGAAATGCTCAATCTCTGCGAGCGGAGTGCTGGTCATGTTCAGGTCGTATTTGCGGCCGCGGCCGACTGTAGCGAAGAACGGATCGTTATAGCTCACTTCCGCTCCCTCTTTCTGCAGAAGCTCGATGACGGTGAGTGACGGAGACTCGCGCAAGTCATCGATGTCCTTCTTATAAGCCAGTCCAAGCACCAGAACCTTGGAGCCGTTCAGCGTCTTTCTGCGCTCGTTCATCGCCTTGGCGGTGCTGGAGACCACGTGATATGGCATGCTCAAGTTCACTTCACCGGCGAGTTCGATGAAGCGGGTATGGAAGTCGAATTCTTTTGCTTTCCAGGAAAGATAGAACGGGTCGATAGGAATGCAATGCCCGCCGAGTCCAGGACCCGGGTAGAACGGCTGGAATCCGAAGGGCTTGGTGGCAGCGGCCTGAATCACTTCAAAGATATCAATCCCCATCCGCAGGCAGAGCAGCTTGAGTTCGTTCACCAATGCGATGTTCACGCAGCGGTAGATGTTCTCAAGCAGTTTGGTCATCTCCGCCGTTGCCGGCGAAGAAACCGGAACCACGCGATTGAAGATTGAGTTGTAAAGTGCTCCGGCATACTGGGTGGCAAGCGGATCGAGACCGCCGATCACCTTCGGAATGTCGCGCCGGGCCACCTGTGTGTTGCCGGGATCCTCGCGCTCCGGCGAGAAGGCAACGTGGAAAGTGTCGCTGAGGGAAGATCCTACACGTGCCGCCTTCAGTCCAAGCTTGTTCTCCTGTTCCAGAATGGGAACGAGGATTTCCTCTGTCGTGCCTGGATAAGTCGTGCTTTCGAGTACGACGAGCTGACCGGCGCGTAAGTTAGGAGCAATGGCATGCGCGGTCTTTTCGATATAGCTCAGGTCGGGCTCGTGATGATCGGTGAGTGGCGTCGGAACGCAGATGATGACTGCGTCCATTGAGGAGATGTCGGCGTAGTTGGTTGTCGCGGTAAAGCCGGAAGACCTTGCGGATGCGATCTCGTCGGGCAGGATGCGATAGATGTAAGACCCGCCCGCGGTCAGGGTGTTGACTTTCTGCCGGTCGACGTCGAATCCGGTAACCCGGAACTTCTGATCGCTGAAAAGCAAACTCAGCGGCAAGCCGACGTAGCCCAGGCCGATCACGCCAACTCGAAGTTCACGAGTCTTGGTCTTTTCCAGGAAATATTCAGTTCCAATTTGCACGGTCTCGACACCCGCCATTAAGCTGCTCATCTAGCTTAAATGACTGCGTAGCCTAAGAAAATAATGCAGTAATGATTCCTGCCTAGCGCTTCAAGTTTGCAACGCGCAGATTGCGCGACCCACACCACATCGACCCGGCAAAGGAGAGGGTTTGAGGCACCCACCAGGTGCGGCGAAGGTAACGACTGTTACTTCTCATCATTCGATGTCCGAGAAAATCGAACAGAAGTGGCGCAGCCTGTGTCGCCGGGTAAATCGTCGCGGAGTTTGCGAACGGTTTCATCAGCGGGTCTCGTTCATAGCCATTTCCGCTGGTCAGGGCCTTCCTGGTAGTCCACGCATCGAAGATTGCCGCAGAGTGTTGGGCTACGACAAGCGCCTGCCACGTCCTTACCGCCGCGCGCGGACGTTCGGGAGTAGTGGAGCGCACGATCATCGTCGATGCCGGATGGACAGGTTCGGGCACTCCTGGCGGCAAAACGGGAGTTGCGTTCGACGACATAAGCGTTCCTGGTGCGGAAACGAGTTCCGCGGGTTTAGCTGTTGCGATGGACGAAGTCGTTGAGACTTTTGATGAAGGGGCGTCGTCGGCGGCACAAATGGGCAGAGCCCACATGAGAACCGCCAGAGTGCCAACCGCAACTTTGCGACGATGAGTCTTCACGCGTGCGGGTAATGCACGCACGCGCCCAAAGGACATGTCCATTGGTAATTAAGAGATTTCCGTCGTTTTTTCAGCAACTTACCTCCATGTTGCATGCGCGAAATCGCATGCATTCCGCTAACCACTGTGCACAGGTTTGCAACATTTGGGAGACGCGTTGCTTCTAGCAACCCATCCTTCCAATTTTGTGCCGCTCATTGCAACCAGCACAAAAGCCGACATTTATCACCCGGTTCTGACTGCCGATCTTGATCCAAGGCCCAAAACGGCACCGTCAAACGTAGAAAATGTTTTCACACTATGAATGTAATTTGTTTTTCGCGAAACCTAGGCCGGGGCTGCAGAGACTATTTGTCGCCTCGACAGCGCTCGTTCGGCGGCTTGCTTGCGGTAGGCCTCGACAAATCAGCAGGAACCAGAACTTCTGCCGTTCTTAAAATGACGCCCTGCGCCGAATCAGTAGTGTCGATGAACCAGAAAGCAAGCGAACGGAAGAGCACAGCAGTGGGATTCTTAGGCAAGGAGTTGCACATTTCGGCAACCGAGTGGAAGAACTTTGAAGCAAAGCGTGGGCTGGGCGAGGATCGGATCTTCGGCCATCCGAGGTATGCGTAGGATCCAGGACTGACTGAAGACAGAAAGACAGTGAGCGGCTTGGCGACTTCGAGAAACACAGGTGAGGAGAAAGATCAACCTATGCAAACGAAGGACTTCCGACCCAACTAGACAAACATTCCTTCGTCGCTCGGACTGCGTCGCTGCTGATTCTTCGTCTCGCGCTTTTGATTCAGAAGCGAACCAATTCCGACTGTGAAGGCATTAAGAATGCCGTTCACGTGCCGCACTGGTGAAAGCACTGAATTTTGCACAGCGCCCGTAGTTCTTTCCACTCGTTCGAGAGTGCGGGTGACCATGTCGTCGGCTTGAACGACCTTATTCTTTGCCCTGACCGCGATTTCGACGGCGGTATCGCCCAGGGTGGTAGCGTGACGCTTTACATTAGCCGAGGCCTCGGCCAGATTCGATGTGATTTCCTTCACCTTCGGCGTGGCATCGGCGACGATATCGCGAGCGTTTTCGATGAGCGGGGTAGCACGCCGCTGCACATCGAGAGCTATGCTCTCCATTTGCGTTGTTGTGCGCCGGACGGTGAGATAGATGCCAAGAAGGATCAGCATCTGCAGCACAACGGCCGCTGACGTAATCGCAATAAAGGCGGTTAAGAGGTTGGAGTTCATGCGGAGGTGCACTCGGTCCATCGCGCCGTGCAATGGACCGAAGCGCTTCTAGCTCTTGGGTTCAACCGCATCGCGATAAGCCTGGCGTCCCGCCTCAACCGCGGAACTGATTTGATCCTTGGAACGGCCGACGGCGTCTTTGCCCTTCTTCACCCAGGTGTCGACCTGCCCTCTGAATTCCTGGCTCCGGTTGGCGATATAGTCGCGACCTTCAGTGGCCGAGTGCCGGATTGTGTCGCGCGTTTCGCGCCCCGATTTGGGAGCATAAAGAACGCCTACCAGGGCACCCAGTCCAAGACCTGCAAGGAACCATCCAATGCTGCTGCTGTCGTTGTCAGACATAACTGCCTCCCAGGAAAATTGCTAGTGGAGGTGATGTTAGCACAATGGAGACGTGGTCTCTCCTAGACTGGCAGCAACTCTGGCTCAATGAACTTCCGTTATGACCAGAGGTACTGAAGTGGTCTTTGATGAGCTCGGTCCGACCATCACATCGAATGTTCCCGGCTCGACTACCCAATGCATGTCTGCGTTGAGCATTGGAAGTTCCTTGGGTCCAATTCGGAACTTCACAGTTTTTCTCTGACTTGGATCGAGATGGACGCGCTCGAACCCTTCAAGCTCCATGATGGGCCGCGTCACTGACGCGACTCGCTCGTGAACATACATTTGTGCGATCTCATCGCCCGCGAGCGTTCCTGTATTGACTACATCAACTGAGACGGTTGCAGTTCCTCCGGGATAAATCTGTTTTGGCTCAACTTGCAGATTCTCAAAACGGAACGAGGTGTAGCTCAAACCAAAGCCGAACGGAAACAGCGGAGTGCGGGTGGAAAACGCGTAGGTGCGATTCATGGAAGGCTTGTGGTTGTAATAGTCCGGCAACTGACCGACGGATCTGGGAAAGGTGATCGGAAGCTTTCCGCCGGGATTTACGTCACCGAACAACACCGCCGCCGCCGCCGTTCCGCCTTCCTGACCGAGATACCAGCCTTCGAGAATTGCAGGGACGTGCTCCGCGATGTAGTTAATCGACAGTGGACGTCCGTTGATCAGAAACACGATCGTCGGCTTGCCGGTTTCTTCGACGGCACGGACCAAGTCGTTCTGTGCTCCAAGCAGATCGAGTGAGTCCCGATCACCGAGGTGCTGCTCCGACCACGCTTCGCGATTTGTGCTTTCGTTCTCTCCGACAACAACGATGGCCACGTCAGACTTGCGGGCGACTTCGACGGCATTGTGAATCGCACTTGCCTGCGTCGCTGGATCGATCAACTTCACATCGTTCTCGTACCACCCACGCCAGCCTTGCTGAGCAGTCGTAATCTTGCAGCCCTCGGCATAGAGGACACGCGCCTGCGCGCCCACGCGCGTACGAATGCCGTCCAGAATGCTGACCTGATGCGCGGGCTCGCGACTGTAGCCTCCGAGATGAACATCGGCGGCGTTGGGGCCGATCACCGCGATGCTCTTGAGCTTCTTCAAATCGAGCGGTAATAGATTGCCGTCGTTCTTCAGTAGGACGATCGCCTCTTCGGCCGCTTTGCGCGCGAGCCGCTGGTGCTCTGGGCTGTTCGTGATCTTCTGCGCGTAATCGGGATCGACGTAGGGAGCCTCGAATAAGCCCAAACGGAACTTCGCCGCGAGGACATGGGCAACAGCATCGTCGAGCTGCTGCTCAGGAACAACGCCTTGTCGAACCTGGTCGAGAAGAGTCGCGTAAGTCGATCCATCGGAGAGATCGAAATCGACTCCGGCAGCGATCGCGAGTCGCGCAGCCTGAGCTTTGTCGGCGGCTACATGATGTGTGTTGACCAGCATGTCCAAGCCATTGCCGTCAGAAGTCACATATCCGCGGAAGCCCCATTCCTGGCGCAGCACTCGCTGCAGCAGCCAATGATTGATGTGTGACGGAATACCATCGATCTCGTTGTAAGAAGCCATAACACTGCCCACGTGCGCTTCCTCGACAGCAGCCCGAAATGGGACAAAGAAATTCTCGCGAATCACCCGCTCGGAGTAGTTCCCGGGACCGGTGTTGGTTCCACTCTCCGGTTGTCCGTGAACCGCAAAGTGTTTGGCAGTGGCCAGAACATGATGGCGATCAATCAAGTAGTTCGGCCCCTGCAGTCCCTCAACGGCGGCAACGCCGATGCGAGCGGCTAAGTAAGGATCCTCGCCGTACGTCTCCTCAGTCCTGCCCCAGCGAGGATCGCGTGCCAAATCGAGCACGGGCGTAAACGCCTGATTCACGCCTGATGATGCCATCTCGTCGCCAGCGGCATTGAAGACCTCGCGTACCAATTCGGGATCCCAGGTGCTGGCAAGTCCAAGCGCCTGAGGGAAGCTGGTGCTCCCGTTCTGCATGAATCCGTGCAAGGCTTCGCCCTGAAAAATCGCCGGAATGCCCAGCCGGGTTTTCTCCACCAGGTATCGCTGTGCTGCATTGCGGAGTACGGCACTGTCGTGCGGACTGAAATCTGAGTCGTTACTGTGAAGCCTGCGAAAAGCCGCCGGCGCGTCTTCCGGTTTGAACTTGCCCGAGGTGTCGAGAATCCCACGGGAACGTCCGCCGGCAATCTGCTCGATTTTCTCTTCGAGAGTCATCCGGCTGAGCAGGTCGGCAACGCGCTGCTCGATCGCGAGGTGAGCATCGCGATATTGAAGAGATGTCTCCTGAGCGAACAGCAGGCCACAGATGCAAACCGCTTTTAACAAAGCGAAGCAGAGTGGCGCAGCGGATTTGGACTGGCTTAGGAAAGCGCGGAAAGCATGCCGGGCGCGGTTAGCTCCAGCTGTCTGATGCGAAGTTGAGTGCAGGTTTTTGGGTTTCATTGCGAGGTTGTGTTCTTACCAGTAGCGCAATGAAAATACAGGATTGCTGGCCAATTACGAAAGTCAACAATGCCGGGGCGTCAGCGCGCAGCGATTGCAGCCGTCGAAGGTTCTTCAATCCGATGGAAGCGATTGGCTGACAGGTTCCTTAGCACCTGACGGGTGCCGCTTGGCCACCGAATTTCGACTTCCTTCACGGTTTTGAAAGATCCAAGACCAAAGTGAGGACGTGGATCGCGCGAGGCTGCATAGCCTGCACTCGTGGAGACGATATCGTATTGGCTATTGCGATCTTCAGTGGTGACTTTGACCTGTGCCCCAATTCCCATGCGATTGCTGCGCGTGCCGACCAGGTCAAACGCAATCCAGTTATTGTGGTTCACGGAGACGTTGCGAAGAATTCTCGCCTCTTTGTTCAAGGCGGTGACAACCAAGTCCATGTGCCCATCATTGAACAGATCACCGATGGTAGCGCCTCGGTAGGGAAGTGCGACCTGCATGGCAGGTCCAGCTTCGGCGCTTACATCCTCGAACGTCAGTTTGCCGAGATTGCGAAAGATTGAATTCGGCTCGCCATAGGTTCGACTCGAGAATTCTGCGATGTTGTCGAGAACGTTGCCGCGCGCGACGAATAAGTCTTTCAGCCCGTCGTTATCGAAATCGGCAACGCCGTTCGACCATCCCGACATTTGCAGCGTAGGCCGGGCCAAACCACTTCGACCGGTCTCATCAATGAAGATGCTGTTGCCGCGATTATGAAAAAGAGGAAAAGTTTCCAGTTCGGTCGCAGTGTGCCAGATGTCCGGCAGGCCATCGTTGTCAAGATCGCGGAACTCGGCTCCCATTCCCGAAACGGCTTTCCCATTTTCGGAATATGCCACACCAGTGTCCATCGCTACTTCTTCAAAGGCTTTGCCTTTGAGATTGTGGAATAGTGCATTCGGCATATTGTCATTGGCGACGAAAATATCCACGAATCCGTCCCCGTCATAATCGTTAAAACCTATTCCCATTCCTTTACCAAGCTTCTTTGAGATGCCGGTTTCATCTGAAACATCAGTAAAGGTGCCGTCGCCACTGTTGCGGTAAAGAGAGGAAGGCAATGGCTCATAAAACTTGGGATGGCAGTACGCCCGCAGACGGCCGCCGCTGAGGCACACCGGATCCTTGTTGACCTCCCACTTGCAGTAGTTAGCCACGAACAGGTCGAGCTTGCCATCGTTGTTGTAATCCACCCAGCCCGCAGCCGCGCTCCACATCTTTTGGCCTTTAAATGTTGGGGTTCCGACTCCTGCTTTGTCGGTGACGTCACTAAAAGTGCCGTCGCCATTGTTGTGATACAAGTGATTTTTTGTGACGCTCGCAACATAAAGGTCTTGCCAACCATCATTGTCGAAATCACCGACGGCAACTCCCATGTCGTATCCATCGCCGGCAACTCCAGCCTTCTCGGTGACGTCGGTGAACGTTCCGTCGTGATTGTTATGAAAGAGGCGGTTGTAGTACTTAGGAGAGTCTTTCTTCAGCGATGGAATCGAGGCGCCATTGATGAGGTAAATATCGAGATACCCGTCGTTGTCGTAGTCGATCAGACCGACTCCTGAAATCATGGTCTCAGGCTGGTTTTTATTCGGCGTCGGAGAATTGTTGGTAACGAAGTCAACCCCCGATCGGCTGGTGACGTCTTCAAACCGGATATTGCTGGTGCTGGCTTCAACTCCGTTTCCAACTGTGAACGCAAGAAGAAGGATAGCTGCTAAAGCGAGGAAAACCCGAACCATTGGTGAAGGTCAGCTTAGCACACGCGAGCTGGTTTGTTTATCGCTGCGCGGCCTCGGAGAGGGCCTGAAGCCGCTCGAATTCTGCGCGCTCACGCGCAGATTCCTCACTGTGCCCCGCTTCCGATAAAGCTCGCGAGAGGGCAAAGTGAGCGTCCGGACTAGTCGGGGCCAGCTTCACTGCAATTCGCAGCTCCTGCAAAGCAGGCTCGGGTTTTCCCATCCCGAGCCAAAGTCTGCCGCAGGCGACGTGACCGACGAAATTCCGCGGGGCCAAGGCAACGGCCTCTTTCGCGTATTCGAGACCTTGTTCGTAGTCACCTGTGCGAAGAAATTCAAGAGCGAGTTGAATGTGCGCGGCAGCATTCTCAGGCGCTACCTCGATTTCACGACGGAATTCGTCCACCGCCAGAAGCGGATGCTCCTTGAGTAGAAATACTCCATACAGGTAATGAACTCCGGGTTCGGACGGGTGATCGGCGACGAGTTGCTTCAACTCCGCCTCAGCCGCGACTCCCTCCTGAAGCGCGATTAAAGCTTGAGCGCGTCCGGCTTGCTGGACGAGGGAGCTTTGGGACGCCGGGATTTCGGAAGGCAACTTTGGAATGCGCAGCGCGGCGATTCCCAGCGCATTGGTCAGATCGGTGTCTGCGAGTACTGCATCCTTAGGAGCCTCAGGATGCGCGGCTGCAATCTGATTAGCCAACAATGTCAACCGCTCAATCGCGATCTCTGGTTCGCCCATACGGGCTTGCAGGGTGCCGATGTGAAACAGGACTGTGTGCTCGAACTCAGGATTGCTTCCCAGTCCAAGTTTCCTGCCGCGTTCGAGTGCACTGAGGGCCTGAGAATAATGCTTCAACTGAAATTCGCTCAGCCCCAGCATTCCGAACCCGGGGCCGGGCTGCTTCTTTTCAACCGTCACGAAATGCAGGAAGGCATCACGTGCTTCGGCAAAGCGACTCGAGTCAAAGTACAGTGTTCCTAAATGCCACCACCCTTCAGTCCAACTCGGCCGCATTTTGGCAACTCGCGCGTATAGCTGTATAGCCTCTGTGAGGCGCCCAGCATCCATTGCCGACTGAGCTTGGGAGGCCAGACTTTCAAAGGATTCTGAATGTGCCTTTCTGGGAGCCTGATTTCGTGCACCTGTTTGCGCATACGAGGCGATCGGTCTTATAGCCGCACAGAGAGCAAGAAGAAGGACTCGGAGTTTTGTCCGATTGGGAAGGTTCATTAGCAAAGGTACGATAATGCAGCTGTCTATGAAGTCCTACAGTAATTCAAACTCGCCGGCACCGATTGAATGACCCGTTCTGCCAGCTTCCGCTTTCGCCAAATGGGAAAATTCGTGGTCTGTTCAGACGTCATCAGGAAAATCTTCTTCTCCATCAGTGTCCTGCAGATGACTCAGATGTTATCGGCTCAGACGCTTCCTGTTGAAGTGCCAGATTTCAAAGACATCGGCCAACGGGCCGGACTCATCGTTTCCCATATCTCAACTCCGGAGAGGAAGTACATGGTCGAGACAATGAGTGGTGGCGTCGGCTTCATTGACTGCGATAACGACGGCAAGCTCGACATCATCGCTGTGAATGGATCGACAGCATCCCGATACAAATCAGGCGGAGATCCAATGATCACTCTTTACCACCAGGAGGGAGGCCTGAAGTTCAAGGACATCACAACCCAAGCCGGACTGACGCGCAAAGGTTGGGGTATGGGCGTCGCTGTTGCTGATTTCGATAATGACGGCCAGGAAGACATTTATGTGACAGGATTCGGCGGCTCCGTGCTGTATCGCAATAAAGGCAACTGCAAGTTCGAAGACGTGACGGCACAAGCGGGTGTCGAGGCAGATGGCTTTCCTACAGGCGCAGCCTGGGGGGACTATGATCGCGACGGACTGGTGGATCTGTTTGTTCCTCGCTACACACACGTTGACGAACGGCAGTTCAGCGCAGATTCATCATGCACATTTTTGGGATTGCGAGTTTTTTGTGGCCCCTGGGGTTTTCCGGGAGAAACAGACTTTCTGTTTCACAACAAAGGGAATGGAAGATTTGAAGAAGTTGGCAAGAAGGCGGGAGTATCGGACCCGAAAGGCCTATTCGGAATGCAGGGCGTCTGGGCTGACTACGATGATGACGGCTGGCCAGACCTCTACGTGGCCAACGACCGTGGGCCGAATTATCTCTATCACAATAAGCACGATGGAACCTTCGAAGATGTTGCTGAGCTGTCAGGAACAGCTTTGAGCGGAAATGGCCGTGAGCAAGGCTCGATGGGAGTGGACGTTGCTGATTTCGATCATCGTGGAAAGCTGGATATCTTCATCACGAACTTCATGCAAGAATCCGACACGCTGTACCTCAACCGTGGGGACCGAGGTTTTGACGACGTCACCATTGCCGCCGGCATTGCACAAGCTACATTCCCTCTCGTGGGCTGGGGAACAGGGTTTGCCGATCTTACTAACAGTGGGTGGGATGACATCCTGATTGCGAATGGTCACACCTATCCCCAAATCGACCAAGCCAAGATGGATATCCTCTACCGTGAACCAGTGGTTCTTTTTCATAACAATCGCGACGGTACATTCCGCGATGTCACTCGATCAACCACATTGCAGAGCTTGCCGCTGCAGTCCCGGCGCGGCATGGCGTTTGGCGATATCAACAACGATGGCAAACTGGACGTTCTGATGCTCAACGTTGGCGAGGCTCCCACGTTGCTGCTGAATTGCACTCAGAATTCGAATCACGCAGTTCTGTTGAAGCTAGTTGGCACGAAGAGTAACCGGGCGGCGATCGGCGCTCGCGTCGTAGTGACGGCAGGGGATTTAAGGCAGATCGGGGAAGTTCGCTCCGGCAGCAGTTATCTTTCCCAGAACGATCTTCGCTTGCACTTTGGGCTAGGCACCCACGCGAAAATAGGCTCGATCGAAATTCAATGGCCGAGCGGAATTAAAGAACGATTTTCTAATGTGACGGCGGATTCAGTCTATACGATCAAAGAGGCAACAGGTATTGAGGGCGGAAAACGATTCTTGGCCTCCACAGGCTGCGGGGCAGCTGAGTAATCCGGTAATTTCCCGTTCTGGAAGCAACAATGCGATAGCCTGAGTACAACTCTATTCGGTGCCCATGTGTTGTACTCGGATGGCCGGATTACAATTGCTGCGCTTTCAATGAGGGCTAGATATGCGACATCTGGTCGCTCTCGTATTGATCTGCACGAGCGCCTTTCCACAACTGCAGTTAAGCAATTCCAATGAAGACGAGTCTGGTCGTTTCGTTGTCCATATCAATGTCAACCGAGTTCAGGTGGATGCGGTTGTTACTGACGCAAAAGGCCGGCCTGTTACGGGGCTCACTCCAAAGGATTTTGAGATCTTGCAGGACGGCGTGCATCAGACCATCACCACCTTCAGCTACGTTGCAGAAGGAGTGAAGTCGGTACCGGCCATTGGAAAGTCATCGCGCGCCAAATCTGATTCAGCCATACCTGCTCCTCCGGTGCCGCTATCGCCACAACAAGCACGCCGGCAGATTGTGCTGATGGTAGACGATCTGGGGCTTTCGCCGACGGGAGTGGCTTATGTGCGAGTCGCACTTAAGAAGTTCGTTGATCGTGATATGCAACCCGGTGATTTGGTAGCTGTTGTGCGCACGGGGGCCGGTGTAGGAGCTTTGCAGCAGTTCACGACGGATAAGCGCCTACTCTACTCTGCAATCGATCAGGTGAAGGTCCACTTCATGGCGCGTGCGTCGAGTTTTGTTCCTGTTGATCTCTCGCGTAGCTTAGAACCTCCCAGCGTCGCTGGAACTACGTTTAATGCCGACCGCTATGCCGCGGCGGACGCCGCGGAGAAGTGTTTTGAGGACGCGAATAGTGCGATCGGTTCTCTTGCGGCAATCCGCTACATCGTGCAGGGATTACGGGATCTCCCTGGACGAAAGGCCCTGATTCTGTTTTCCGAAAAGATGCAGATCTCTCAGAGGCCGGATCAGGTGGACTCAGATAAGGAGTGTCAAAATTACAGAACCGTTGAAGCCGTTCTGCGCAAAGTGACCGATGCCGCTGAGCGATCGGCGGTAGTGATCTACACGATCGATCCGCACGGTCTAGATCCCCTGGTTGCAGACGCATCCAGTAATCCATTCGGCGGAGGGCCTCTGCCGGCGGGACAGCCGCCGACTGATGAGCTAAATACCCAACTCCACGAGACGAGCATTGCGGACTTTTTTGCCAAGGGAGGATTGCTAAAGCTCGCTCGTGAAACTGGCGGCACTTTCGGTTTCGAAAACGATACCGCACGTTTGATTAGAGAAGCAGTAAGCGATTCGAGCAACTACTACCTGCTTGGTTATCGTCCGCCAACAAGCACCTTTGAAGGAAAGAATGCGTCGCAAAAATTTCATAGTATTGCAGTGAAGGTGAAACGTGCCGGTTTGACAGTGCGTTCCCGATCTGGTTTCTATGGCGTTCCTGGCAGGGGCGGGACCGACACTTCGGCTTTTTCGAAGGCGCAGCAGTTTGCACGTGTGCTGATGTCGCCCTTTGCCGAGAACGACATTCATTTGCGCATCACGTCTTTCTTTTCTGAGGTGGATAAACCGCTTTTGACCACATTCGTCTATATCGATACCAACGATCTGAACTTTAAATCGGCTCCCGATGCCAGCCGGCAATCGACGATAAATGCTGTCTCTGCAACCTTCGACAAAGACGGTGCAGCGGTCAATAGCACACAGCGGACTTATACGCTAGCTGGCACCGACATGAACGACGCTCGCGATCAGCGCGGGGCGATTCTCACGCTACAGCAAGTTGTCGCAAAACCGGGTCCGTACCAGGTGAGAGTTGCGGTGCGCGATGCCATTTCGGGAAAGATGGGATCGGCAAATCAATTCATCGAAGTCCCGAACTTAAGTCGAGGACGCTTGGCGCTCTCGGGCATCTTATTAAAGCGAACCATCCCTTCCGAAGCGGCACGCAACCCTTCGAACGGTTCAAACCGGAAGAACGATGAAACAGACAGCAGTGAGGCCATTCGAATTTTCAAGCCAGGAGACACCATCCGCTGGTACTACGAGGTTTTCAATGCTAAGGGCGGCCCCGACCAGCGCACCAACCTAAAAGTTCAGGTTCGCGTCTTTCGTGACGGCTCACAGATGATGCAAAGCACGCCGGCTCCTGCATCTTTCCTTCAGAACCCATCCACAAGATACGTAGCTACGAGCGGCCACATGGTGCTCGGACCCAGGTTTACTCCCGGCGATTACGCGCTGCAGGTGATCGTGAAAGACGAGCTCGCGAAGAGACATTCCACTGCCTGGCAGTGGATTGGCTTCGAGGTGCAGAATCCGTGAGCATGTATGACTGCAGCCAGTTTCTGCATTGAATTACTCCGGTGAACCTAAAAACCTTTCGAATATAATCCGCTCATATTGAGATCTCTGTCAGCCTGGTATCTGTTGTTTCGCTCGCAACGCAGCCTCATGAAACTGTTTTGGTGGGCTTTGCCGGCCGCGCTTGTTCTTTCTTCGGTTCCGGACCTTACCGCTGCCGGCAGTAAACCATCCGAAAATCCCTTAGCTCCGGTCTGCATCAACTGTCATCGGACCGAAACTCTGCGCTATCTCTCGACAGCGATGGGAAAGTCGTTTGTCGCGCCGCAAGCATATCCGGACAAGGTCATTAAGCATGCGCCCTCTGGCAGCGTGCTCACGATAAAGACCGACAACGGAACGATGTACCACCGGCTGCAGGAAAACGGATTCATCGTCGATTATCCGATTCGATACCAGGTGGGTGGAGGCATGCAGGGCAGCACCTTCCTAGTGCAAGTGAAGGACTATCTCTTTGAGTCACCACTATCCTGGTACAACGGCTTTGGATGGGATGTGTCTCCCGGCTACGAAACAAAAAACGTTCTGGATTTCGATCGAGGCGTCGTAAAAGCGTGCCTGTATTGCCATGCAACCGGCGCCCGCTTCGATGATCCTGATGGACGCCACCTCGTTTCAAAAAACGTACAGCCCATCACATGCGAGAGATGCCACGGACCGAGCGAAGAACACGTACGGCATCCGATCAGTTCGAACATAGTGAACCCTGCGAAGCTGACAGGTCCAGCACGAGACAGCGTGTGCGAACAATGTCACTTGGAGGGAACCATCCGTGTTTTAAATCCGGGGAAGGATTGGACGGATTATCACGCCGGGGAAATTGCCGAGAATTTCTTTTCAACGTACATACTCGTGGGAAACAGCAAGCCGGAGGTTCCTCTCGCCAGCGAGGTGGAGCAACTTGCTCAAAGCCATTGTGCGCAGGCGACCCAGGGAAAACTCTGGTGCGGTACCTGTCACAATCCACACAAGGCACAGCAGCCACGGGCACAGGAGATTAAGGCGATATGCACGTCCTGTCACCAACAGCTTTCACCCTCGGCGCATGCAGCGGGGTTGCAGGAGTGCACGAGCTGTCACATGCCGACGACAACGAAGGTGACGATCAGCCACGCATCGCATACAGACCATCGCATCCTCCGAACTCCTGCCGAGGGTATTGAGCCGCCGCAGAAGCAAAGCCTCCTTGTCTGGCGACAACCGCCAGAGCCATTTCGTCAACGTAATTTCGGACTGGCTGAATTGTCGCTCTCGGCGGTAGATAACCACGATCTTTGGCAGGACGGCGTCGAGCTCCTGTTAGGGCTTAAGCCCGAAGAGCTCAACAATGACCCCGAGGCGATGTCTGAGCTTGAGGATTACAGCTTTCGCACGGGAGATATTACGAACGCGCTTCAATTCGGAAGGCGTTCAGTTGAACTGAATCCGAAAAGCGCTGCCGCCGCACTGACTTTCGCGCGCGTGCTGGAAACCTCGGGCGCTGCGAGCCAAGCAGAAGATCAATTCTTAAGAGCGATTAGCCTGGATCCTTCGCTAAAAGAAGCTTATGGGCGTCTCGCTATGCATTATATGGACCAGCAACGCACTCAAGACGCACGCAAGATTCTCGATCAATACTTACAGTGGAATTCTAACGAGGTTCTCGTTCATCAGATGAAGCGAGACGTGCTTTCTCAACAGAGCGGACCCGCGCAAAGGTGATACAGCGCCTCAATCCTCCGCAGGGAATGTTTTCTCCAATGGGGAATGCAGCCTGTCACCAAAACAACGAGGTTTGTTTCAACAGCAACGTTTTCTTAGTCTAGTTCGAGTCGAGAATGCCCATCACCGCGCTATTTTTTCCCCAACGCGGGCGAAAACGGTCTCTTCGATGAAGTTTCGTGGGATAATCCTTTCCCGAGAAAAACGATTTAGCCGCAGCAAATGAAGCTCGGTTTGGAAGAGATTCTTCTCGGCTGCTGCTAGGAGCTTTGACCCAATGAACCGCCTCTTTATCAGTCTCGCTGGATGCTTCATATTTATCGCCCCTTTGGCGAGCTCTGGCCAATCGCAGCAGGGAACTTCGGATCAGACTTCCGTTCCCACCCTGAAATCAACCTCGGAAGAGGTTGCTCTCGACATGGTCTTTCGCGACAAGAAAGGGCGGACGGTGCGCGATGTCCGTCGTGAGGAGATTCACGTACTGGAGAACGGCGTCGAGCAGAAGCTCAGATCATTTCAACTGGTACAAGGCAATGCTGTTCGCGATTTGAATGTGCCCACCTCCGCAGTCCAGCCACCGCCTCTGGATCCCTTACGGGAAGTTCGGCTCGTAACCCTTGTCTTCGAAAACCTGGATGCGGAAGGGAAGCAGTTCTTCCGCGGGGCAGTGAAAGACCTGCTGGAGATGACGCCCGAGCAAAATCTCTATTTTTCTGTGATGACGGTTGATCAGAAGCTGCACCTGATCCAACCCTTCACTGCGGATCACGCGGCTTTACTAAAAAGCCTCGACAAGGCCAAGATGTGGTCCTTTACGCAATACTCAAATCAAACCGAGCAATATAAGTCCGAGTTGAAGCAGGTTCTCTCTTCCGACGAACCGCAACTGCAGGGTGGTGCCGCTGGCGGACCGAGCCAGAGCCAGGCCCAAAGTATGGTGAACTGGCGATTGGCGAAGATGCAGTACGACATGCTTCAGGCAGCCGATATGGCTGACCGCGAGCAGGGTGCCCGCGGCAGCCTGGATGCACTCTTAAGCCTGGTGCAGGGACAGTCGGAGTTACCGGGGCGAAAAGTAGTTTTGTACTTCAACTCCTGGCTGATGATCCCGGAGGTCCTCAAGGATGAGTACGCCAGTATGATCAGCGCCGCGAACCGCGCCAATATCAGTTTCTATACTGTCGATGCCAAAGGGCTGGTGACTTGGAGTCAAAGCGGCGGCGGGCGAGATCTCTTGACCGATGCGAACAAAGACGTTCGCGACTTCGAGATGAAAGGAGGAGTTGGACCGGTGACGCCGGGGCAAGCTCGCGCTATGGATACGGCGATAGCGGCAACGCGATCGAACCCCATGCTCTGGTTGCAGGACCTCGCAAACAAAACCGGTGGCGCTATGATTGCCGAAACCAACGATTTGCGAGCACCTCTAAGGACTGCTATGGACGAAGTACGCACGTACTACGAGGCGACTTACGCTCCACACATTGAAGTCTACGATGGAAAATTCCGCACCATTTCCGTTCGTTTGGATCGTCCAGACGTCGTTGTGCATACGCGCAGCGGCTACTTCGCATTACCTCAAGTGAAAAGCGGCCAGCAGTTGTACGCCTTTGAAATGCCCCTGCTGAGGGCAATCAATTCCGCCTCGGCGCCTGCAGATGTTAATTTCAATGCGGTTGCAGATCGGTTCAACGATCATGGACCAAAGATTGAGTACATGGTCACGTTCGAGGCCCCCTTGGCCGGTCTAACTTTTACACCGCAGCCAGAACAAAAAACTGCTGCCGTCGATGCTGCGCTACTCGCCATCATCAAGAATTCGCAAAGTGAGGTTGTTGGGAAGTTCAGCAAGGATTTCGCGGTCCAAGTTCCCATAGACAAGATCGACGCCTATAAGGCCGGGCACTTGGTCCAAACGTTCCGAACCGAACTCGCTCCTGGGGCGTACTCGCTCGAGGCAGTGGTCATGGACCGAAATGGGAATAAAATCGGCGTAAAGAAAACTTCACTCACGGTTCCTGAGCCATCGAACAAGCTCTCGATCAGCGACGTAGTCGTGGTGCGCCGCACTGACGCGCTGAAGGATAATCAAATTCTCGATCCTTTTTACTTTCCCGGAGGCAAGGTTGTTCCCACGCTCACCAGCACGCTTAAGGGCGGTCCCGGCAACGTGCTGCCGTTCTATTTTGCTGTTTATCCGGATCGCGCCTCAAGGGATCCTGTTAAATTGACAATGGCTTTCTATAAAGAAGGGCAGTATCTGGGCGCGGCCGAGGCTCCATTGCCGGCAGTTGAGCCAGACGGACGAATTCCTTACATCGCCAACCTTCCTGCTGACAAGTTCACGCCGGGCGCGTACCAGATTCGCATTGGAGTCGTTCAGGGAAGTTCTAAGGCCGAAGAAAACATTGCATTTCAGGTCGAGCAGTGAGGCATAAAGGTCAAGCGGCTGCAGTCATGTCGTGTCGAAGATTGAGAGTAGGGATGTACCGGTTCATAGTTGTGGGCCTGCTTTGTAATGCCATAGCGGCAGCACAGGACAACTCAGACGAGCAGGTGCTGAGGCAGGCGGTCGAACTGCACCAGACAGGTCACTACGCCGAGGCGATTACGGATTACCAAATCTACTTAAAGGCCCATCCGGAAGCCGCCGCGGTGCGTTCGAATCTCGGTGCGGCGCTTGCCCACGAAGGCCGTTACAGCGAGGCCACACAGGAGTACACGCAGGCGCTCGCGGCGCAACCTACCAATTACGGCATACGGTTCAATCTCGCGTTGGCCTACTACAAGATGGGTGACGTCGACCCAGCAATCAAAGAGTTCGAGCGCGTTTACTCGGTTGTACCGGCCCAAGACCCCCAGAGGCTAAGAGTCGGTTTGCTTCTTTCCGAGTGCTATCTGCGCGAAGGGCAAGACAGCAGAGTAATCGGCATTCTTGATCCGCTGGCCGACGTAAATGCCGGTGATTTGACGCTTGACTATCTACTTGGCACCGCACTGCTCCATCAAGGTCAAGAAGAGCGCGGAGCGCTCATGATTCAGCGCATCCTGCAAAACGGTGACACAGCCCAGGCTCACATGCTAATGGCGTTTACTCGCCTCAAGGGCAATGACAAAAAGGGCGCCAACGACGAAGTCGACCGTGCTATCGCGCTCAATCCAAATTTGCCGGAGGCTTACAACCTGCGTGGGAGATTGGCGTTTCTGAACTCCGACCTCAATGGTGCTGAAGCAGCCTTCCGCAAGGCTTTGGCTCTGGATCCAAACTCTTTCGATGCGCTCCTGTGGTTGGGAACCCTGATGCGGCAGCAGGGACGACTGGAAGACGCGCAGTCTCAACTGGAACGCGCGATGCAGTTGCGACCCACTGATATCCGAGTCAGATACCAGTATGCTTTGCTGTGCTCTGATGAGGGCGACGACAAAAAGGCAG
>CAYZHX010000063.1:0-22310 GCA_964476905.1 uncultured Terriglobales bacterium
TATGACATGCTCGTCAGCTCTGGCGCTCGCATGGGCGAGTACAGCGGAGTCGAGACCGCACTGTCATTCGAAGACCTACAGCGCGAGTTTCGCGAGCTAACGTCGGGGTGCGCCATCTACGATCTCGGTTGGCGCGCAAAGGTGATGGTGTCAGGCAATGACCGTGTTCGCTGGTTGAATGGAATGGTGTCCAACACCATCAAGGATCTTCCATTAAATTGCGGGAACTACAACTTTGTCCTCAATCCACAGGGACGCATCCTGGGCGATCTCTACGCTTATAGCCGCGGGGAGTATCTCCTGCTTGATACAGAACGGTCGCAGCTCGAGAACCTGCTCACAGTGCTCCGGCGGTACATCATCATGGACAAGGTTGAACTCATCGACAGAAGCTCAGAGCTGAGCGCGATTGGAGTGCAGGGAGCGAACGCGACGGGGATTCTGAAGAAGATCGGCATTGAAGATCCGGGATTAGGACCCATGCAGTTGGCAGACGTCACCTGGAACGGCAAACAGCTTACGCTGACGCGAATGGCGAGTGATGAGTTCCTAACGTATGAAATCTGGGCGTCGGCAGAGGTGCTGTCGCAAGTTTGGAAGGCATTGGTCGAAGCCGGAGCTGTTCCGGTCGGCAGCGAAGCGCTCGAGAAATTCCGAATTATGATCGCGTTTCCGAAATACGGAACAGATATTCGCGATCGCGACTTGCCGCAGGAAACTGGTCAGAACCACGCGCTCAATTTCACCAAGGGCTGCTACATCGGCCAGGAAATTGTGGAGCGCATTCGCTCTCGCGGCAATGTTCATCGTGCGTTCACAAAGTTTCGTGTCGAAGGAGAACTTCCTCCGATTGGTTTAAAGCTTCAGGCGGACGGGAAGGACGTCGGCGAGATTACCAGCGTAGCCCGCGTTCCCACCGAAGCGGGGGAAGAAACGCTCGCGCTAGGCTACCTGCGCCGCGAAGCGCTTGAGAGCGGCGCAAAAATTACTTATCCCGGGGGCGAAGCCAAACCGGCAGAGTCTCCGGTCTCGATGGCATCTTAAAAAGTATGGCGGAAAAGAAACCTGATTTTGTCGTTAGCGACCGGCGCAAATTCACCGAAGAAGGCGAATTGCGCACCGACGTTCGCGAAGAGTCACAGCCGAAAGCGCAGTCATCTCAACCGAGTCAAACTGCCGCCCCAAATACTGAAGAGCAACTTCCGCCTGCGCCTACTCACGCCGAACAAGAGGCGCAGCATAAGGAATATCGCGCGTCGAACAAGAAGCTCGATGATATGCTGGCAGCCGGCGGTCACGGCAAAGCTGAAGACTTTGAAATGACGTTCGATCGCCTGGTGCAGTCGCTCTATGTCACAGCCATGCTGCAGCTCGGCATCATGCACCGTGAAGGCGAGAATCCGCAGCCGGACATCATCGGCGCGCGCCAGACCATCGACACACTCGGCGTTCTCAAAGACAAAACCAAAGGCAATCTCACGAAGCAAGAAGAAAACCTGCTTCAGAGCGTTCTCTTCGAGCTGCGCATGGCGTTTCTCGAAATCACAAATGCCATCACGCGCGCACCTAATCAAGCCGGCGGTAAGCCAATCGCAAAATGAAGGCAACGCTTACGGTCCTGGGCAGCGGGACTTCCATGGGAGTGCCGACGATCGGGTGCAATTGCAAAGTCTGTACTTCCGCTGATGCGCACGATCGCCGTACTCGACCCTCTATCATGCTGGAATATGGCGGGCACGTTGTGCTCATCGACAGCACGCCAGATTTCCGCGAGCAGGCACTGAGGGAAAGGATTACGCGGCTTGATGCCGTGCTGTACACGCATGCGCATGCAGATCACATCCTCGGCCTCGACGACTTACGTCCCCTTACCTTCAAGCGCGAGCAAAAACTGCCGCTTTATGCCGATGAGGACACCGCGAAGATTATTGAGCGCATGTTTGCGTATGTTTTCGATCCCCACTCGACCTACTCGACGCGGCCGCAGGTCACGCTGCACCGACTAAATGGAGCTCTGGAACTTTTCGGCGCCAAGTTTCAGCCACTGAGAGTTCTGCACGGCGATTCGGCAATTACTGCGTACCGTTTTGGGACGGCGGCGTATCTCACCGATTTCAGGTCTATTCCAGATGCGACCATGAGCGCTTTGCATGGTTTGGATATTCTGTTCCTTGACGCGCTCAGACGCCGCCCACATCCGACCCACTCCTCTCTGGATGAATCATTGCAAGTCGTCGAGAAGCTCGTGCCGAAGCGTGCCTTCTTCGTTCACATGTCGCACGAACTGGGACACGAAGAGACCAATGCTTCACTCCCGGCACATATTCGACTAGCGCACGATGGCCTCAAGCTGGAGTTTGAAATCTAGCGATGCGAGTTTTTCGCCATCTGGAGGAGATTCCCGCCGATTGGGGCGCGACCATAGTCAGCATCGGCAACTTCGATGGCGTGCATTGTGGACATCAGCACGTGCTCGCGAAAGTAGTCGAGCGCGCCCGAGCTTCCGGTGCCAAATCGATGGCCGTTACGTTCGATCCGCACCCGGTTAGAGTTCTCCGTCCCGAGAGTGCTCCGCTGCTCATTACTCCCGTTGATCAGAAGCTTGCGGCGTTGGCAAAAACCGGAATCGACGCCACCGTGGTAATCACGTTCGACAAGCAGTTCTCATCGACAACTCCTCGCGATTTCGCCCAAAACGTCATCGCACGCAGACTTCGAGCAAAAGAGGTTCATGAAGGTTCTAATTTCCATTTTGGGCATCGCGCCCAGGGAAATTGCGAGAAGCTTGAGCAGTTCGGAAGGGATTTTGGATTTGAGGTTTTCGTTTATCCCGAAATGCGTTTGCGAGGTGAAGCTGTTTCAAGCAGCCGCATTCGGCAGCTTTTGCTGGCAAGTGAAGTGAGCAAGGCACGGCATCTGCTAGGGCGGTTGTTTTCCATTATCAGCACTCCGGCCAAAGGACGTGGGTATGGCTCGCGCTATACGGTCCCGACCATCAATCTCGCGACTTATTCCGAACTCGTACCGAAGAACGGAGTCTACGTTACCTGCACGCGTGTAGCTCGCGAGACCTTCGAGTCAGTTACGAACGTCGGCACTCGTCCGACATTCGAAAGAGAATCGTTTGCGATCGAAACGCATTTGCTGAACTTTCATCCTTTGGATCTGGATGAGAGCACGGAAGTGGAGATCAGTTTCCTGAAATGGCTCCGTCCAGAGGTCAAGTGGCCAAGTCCTGAGGCCTTGAAAGAGCAGATCGGAAAAGACGTGAAAAAAGCGAAGCGATTCTTTTCGCTGACCAGTTCTTTGGCTTCCTGAGCTTTCCTTCTGTTAACCTGCTTCCTTTTAGCAAAGTGAACACGAAGGTCACGAGGGTTTGAAGGCGGAGGTCACCATGATCTTTGTGACCTCTGAAGTCTATTCTTCGCGACCTTTGCGTTCGCCGTTCCCATGCGCAACCCACTCGCCTTCATATCTGAGGTCGGTCCCGGTCAGCGGCGCACGCTGATTGCTGCTGCGCTTGGCTGGATGCTTGATGCGTTCGATGTAATGCTCTACTCGCTCGTGGTCGCGCATATCATGCAGGATCTCAACATGAGCAAGCAGAGCGCCGGGTTGCTGAACACGCTCACGCTGCTCGCGTCCGGAATCGGAGGCGTGCTATTTGGTTTTATCGCCGATCGCATCGGACGCACTCGTGCCCTGATGCTCAGCATCCTTACCTATTCCGTTTGTTCGTTTGCCAGCGGACTAGCAACTTCAGTTCTTATGCTGGCCATCATTCGGTTCTTGCTCGGGCTCGGTATGGGTGGTGAGTGGAATACAGGCGCCACATTAGTCGCCGAAAGCTGGCCCACGTATTTGCGTGCCCGTGCGGTGGCCGTGGTGCAAAGCTCGTGGGCGGTGGGCTATGCGCTTGCTGCACTCGTGGCCGGCATTATGCTTCCGAGAACCGGCTGGCGATATGTGTTCTTCGTTGGCGTGCTACCCGCACTGATTACGTTCTGGATTCGAAAGGACGTTCCCGAATCAGAACTATGGAAAGAACGCCGGGAAGCCGGTTCGAACAGCAATGTAGGTTCGCATCTACGTTTCCGTGAGCTCTTCGTTGGACCATATCGCCGCAAGACGCTGACGCTTCTGATCATGAATACGTTCGGCATGTTCGGTTGGTGGGGCCTCTTCACCTGGATTCCGCCTTACCTATCACTCCCGGCCGACCAGGGCGGCCGGGGTTTTGGAGCGCTGAGTACGACAACGTTGCTTGTCTTCCTGAACATTGTTGGAATGGCTCCCGGATATGCGAGCTATGGATGGGTCGCTGACCGACTCGGACGCCGGCCTGCGTTCATGCTGTACACGATCTGCGCTGCGGTGCTGGTGCCTGCATATGCCGCGGCGCGGCAGCCGGCTGTGCTGCTTGTCCTTGGAGCGGTCGTAGCCTTCTTCGGAACAGGGTTCTTTTCCGGATCGGGAATCATCGGCAGCGAGTTGTTTCCCACCAGCGTCCGCGCGCGAGCGCTGGGACTTACTTACAATGGCGCGCGTGCTCTCAGCTCGATCGCGCCCTTTACCATCGGCCGCATCGGGCAGCAACATGGACTCGATTCGGCGTTTTACGTTTGTGCATTGGCATTTTTCATTTCGGGCATGATCGCGATTTTCATACCCGAAACTCGCGGACTTGAGTTGACGTGAACCCCAGTCGCCCGGCAAAAGACGCGGGACTCATCCGTGGTTGCAGCGTACCTGGCCTTATCACGCCGGTCTATCTCCAAACGTGCCGCAAACGACCGGCACTTGCAGCAAGATTCCGGAGACATCTGAACCGTATCGGGATGGCTCCTATTCCCAGCTCATGGTCCCTTTGCTCCAATCGAAAGCAACACGATGAGCGCCCATCGCCACGGGGCCCAGCAATCCATCGAAAGGACTGTCGTTCGGCTGATCGTCAGTGATCGCGATTGTGCCTAGCGTTGCTCCCAATCGCCAATTCGGAGAGGCTCGGACGCCGTCTGGACATACGTTCCATTCTCTGCAAGATTGGCTTGATCAGCCAGTAGCTCGAGGCGAGCTCGGTTTAGAGGAACGGTAAGTGACAGTACGGTGGACATGCCCAACAATTTCTCGCACCGAAAGAATGCCCTCGCAGCATCTAATGCAGGTACGGCGAGCGAGTTCAGTTCCGAAATCAGGAATGACCGGAGGAGACGTTTCCCGCGTTTTTCGCTGTTATGGCGTTTTATTTCGCTGCTCCGATCGAAATTGCAGAGTGACGGTCCTTCTTCAATCCGCTGATTCAGTCTTTGCCTGAAGTGCCAGTCCGCTCCTACCCACGATTTTCGCGAGTTTTCGCTGTTAATTACGCTGTTAGCAGCGAAGGACAGCGCGGTCTGGGGCAGTTGTGAGGGGCAGAAACTTGTCTCGAATACGACCAACGCTATCGCAACTAACAAGTCCTGGCACGGCAGCAAAGAACCGTGAAAGATGTTTCTCGGGCCGATCGCTCTCTATCGCTTTTCCAGGCTGACTGCCTCTTCCGCTTGCTCTTCTTCAAGATGCGATTCTTCGCCGAGTTTTCGTAGTGATACGTGCTCGACTCGAGCGAGGATGAGCCCTAATGGCGTGACCGAGACGAAGGTCACGAGCCATAGCATCATTCCGCAACTGGTGGCGAGCTCCTGCGGAGTATTGAAAAGGGAATAGAGCGCTTTGATAGTAGAAAGCTGCGAACCACCCCCGACCACCGGCAACTGCAAAACTCCTCCGGCAACGCTGAACGCCATAAGAATAATGCCGTATACGAATGTCATCGTGTATACGGTCTCATCGTTGTAGGACTGCAGGACTGCGTAGTACGCGCAGGCGATCAACATCCAAATGGCAATGGAAATAAAGGCAATAGCCGCAAACGATCCGAGATCATGAATGGTATGCAGACCGGCGCTGAAGATTCTGATCTTCGATGCGATGCGGTGACCCGTGTGCGCATGGCGCCGCGCCAGCTTGCGTTCCAGCCATTGCGCGATCTGCTCGCCATTTCGCCATACACTGAAAGCAAACACCAGCAGACCCGCTACGATGAAGATGAGGACGCCGCCGAGTGCGCGCATTATGTCGATTTGCTTGTCGGTAAAAGTTCTGAGTGTGCCCGAGAGCAACAAGTCCGTGGCGACGATGACCGTCACCGCGGAGATATCGAAGATGCGCTCTACCGTCCAAACCGCGATCTGCGATGCGAAGGTAAGACCGGTTCGGCGGGCGATGATCAGCGGACGAATTACCTCTCCTGGACGTCCCAGCAAGGCGAGGCCAGCGAAGCCGATGTATTGCGCCGGAACCAGACTCCAGGGTGAAACCTTCTTCACCGGCCGCAGAAAAATTGCCCAGCGGAAAGCTCGTAAGCCGTCGGCGAGATAGACAAGGCCTACGCCCCCGAGGATCTTCCACCAGTTCAGTTGTTCAAGAGACTGCCCGAAGATCTCCCAATCGAATTTGCGCCAGGAGTGTACCTGCCAGATGACAAGGACGGCCAGCACTACTACAACAATGGACGTGATGAGAAGCCGCTTGCGGTCCACGATCGTCAGTTGCCATCCGAGACTTTAGTGGGTGCCGTTTGGGTTGACTTTGCGGATTTGGCAGCCCGCTCCTCCTCCACTTTACAACGATTGAAGTCTCGAATGATCGAGGCCACATAAGCGCGGGTTTCGCGATACGGCGGAACTCCCTGATATCGCTCGACGCGAGCCGCGCCCGCGTTGTATGCGGCAAGGGCGAGAATGGGATCGTTGTGGTAGCGCGCCAGCAATCCGCGAAGATAGCGTGTTCCTGCATTCACGTTTTCTGACGCATCAAAGCTATTCTTCACCCCGAGCTTCGTTGCCGTTCGCGGCATGAGCTGCATCAGGCCTTGGGCACCTTTTGGAGATATGGCAGTTGCTTTGCCGTTGCTCTCGGCACGAATCATAGCTTGAATAAAATCAGCATCGAGCTGATTCGCATCTGCTGCCTTTTTGACGATTTGCTTCAAGTCAGGCGTTGAGGATGTACTCGGAGTGGTATTGATATTCGGACTTGCAACCTCGGGCTCCGGTTCGTAGCTCACGATGTTTTCCGACGGCATGTCCAGATACTCATCTTCCGACGCAGAAAGGAAGAGCCGTGTAACGGGACCAATCTGGCGATGATGATCGTGCGAAATACTGAATCCATTACGGAGTACGGCGGACTCGCGCGCCTGAAGGCAATTTGCCGCAAGGAGCACCAGGCCTGAAATAGTCAGCAGAGCTCTTACTTTCATTTCAGGACTCCCGCCAACACGTCTTCCACTGCCGCCGCAACACCGCAAGCTTCATTGTCCAGGGTAACTGGCCACCCGTTCTGCTTGAGGTCTTCGGATGCGTTTGCCATGATGAAAGGGAATCCCGCGAATTCCAGCATCTCCACGTCATTGTAATTGTCTCCAACTGCCATCACCTCTTCGCGCGGAATGCCGAGATGTGAAGCCCATCGTGCCAGCGCAGATCCCTTTGAACAACCGTGCCGAAGGACGTCAAGAATGCATAGATCTCGGTGGTCATACTGAGTTTTTAGGACGCTGATCTCGCTATTCATCGTGCCATCCTTTAGTCGACCTTCCGCAGGCTTCATCTTTTCGACTGTGCCACAGAACATAGCCTGCACGGGATCACATACTAGCGCAGCCGTGATCGGCGCGATTTCCGCGATATACATCCGGTTTTTGTCAATCCAGCGCTGGATATTGCTCCCCAATTCGTCAGTTCGCTCTACCACAATCGCGCCTCGCTCTTCTTTGTCAAAGGTCAATACCGTATTGGCGGCGAATTCGGACATGTGATGGCATAACTTGCGCGCAGTCGCGCGCGGAAGCATGTCGGCATAGTGGAGCTTACCCGACGTCGACCGCGTGATCGCTCCATTGGAGCTAATCAGGTAGAACTCGAACCCAAGCTGTTCGGCAATCGGCATCGCGAATCGGTGGCGCCGGCCCGTGACTAAGACGATTTGCACACCTAACTCGTGAGCGCGTCTCAGAGCTTTCAGGTTTGCAGGAGGGATCTCCAGAGTGGAATCGATCAGCGTGCCATCGATGTCCACTGCGATCAGGCGAACAGGGAGTGTCACTAGTCTCCATTTTATCGTGAGCGGCAGGCCCGCCGGCAGAAAGCCCGCAGTTCTCGCGATATTTTGCTACCTTCCGTAATCTGTTACCTGTAACCTCTCCCGTATAACTTATTAGCGATGATCGGCATACCAGGATTTTTCGGAATCGGCTTCATCCTGCAGGCCATTGCCATCATTCATTTCATCCGCCGCCGGCCAGATTGGTACTGGCTCTGGATCATCATTCTTGGCAGCGGATTAGGGGCTTTCATTTACATCTGTGTGGAAGTCCTGCCGGAAATGGGAATGCTGGTACGCAGCTTCCAGGTGTTCCCCCGCCGCAGCCGCATACGGCGGCTGCAAGCGGTTGTTCTGGACAATCCGTCAGCGGGGAACTACGAAGAGCTGGGCGATCTTTATCTTGAAGACGGCAAATACGCTCGTGCGCGCGAATGCTACGACCGCTCGATTTCCTCGCGTACGGATTCGCCGGATCCGTTCTATAGGCGCGCGCTCTGCTCGCTCCAGCTTGAGGATTACACGGCTGCCGTTGCTGATCTTCAGCAGGTAGTCTCCAAAGACGGTCGCTACGACTATGACCGAGCTGCAGGGCTGCTTGCTCACAGCATGGCCAAAATCGGACAGCCGGAAGCTGCGGCCGCAATCTTCGAACGTGTCGTGCAGGTTTCAACCCTCTCGGAAACACTGGTTAACTACGCAGATTTCTTGAAGTCGCAAGGCAAAGATCAGGAAGCACGCGAATGGGCCAGCCGAGTCTTATCGAAGAAGAGGACTTTGCCGCGCTACTTGAAGCGCCGCGAACGGCCCTGGTTTAGAAAAGCAGCTGCGCTGGCGAAGTGAGCTCCGGTCAGGAACCGACGAATCGTGCGTATAAGCTGCGCGCAACGGCAGGATCGCTGGTTCCTTTAATGATCGCTCGGCCATCGCGGAAAAGCGTCATCTCGTAGGCATCTCGCCAGAACTTCAAAATGAGATCGTTGTAGCGGACCTCGCCGTGAGGCGATAAACGCGAACTCATTTCGGGAAAATCTACCGGCCGCTCGCGTTCGTGAATTTGCACAGAATTGCGCCCACACATCGTGATTTGCGGACGAGCTTTGCCCTCCAGATGCTCAAACATTCTCTGCCCGCAAACCTTACAGCCTTCGCGCGGAGTTGCTGCAGAGATTTCGGAGCGATCATTAGTCCACAGATCGATGGAAAGGAGTGTCCGACGAAGCTGCGCATGCGCCCCCACCAATATCTTCAACGCTTCAGCTACCTGGACCGAGGCGACAAGTGTAGCTGCCGAGTTCAGAATGCCGGCGGTGTCACACGTGGCAAACGTTCCACGAGGATGCTCTGGGAAGACGCAACTGAGGCAGGCGGTCTGGCTGGGGAGAATGTTCATCGTCACTGCATACGAGCCCACTGCGGCAGCATAAATCCACGGAAGTTGTGATTTAACGGCAAAATCATTGATCAGATATCGGGTCTCAAAGTTATCTGTGCAATCGAGTAAGAGATCCACGCCCTGTAGCAGTGAAAGAGATAGGGGTGTCAGGTCCTTTGCTTGGGGCTCGACTTTTACGTCTGAATTGATGTGAAAAAGCTGGCGCGCCGCAGCTTCCGCTTTCGGAGTGCTTTGGCGCGCGTCTTCTTCATCGAACAGAAGCTGGCGCTGCAGATTGCTGGGCTCGACGTAGTCGCGGTCAATGATCCGTAGACTTCCTACGCCCGCGCGGGCAAGTAGTGTGCAAGTGGAGGCGCCAATTGCACCACAACCAACTACGGCGACTTTTGACTTTGCGATGCGTTCCTGCCCTTCACGACCAATTGGCGCAAAAAGGATTTGGCGAGAGTATCGTTCGTCTTTAGGCCATGGGGACTTAGCTTCTGGAAACATTTCGCCGCCGACGGTGCACGATCAGGTCTGGAGCTGGGAATCACCTTTATTATAGGCGTATGCTCCCAAAAGCTTGTGGCTGCAAGCCGAGTGTTCGCGCGCGCGAAATCGGTTCGGTGGGGAAGGCCTGATCCATTTGCGATTTGCATTGTGCCGGAATAACAAGCAGTGCCAAACAACGGTTGAAGCGGCCCAGTCGTCTCTTAGTGGGGGAAATGCATGCTGGCACAAACCCAGCACGTTGGCTGGACTCATTCTCTTTGGCGTGATTGCTGCGAGTCTCTTAGCGCAGTGTGAGACGGGCACACCTCCGATCAAATCGGCCGCTCAGCAGAGCGGCACCGCCAGTACAGACTCCACAAACGTAAGCGCCGCCAGTCAGTCGAGCAATGCATTCGCTCGGTATTTCGGATATCGCGTTCGCAGTATCGCGTTCAAGAATTCTCAACGGATCGATCAAGATTCCTTACTCGAATTGCTTCCTCTGCAGCCCGGCGCTGCGCTCGACCGCAGTACAGTCGAATCCAGCATTCAGCAGTTGTTCACTACTGGTCGGTTCCGCACGATCGCTGTCGAAGTTGATTCCCATCCTGACCGTTCGCTCGACGTTGCATTTGTCGTTGAGGAAAAGCTGTTCGTAGGCAAAATTACGGTATCTGGCGCGCCACAACCACCTACGGCCAACCAGCTCGTGAATGCCAGCAAGATGCAGCTCGGGCAAGAGTTCGATGAGGATGCAGTAGCCAACGGCATGGAACGGATGAAGCGGCTCCTGGCAGAAGCTGGGTACTTCGAGCCCACCATCCGTATGAATTCGGAACTGGATCCCCAGCATCAGAAAATCGGAGTTGATTTCATCATCGAACGGGGTCCGCGCGCTCGCCTTGGCGAAGTCATCGTGAAAGGCGATTCTGGATACTCTCCAGGAAAAATCCGTGGGATCACGAAGTTGCATCCAGGACAGCCGATCAGTGCGGCGCGGCTGAGCCGGGCGTTCACTCGTTTGCGGAATAGGTTTCAAAAGACCAATCACCTGAAAGCGCAGGTGGCCGTTGTCGATCGAAACTATCACCCCGATACAAATAAGCTCGACTACGTCTTTGAGATTAATCGCGGACCGATCGTGGACGTGCGCATCGAGGGTGCGCGCATGCGAAAGGGATTGCTTAAGAAGTACGTCCCCATTTTCGAAGAAGGCGCGGTCGACGAAGATCTGCTCGCAGAAGGTCGGCGCAATTTGCGCGATTACTTCCAGACCAAAGGCTATTTCGATGCCACGGTCACCTCGAAGCTCACGCAAAAAGACGAACGTCAGCTTGTCATCTTCGACGTCGATCGCGGCGAGTTGCACAAATTCACCGACCTTGTAATTAAAGGAAACAGATACTTCCCGTCTGAGAGCATCCGGGAGCGGATGGTGCTTCAGCCGGCCGATCTATTGCAGCGCCATGGCGTATTCAGCTCCGCGCTGCTGACTCGCGACTTGGGTGTAATTACGGGTTTGTATCAGACAAACGGCTTTCAACAGGTGAGCGTCACCGCCAAAACAACCGACGACTACGAAGGCAAGGCCGGCAGGTTGCGCGTGCAAATCGATATTGATGAAGGGCCCCAGACCCTAGTTCATGCAGTTCAGATGATCGGGAATTTGCACTTTTCAAACGACATTCTGCAGGATCAGTTGAGTACCATTCCGGGACAGCCATTTTCCTCGTTTCAACTCGCGAACGATCGCGATGCCATTGTCAGTTACTACTACGATCGCGGATTTCCCGATGTGCAGGTTGAAACCAGCAACCAATCCGCACCGGTCGAGCCTAACCGCCAGGACGTTACTTTCAAGATCAGCGAAGGCCGGCAGGTATTCATAGACAAGATTCTGATTTCAGGCCTTCGGTTTACCAAGCCGTTCGTGGTTACCCGCGAGTTTGAGATCAAGGAAGGCGATCCCCTCAGCCAATCTCGAGTGCTGAACACGCAGAGAAGACTCTATGACCTGAGTATCTTCAATCAGGCTGATATGGCGACAGAGAATCCCGATGGAAACGTCAGCAAAAAGAACCTAATGACGCAGATCGAAGAAGCGCGACGTTACACCTTCGACTATGGACTCGGATTTCAGGCGCAAACAGGAAACGTGAATAGCGACTGCCAAAGGATCCAGTTGAATCCAACATCGACGCAGGTCTGCAATCCAGGAGGCGGCACGGGATTCAGTCCCCTGGTCACCTTCGGCGTTACGAGAGCTAACTTCCGCGGACGCAACGATACGATTGTCTTCCGGACGAATTTGGGACGGCTGCAGCAGCGGGCGTCGCTAACCTACTCGCAACCGCACTGGATGAATCGCGACGACCTCACATTGAGCTTTACCGCGCTCTACGACAGCACTCAAAACGTGCTCACCTTCAGTTCGCAGCAGCTAGCCGGATCGGTACAAGTTCTGCAGCAATGGCGAAAAGGCGAGACCTTTCTCTACAAATTCAGCTATCGAAAGGTGAAGGTCGATCAAAGCACGCTGCAAATCAGTCCTGAATTGATACCTCTGCTCGCGCGTCCGGTACGCGTCGGTATGCCAAGTTTCAGCTATGTACGTGATCATCGCGACGATCCGCTTGATTCCAGTCGAGGAACTTACAACGCTCTCGACTTTGGAGTCGCGTCGAGTATTTTTGGATCGCAGGCGAACTATACCCGCCTTTTTGTACAAAACTCCAGCTACCATTCCTTCGCACAAAACAAGAACATCACTGGACGGCGCTGGGTGTTTGCTCGCTCAACGCGGATCGGCGTAGAAAATCCCTTTGGCAATGTAAACGTGACGCAGACAGCGACAGCCGGAACCTCAAGCGTCCTGACCTCCGTTCCGGGTGTAGTCCCTCTGCCGGAGCGATTCTTCACGGGAGGCAGTAACTCGCATCGCGGATTTGGTCTAAATCAGGCCGGCCCGCGCGATCCGGAAACTGGATTCCCGCTTGGAGGGAATGGCCTGTTCCTGAATAACCTTGAGATTCGAACGCCGCCGATCGCTTTGCCCTATATCGGTGAAAACCTAAGCGCAGTGCTGTTCCACGACGCCGGCAATGTCTTCGCTTCAGCAGGCGACATCTTCCCAAGTCTGAGACGCTGGTCGCAACCACACCCCGAGACCTGTGTTCCGCATGAAACCGACGTAACCTCCACTACACCCCCCTGTGATTTCAACTACATATCGCAAGCGGTAGGATTGGGAGTACGGTACCGAACGCCAATAGGGCCGGTACGCGTGGATGTTGGCTATAACCTGAATCCACCGTTATTCCCTGTTCGCGACGATCCGACGAAAGGTCCGTACCTCGATCGTACGAGCCACATAAACGTGTACTTCAGCATTGGGCAAACTTTCTGATGAGGGTTTTATTCGCAATCTTGCTCGCGGTATGCTTCACGGCCTCTGGGTATGCCGGCGAAACGTTAGACCGGATCGTTGCAACTGTTGATCGGCATCCGATCACGCGCAGTGACGTCGAGCAGGAGGCAAAATTCACTCACCTGCTCAACGCGGAAGCGCGACGAATCACGGTTCAGGATGAGATTGCCGCACTTGGTCGACTTATCGACCGCACTCTGGTGACAAATCAAATTGCGGCGTTCGGCGCCATTCCTATCAGCAAAGAGGAAATGGACAGTCGTATAGCGGAAATCCGTAAACAGGTCCCCGGCGCCGAAACCAATCTTGGCTGGATCCGTCTGCTTGGGGAAAACGGTCTCACGCAAGAGGATATTAGTAAGCGTCTGTCTCAAGAAATCGAAACTCTGCGTTTTATCGATCTTCGCTTCCGATCAGAAGTAAGGGTAGGTCCCCGTGCTATCCAGACCTACTACGACACGAAGTTCGTTCCCGAAATGAAAGCTAAGAATCTCACGCCTGCACCACTCGACCAGGTGCAGGATCAGATTGAAGGCATCCTTCGTGAGGAACGCGTAAACGCCCTAATCTCAGATTGGCTGAAGAGCCTGCGCAACCAAAGCCGCATTCAGGGGTTCGATCCCTCCCTGCCGCTGACCGGAATAGATAAAAAGACGCCCGATCTTTCCGATCTGCACTTCTTGCCACTGCACATCTCCGGTCCGGCTGAAGCAGCCAAACAATAACTCTCATGCCCTCCGATCCAACCACAGCTCCGCCGTCGAAGCGGCGTTGGATTGCACTCGGGATTGTCGCCGTAATTGCGCTCGCGATTACCGGAGTTGTGATCTACTCGCGGATGCACGCTCTTCGCCAGATTGTCCGCAGCGAAGTCGTCGCGCAGCTTGAACGAGTGACCGGTGGAAGAGTCGAAGTCAGCAGCATCACGTGGAACCTATCGAGGCTGCAGGTGGATGTTGACGATCTCACTATCCACGGGAAGGAAAAGCCCGGCGAGATCCCTTACGCCCATTTCGAACATGCGCATCTTCGTCTGAAGATTATCAGCATCTTTCGCCGGGAGCTCGGATTACGTGAGCTGGATATTGAGCGTCCTGTAATCCACTTAATCGTGCATTCCGACGGGAGCACAAACCAGCCTCAGCCGAAACTCACCCAGAGTTCGACTAATGGAATCGAGCAGTTGTTCGCTCTCCGCGCCGATCATCTTCGAGTGCGCGATGGGAAATTCTTGCTCAATCAAAAGCAAATTCCGCTCGAGGTCGAAGCAAACGGAGTTGCCGCCAGGATGGCTTACGTCGCCGCTCCGGAGCATGGCTATAAAACTCACATTGAGTTCGGCAAAGTACGCTTGCAGCATCCGGGCACCGAACAGGTGCTTTCCGAAGTGCAGACGGATTTCACGATTCAGAAAAATGCAATCCAAGTAAGTTCGCTCAAATGGATAAGTGGAAAATCCCAAATTGAGGCGAGCGGCACCGTAAGCGATCTACGCAATCCACGTGTTGAGGTCAAGTACAGCGGAACATTGGAGTTGCAATCTGCGGGCAAGATCCTCGGGATTCCAGAATTGCGCGAAGGCATTGCCGATTTCAGTGGGACTCTCCGATACGTCTCGTCTGAGGATTTCTTCAGTTCCGGTCGGCTCAAGCTCAGTCGTGGAGCGTATTCCTCGGCTGAGCTTCGGCTCACGGATGTCGATGCTAATTCCGACTATAGCGTCGATGTAGATCGGATCACCCTCACCAAGCTGAACGGACGAGCGCTAGGCGGTAGCTTTTCCGGAGGAGCAAGTCTCCTGCATTGGATCAATCTGGTTCCAAAATCGGAGATCAGTGTCGGGCCTCGACAGAAGCGTCCTGCCAGACCGCAGGAGGGATCCATTCAGCTTACGGTTTCTAACGTTCAAGTCGACCAGGCGCTGAGGGCAGTTCTTCCACCCAAGAGCCCTCTGAATCGCTTACAAATCGTGTCGCGAACCCAAGGCACCGTCGCGATTCGTTGGACAGGCTCTCCGAAATTCGCTGACATGGGAGTTGACCTGAGCGCTGAGGCTCCCGCTTCTGCTCAGTCGTCGCAGCTTCCGCTGAAAGGTCTAATCCAAGCCACATACCACGGGCGGGACGGACGCATCGATTTCACCGGCCTTAGTCTAGCCACGCGCGCAACACGCCTCAACGCAACCGGCGCAATCGGAACTCAATCCCAACTCAGAATCTCCGTGAACACGGCAGACTTGGCTGAACTCCGGCCCATCAGGCGAGCCTTCGGCGCCGAGGAACGGACATTACCACTTGTGGTACACGGACAAGCTTCGTTCAACGGAACTGCAACGGGGAAATTGAGCTCCCCGGTCATCAGCGGACACTTGCAGGCGACTGATTTTGATACCGTCTCGCCTTCACAGTTCGCTTCAGAGACAGAAGCGAAAATTACTGCCGAATCGAGCACTAGCAAATTAATGCGATGGGATTCGCTCGAAACCGATCTCAGCTATTCCGCAAATTCCATCTCGGTACGAAACATAGTCTTGAAGCACAGCAAAGCTCAAATACTCGGTTCCGCAAACGCTACTCTCCGTGATGGGCAATTTGCTGACGATTTGCCGCTTGAAGCGCACCTGCGACTACTCGACAACGACATCTCCGGTTGGCAAACGATTCTTGGAACGAACTATCCCATAACAGGAACATTCACCGCTCAAGCTGCGCTTTCAGGTTCGGAACAGGACCTGCGAGGCCAAGGGCACGTGCGAGTGACGGGAGGAGCGATTTATGGCGAGCCGTTTCGCTCTCTTGCGGCCGACGCGCAGCTCCGCAACAAGCAACTGGATCTTAGAAACATCTCTCTGCAGCAGAACGGCGCACGAGTGGCCGGGGGTGCGAGCTATAACGTGACTTCACAGGGATTCACGTTGAACTTGACCGGAAGTGATTTCGATCTCTCTCACATATCACGTCTTCAGACCAAAACGCTGCCGATTGGCGGCCGTTGTCAGTTCACCCTTACCGGATCAGGAACGATCCCGCAACCGGTTTTAAGCGCGCAGATTTCCGTTAAGAATCTTGTTCTTGGAGGAGAACAGGAAGGTGATCTGATAGCCACTGCGATCACACATGGAACGGACCTTCACGTTGAGGCACGCGCAAACACTCAGATTGCCTCAGCGAATCTAACTGGCGACATCTCAGTGTTGGCGGACTGGCCCGCCGAGCTACACCTCGATTTGGAGAAGTTGGATTTTGATCCACTTCTGCGAGTCTATCTGCCGGGCAAGCTGACTGGGCATTCCTCAATGTCCGGCAAGCTGACCCTGCGGGGACCTTTGAAGCAGCCGAAGAAGATCGTGGTCATCGGCGATATCGATCAGTTCGCCACCGACATTCAGAATATTAAACTTCGCAATGAAGGGCCGGTGCGATTCTCGGTTGGCGATGGAACTGCGAAGATCGACCAATTGCACATTGTCGGGACCGACACTGACATCACCGGATCGGGAACAGTTGAACTGACCGGCACGCGACGCCTCGATCTGCATGGCAATGGTCACCTCAACCTCGCCATCCTGGAGAGCCTGAACTCGAATATCTCGTCGTCAGGACAAGTGAACTTTGCCTTGAACGCAACAGGCAGGGTCGATTCTCCGTCCTTCTCCGGCAACGTACAAATGACCGATGGCACGGTCGCTCTCACAAATCTTCCTAATGCCCTAAGTGCCATAAATGGGACGCTGACCTTCGATGCAAATCGCCTGCGCGTGCAGCGACTCACGGCAAAAACGGGCGGCGGAGATCTGGTCCTCGGGGGTTACATCACCTATGCGAATGGGATTTTCTTCGACCTGAGTGCAACTGGCCATGACATACGCATTCGCTATCCCGAGGGAATAAGTTCTCAAGCCACAGCAGACTTGAGGCTGGTAGGAACCGCCCAGAACTCAGTGCTCTCAGGCGACGTGACGATTACGAGGTTTGGGCTGACCCCGCAATTCGATCTCGCCGCATATGTTCAACGAGCGAAGCAGACACCCGCGCCACCCAATCCCAATTCTTTGGTCGACAACATCCGCCTGGACGTTCACATTGTGTCCACTCCCGAACTGCGCGTTGAGACCTCCATGGCAAGGCTCGCAGGAGACGTCGACATTCGCCTTAGAGGCACGGCCGCAAGGCCTTCTGTGATGGGACGGATGAGCATTGCAGAAGGTGACATTACCTTCAACAGCACGACTTACCATCTCGAGCGCGGCGATGTGCAGTTCGCCAATCCCGTGCGAATTGAGCCGGTGATCAATGTAGAGGCATCGGCGCGAGTTCGCGATTATGACATCACTCTCGGATTCCATGGCACGCCCGATAAGCTGAACATCACCTATCGATCGGATCCACCGCTCCCCTCGGAAGACATCATCGCTCTCCTTGCCTTCGGTCGTACTCGCCAGGAAACAGAAGTTCAAGCAGAGCAGGGTTCACAGGCTGCCAGCGGTGAAAGCTTCGCTCAGAATGCGTCGAGTGCCATTTTAGGAGAAGCGTTGAATGCCGCTGTGAGCAGCCGTGTGCAGAAGCTGTTTGGTATCAGCCGCATCAAGATTGATCCAAATATCGGAGGAACGGAAGGAAACCCGAACGCTCGTCTCACGGTTGAGCAGCAGATTTCCAAAGATCTGACGGTGACTTATCTTACGAACCTTGGCCAATACGCCCAGGAAGTAGTCCAAGTCGAATACAACATCAATAGGAATGTGTCTTTAGTCGCCGTGCGCGACTATACCGGGGTCCTCGCAATCGATCTGCGCATCCGACAGCGGAAACGATAGCCGACCGAGCAGGTCACAGTTGGAGGCTGCCAGGCAGACAAATCCTGTAACCTGTTCCGCGTCAGTTGCCACTATGGAGTCCCGTGAACTCATGATTGAGCGCCAGCTCAAGGCGCGCGGTATCTCGAGTGAAGCTGTGCTTGGGGCGATGAGCAGGGTTCCACGGGAGGAGTTTGTCGCTCTGGAGCTGCGGGAGCACGCTTATGAGGATCGTCCGCTCGTTATCGGATGTTCGCAAACAATTTCCCAGCCCTATATCGTCGCTTCGATGCTTCAGGCGCTCGACTTGGGACCTCAAGATCGGGCACTCGAGTTGGGTACCGGCTCGGGATACGAGACAGCACTGCTTTGCGAGCTCGTGCACGAAGTGGTCAGCATCGAACGTCATCCTATGCTGGCGCAGCTCGCACAGGAACACCTCGCCCGGCTGGGCTATCGAAACTTCGAAATTATTATCGGCGACGGCACACTGGGATACTCACGGAGAGCTCCTTACGACGTGGTCATCGTTTCCGCAGCTGCTCCAGAAATCCCTCACGCCCTCATTGATCAACTTGCCGTCGGTGGCCGAATGGTTCTCCCCGTAGGCAGCCGCGAACTGCAGGACTTAATTCTCATAAGGAAAAGTCAGGCGGGCATTTTCCGGGCCCGCCTCGACGGCTGCGCATTCGTGCCACTCATCGGCCAGGAGGGATTTCACGAGTGAACATGGTGCCTCTGGCGCGGTGCCATTGCTTCCAGGGACTGCGAAGCATCTCGAGTTCAACCGAGATGGTGCTCCAGTCTGTGTCTCGCGGTGCTCCAGTGTCGGAATTGAGGCTAGTGAGTGAGCCCTGTACAATGCCACGTCAGTTAAGCAGCTTCCCCATCAGTAAGCCGTCCAGATCTCCCGGATAATACCGAGGCAGAGCCTTGAGAACCGAGAATCCATGACGTTTGTAGAAGCGCAGCGCGATGGAGTTATTGACGGCCACCTCTAGGAAGATCAAATCGCACCCGCTCGAGCGAAAGCGATTCTCAAGCGCATTCATCAGCAGGGAACCAATCCCATGGGAGCGAGCGGATGAAATGACATCGAGCGTAACGATGTGTCCACGACGTGTTCGATAGTGGTGACCAAGAATAAAGCCCAAGGTTTTCGAATCGGCTACGGCCAGAATGCATACGGCCCGAGTGGATCTCAGGTAATGCGCAAATTCCTTACGGGAGTAAGCGATCTCAGGAGGAAAACATGCTTGATCGATCTCAACCAGAGTATCGAAATCTGACGGATCGAAGTCGCGCAACAGAGGCATGGAAGATGAAGACATGTAGCGAGTCGTAGTCTTGCGATCTGAGTGCCTGATTTAGGACGGCTTCCCTTGATGAATAAACGGGAATCGTTTGGGCTCTGAAACGAGCACGCGCCCATTCTGCGAAAGAATGTAAGGCTCTCCGGCTGGATCGAGCGGAATTCGCCGTAAGATTCCCGCCGCTACTAACTCCTGCCAGGAGTACGGCCAGCGTCCAAAGCGGCGATGAAATTCGGTTACTAACTGCTCCAATTTGGGTATCTCTTCGTCGATCGCCATGGAGGCAAGGTGTATTTCAGCGTTGCGCCTCAGGTCCTTATCACTGGACTCCTGGTAAATGGCTTCCCATAGCGATCGCGCTGTCTCCGGATTGCCGGCATCACTCAACATCCTGGCAGCCATTCGTTTCAGAATGGGATTAGCATTCGGAACGCGCGAGCCTTCTTCGAAGCTCCTGGCCGCAGCCAGATAGTCATGCTGGCCCACGTACTGGATAAACCCCATGGTGAAATACAAGTACCAATTTTCCGGATTATTTTTTATACCCTTCCGAATCAGCGCAATCGCTGCGGCATCGTCTCCAGCGCCGGCTGGAGGAGGTTGATCTAGAAAGGTCGATCCCCACTCATACGCGATCACCAGGTTCGGATCCAGGGTGGTTGTGATATCGAGTAGAGGAGCGAGCGATTTGTACTCCATCGAATCTTTCAAATGTTTGTTGCCGAAGTATTGCACGACGCGCATCCAGTAAATATCCGCCAGCAGCCCCGAGTACCCGAAGCTGGCGCGCTTAGCAAACTGAGGTGACGAAACAAGCAAAACGTCTTCCATAGAATTCTTTGGAAAGACCGCTTCTACCCTGCCGAGAACAAGGAAGCTTGCGCCCAGAGAAGCCGCGAGTAGACAACCAACAATTATGGTGGAAAAACGGCTCACTTCAGATTCCTTCGTGAAAAGACGAGCGCCGCTCCGCAGATAGTCGTGATTGTGTACAAAACTGTGTACAGAGTGTTATAGCCAACCAGGGCTGCAGAAATGAATTGGTCGTGAGCGACTCGTGTAATCACGTTCAGCGATGCCAGATTTGGAATCAAGTATGAGGCGGCAAAAGCTAGCCAACTCTGCGGGCCACGCACAGAATGCGCGAAGGACCGGAGATCGGCGGCAAAGGTGCCTGCGACGAATATGCACAGGGTAAATAGTGCTGAAAGAACAGGAGAAGAAAAAGACGAGAAGAACAACGAAAGGCCGATAATCACGAGGAATTGAAGCAGGATAAAGTAGATCGCGACAAGAACATTCGCATCGGCAACGCCGAGGTGGCCCATTACAGTCCACAGCGTCAGGTAGAAGCCAAGCGCCATAGCGGCAGTGTTGGTTAGCAGCGTACCGGCAAGGCCCACATACTTTCCGAAGATAAACTCTCCTCTTCCCACAGGCCGTGCCAACACCGGGTAAAGCGTGCGTCTCTCGATTTCTTTCGAGACCAAGCTAATGCCCAAGAAAATGGAAATCAAAGTTCCAAAGATGGAGATCGCGCTCAAGCTCAGATTGATGAGGAGAACTCTCTGCACGCCCACTGAGATTTGGCCCAAAAGCGGCGCCGATGCAACCAGCAGTAGTGCAAAAAAGATGAGATTGTAAAGAACGCGATCACGAACTGCCTCCCGAAACGTATTGAATGCGATCGCGCAGATGCGATGAATCATTTTGCTTCGACGCTCCTGTGCAGTTTCTGAAAGAAATACTCCTCGAGCGATCCGCCGGCCGGATTCACAGAGATCAGGCGAGCTTGCTGCGAGCGCAACACACAAAGTAGTTCGTCAAGCTTCGATGCATCTACCACGGAGCGAACAGTGTCACCGGTAATATGGCATCGTGCCCCCAGGCGTTCTACCGCTTCTGCAGATGCGGCACCCTGCCAAATGATTTCCATGCGTCCGCGACTGGCCGCGATCAAGTCAGCGACTACTCCAGTTGCACGCAACTCGCCCTGGCTTAGCACAGCGACGCGATCGCAGAGGGCTTCAGCGTCGGAGAGAATGTGTGTGGAAAAAAAGACTGTTTTCCCCTCGTTGTTGAGAGCCTGAATGAAATCACGCATCTCACGCCTTCCGATAGGATCGAGACCCGACATGGGCTCGTCAAGAAACACGACTTCAGGTTCGTGCAGGACCGCCTGCGCGATGCCCACTCGCTGCAACATGCCCTTAGAAAACTTGCGAAGTTGAACGCGACTCTGTCCCGCCAATCCAACTCTTTCCAGGAGCCTGGGAATGCGCAGGCGGCGATCCGCGGCTGAGACACCGGAGAGTGAGCCGTAATAGTCGAGCAGCTCGATGGGAGTGAGATGATCGTAGAAATAGGGTTGTTCGGGAAGGAAGCCGATTCGGGTGCGTGCCCACGGATCGCGCCAATCACGATCCAGAATTCGGGCCGTTCCTGCTGTGGGGGACATCAGCCCCATCAGCAGCTTCAGTGTCGTTGTTTTACCAGCGCCATTTGGACCCAAGAACCCAAATACCTCACCTTGTTTGACTTCGAGGTGCAGGCCCTTCAGTCCCATCACTCTTGTTCTGCGCCAAAATCCGACAGCGTAGGTCTTTTCAAAGCCTAAGATCTGGACTGCCAACATAGTCTTGGTTTGCAATTCAAACTAGTGCTATCACCTTCGATCGCTTCCCGCAACGAAGCGTGCCAGAGTGGCAAACAAGAAGAAGGCCGAACTCGCGTTCGGCCTCCCTGGCTGGTACCCTCCCC
>CAYZHX010000064.1:0-8503 GCA_964476905.1 uncultured Terriglobales bacterium
GGAGTTGTCGCACCGGGAGCAAGCAAGGTGAGCGCGAGGTAATTGCGCGTACCCAACGGCAAGCTCACCTGAGTCTGCGAGTCAATTACGGTGCTCACCTCTGTGCTGTCGGTTTGCAGAAGAGGCGCTGCGCTGTTGACCTCGACCACTTCCGTCACCTGACCGACCTTCAGTTGAAAATCCATGCGCGCGGTCTGGTTTAGATCGAGATTGATCGGCGGATGAGTCACCGTCTCAAATCCGTTCTGCTTCACCGTGACCTTGTATTGGCCGATCGGGATGCGGCTGATGTTGTATAGACCGGCATCGTTGGTGCGAGCGCTGAAAGTGGTACCACGCTGAATGTCGGTTGCCGTAGCGATGGCTCCAGCGATGGGAGCGCCGCTGGGATCGGTGATCGTCCCGGTGATGTTGGCCGTGACCTCCTGAGCCAATGTCGCCTGTGAGATGACCAAAGCAAAAACAACTAAAAGGGAGAGCCCCCGCAGGGATTGCAGTCTGCGCTTCACAAAGCCTCCTGATGCGCGCGAAATTTCTTGATTTCCCGCTATGAGTCGAATAAGCTATATAGCACTCGTGATCGTTGTCAAGAAAAAAGTGAGGAATTTAGAAGGACAATTGAAGTTGTCCTATAGCAGCCATTAAATTTCTCTATAGCGGTTGGAATTGCGGCAAACAGCGCCTCTTCGCGGCCGAAACATGGGACAAGAGACGATACGCAGACTCTCAACACTCAAGAATTCGATCCCCGCCTATCGCCGAATTCATCGGTTGATTCGCCAGCGGATCGAGAATGGACATCTTCGTCCCGGCGACATCGTTGATTCTGAACGAGAACTTGCGCGAGAGCATCAAGTGAGCCTGATGACTGCGCGCCATGCACTAGCTGAACTTGAACGGGACGGACTGGTCGAGCGTCGCCGAGGCGCGGGCACGTTCGTGGCTCCGCCTAAAATCCAATTCAATCGCCTGACTAGTTTCACCGAACAGATGTCAACGCGCAGCCTGGCTCCGCATTCGAAGGTTCTTTCCTCGCGAATCATTCAAAGTGAGCCGGACATCGCAGCTCGGCTAGGACTTTCGCCCATGACTCCGTTACTCGTCCTTGAGCGATTGCGACAAGCGGCAGGCGAGCCGTTCGCGCTCGAGACGTGCTACTTCTCGGCGCAGCAATACGGTCCCCTGGCTCGGGCTCCGCTCGATCGACAATCGTTGTTCCTGCTATTGCAAAAGGATTTTGGGGCGAAGCTGGCTTACTCGGATGAGAACATCGATGCCACCGTCGCGGATCCACAATTGGCAAAGCTCCTTAGCGTCGCACGAGGAGCGCCGCTGCTGAGAATCCGGCAGGTAATCTTTTCCGAAATGGGAAGCGCGATCACTTATATTCTCGGCCTGTACCGCTCCGATCGGCACACCTTTACGATTCGCCGGACGCGCTGACTCTGCGGCAGCGTGCATTTTCGTGTTCCAAGAGGCCTAAAACGAATTAGGGCAATGTATGCTGAAGGCGATGCGGACCACAGACGTGAATGGAAACGCCGTTCCCGCGTACCGGCAAATCCAGAACGCCATCCGTAAGAAGATTGAAGACGGCAAATTGAAACCCGGCGAACTGGTCGATTCCGAACGCGAACTGGCCCGCGTACACGGCGTCAGCCTGATGACCGCGCGGCACGCGCTAGCCGAACTCCAGCGCGAAGGTTTGGTAGAGCGCCATCGCGGGTCTGGCACCTACGTTGCTCCTCCGAAGATCGAATTCAACAAGCTGACCAGCTTCACTGAGCAGATGGCGGGACGGAGCATGACGGCGCAAGCGCGCGTGCTACACCTCAGCACCATCCACGGCGAGCAGGACGTCTCCGCGAGGCTGGCGCTTCCTGCGATGACGCGCCTGTTGTATATCGAACGGCTGCGCGAAGCGGGCGGAGAGCCGTTTGCGCTCGAGACGTCGTACCTTTCAGCCGAGACGTATGGTCGCATCACACGCGCACAGCTTGAGCGCGGTTCGCTTTTCATGCTTCTGGAAAAGGATTATCAGACCAAAATCGCCTACGCCGATGAAGATGTAGACGCAACTGTGGCGGATCCTAAGACGGCAGCACTACTGCGTGTTCCTCAAGGGGCTCCGCTCTTAAGGATTCGGCAGACCATCTTTTCTACTGAAGGAAAAGCGATGTTGTACGTACTTGGTCTTTATCGCTCCGACCGTCACGTACTACATATCCGGCGATTCCGCTAGTGCTGGTGCCTTATCAGCTCCGCGACGACCTTTACGCTCCCGCTCTAAGATGAGCGTCGCGCAATGCTATGCTGGCCGTTTACGGGAGCGGGCAAATTCACAGCACTGAGTCTGTCACACGCGTCAACATCCCAGGCCACGAACGGCACGCACTCACGAGCTGGTCTCATCGTCCGGCGCTCATGTTCTGGGTCGGACTCGTGGCGCGTGAAGCAGCCATCTTCATAGGCCACACGTACCGAATCTCGAAGCTTCAAGGAAGTTTTGGTTTTGGTTGGGAAACAGGACGAATCGCGGAGTCGATAGCGACTGGTCACGGATTCAGTTCGCCTTTTGTCTCCGGCACCGGACCGACCGCGTGGCTCGCGCCTATCTATCCCTATATTCTCGCAGGCGTCTTCAAAGTTTTTGGCGTATACAGCACGTCATCCTCGATTGCCATTCTTTCCATTAACTCAGTTTTCTCGGCATTAACCATCTTCCCTGTTTTCTACACTGCGAGGCGCACGTTCGGAACTCGCGCCGCGTGGTGGTCAGGATGGCTCGCTGCGCTCTTTCCTTATGCCTGGTATTGGGCCATCAAGTGGGCATGGGAAACGAGTCTCGCGATTCTCCTGCTCGCCTGTGTGTTCTTGTTGAGCTTGAAGATGGCGGGAATTCAGTGGACGAAAGTTCGGGAATGGGAATTTGCTTCGGCTGGGCGCTGGAGCGAGTGGCTGCTATTTGGAGTACTTTGGGGACTCATCGCGCTGGTGAACCCTTCCCTTCTTCTCTGGTTGCCTTTCGCCGGGATTTGGCTCCTGTTCCGGCAGATCACGGCTGAGGGTCGAACGCGGCCTTTCATCCAGGCTGTCTGTGCCAGCGTGATCTTCATTGGCGTACTCAGTCCTTGGACCATTCGCAACTACCATGTCTTCCATCGTTTCATTCCGGTACGCGGAAACTTCTGGGCGGAGTTTCGCATGGGCAACGCCGAGGATGCCGTTGGGTTATGGCGCTTCTGGATGCATCCGAGCAGTAACGTCTTGGAGTTGCAAAAATACGAGCAGATGGGCGAAGTTGCTTATGTTCAAATGAAAAAAGCCCAAGCCCTGAACTTTGTCCGTGCGCATCCGGAAAAGTTTTTGACGCTCTGCATTCGGCGCGCCGTCTTCTACTGGTACGGCACACCCCGCGATACCGGCATGGCGGTACTGTCGGAGAGTCGCAATTTAGGCTTTCTGCTCTCATCGATTCTCGCGTTTGGGGGCCTTTGGGCAATGTGGCGACGCGGTAATCCGGCCACCTTTCTGTTCGCCTCGCTGTTGCTTGCTGCTCCTTTCGTGTATTACCTGACGTTCCCTCATCCGCGATATCGCGCGCCAATCGAGCCGCAGATGCTCATTTTGGCAGTAGGACTAATTCTTACCGCGGAGCCTCGAAACGGCGTAAGCAAGCCGGACCCGGATGTCACATAGGAGAGCTGCCAGTTAATGGAGATCGTGCCCTCACGCAAGTTCGTGATCGACTCAGACAAGCCATTACGACGGCTGTCGGTCGTCTTGCCCGTGTTCAATGAAAAAGACACGATCGCGACCACGTTAGAACGCGTTCTGACCGCCGCCACTCCACTTGAGCACGAGCTGATCGTTGTGGATGATTATTCCCGAGATGGGACACGGGAGCTTCTTCCCGGATTAACGCAGACAATGCGATCGAGGTTCGGAATCCCCATCGAGCTTGTACTTCATCAACAGAATCAGGGAAAGGGCGCTGCGCTGCGCACGGGATTCAAGCATGCAACCGGGGACATAATTCTGATTCAGGATGCAGACCTCGAATACGATCCGCGTGACTATCCGCAGCTGCTCGAACCGATTCTTGAGGGTTTTGCCGACGTGGTGTTCGGGAATCGTTTTCATGGCGGCTCTCATCGCGTGCTCTACTTCTGGCACTACTTGAGCAACCAGGCGCTAACCTTCTTTTGCAACATGCTGTGCAATTTGAACCTCACCGATATGGAGGTTGGATACAAGGTATTTCGGCGCGAAGTTCTCGATGCGCTGCGGTTCCGGAGCGATCGTTTCGGATTCGAGCCGGAATTCACGATCAAAGTCGCCCGCATCGGCTGCCGGATTTACGAAGTTCCAATTCGGTACCACGGGCGCACCTACGAAGAAGGTAAGAAAATCACCTGGCGCGATGGCCTTGCTGCCGTCTGGCACATTCTGCGCTTCCGGTTTTTCGAATGACATCTGCGGACAAGAAGCTCCAGGTGGCAGTGATCGGGTGCGGTGCGTTCGGACGAAACCACGCCCGCGTCTACCGAAAAATTCAATCGGATAATGGAAGCGTTGAACTGGTTGGAGTTGTCGATACCAATCCAATGGTGGCGCACGCGGTCGCGACAGAATTTAAGACTCAGGCCTTCCGATCAGTGGCAGATCTAAGAGGCAAAATTGATGCAGCCTCCGTAGCTGTTCCGACCGTCTACCACCTCACCGTTGCGAGTGAACTGCTACGCAATGGCATCGACGTTCTAATCGAGAAACCCGTAGCGACAACTCTGAGGGAGGCTGACGAACTCATCAGCCTGGCCCGAAAACATGGCAGGGTTGCGCAAGTAGGACACTTAGAGCGATTCAACCCTGCCGTACTCGCGGCGATTCCCATTGTGAATCATCCTATGTTCTTCGAGGTTCACCGATTGAGCGTGTTTACGCCAAGGTCGCTCGACGTTGATGTGGTGATGGACCTCATGATTCATGATCTTGATATTGTGCTGTCGCTAGTGAGCTCGCCCGTGAAGGAGATTCGCGCAGTCGGGTTGGCGGTGATCAGCAACAAAGTCGATATTGCGAACGTTCGGATCGAGTTCGAAAACGGATGCGTTGCGAACTTCACTGCAAGCCGAGTCAGCACCGAGAAGGTTCGTAAACTGCGCTTCTTCCAGCCGCATCAGTACATCTCGATTGATTACGGACGACAGGACGTCATCAGCATTCGTGTGGATGAGCGAGCGGTGGCAGAGCTCCTCAGCGGTAAGCTTCCTGCGCCTGCTGCCGGTCCTGCGCCTGGTATTGCTTTGGAAAAACCCGAAGTGAAGGCGCGCGAACCATTGCGGGCCGAGATTGAATCCTTCCTTGATGCCGTGCGCTCGCGCAAGAAGCCGGCAGTATCACTGGAAGACGGGCGTCGTGCTTTGGAAGCCGCACTCCAAATCAATGAGGCGATTGAAGCACATCATCGCGCCGCAGGTCTGGGCTAGCCGCCGATGGCCAGCCATTCGTGGGCAGAGGAATAAAGCTGTCCGACATCGCCGCATTCTGCTCTTCGGAGGCAGTGCAGGATTTTGAATGAACAAACTGACTTGGCTTTCGGTCGTGCGGCTCAGGAAGCCGAGCGGGGAGCGGATTTCGTGGAGTCGTCAGTGTCGCCAGAAAATTCCATCCCATCGCTCAGGACGTAGCCGACGCCGCGGACTGTACGAATCAGCTTAGGCTCAAGAGTGTCGTCAATCTTCTTACGGAGGTAGTTTATGTAGACCTCGACGACGTTCGTGTTTGTATCGGACGAATGCTGCCATACACCCTCGAGAATCATCGTGCGAGTAACCTCGCGACCGGCATTCGACATTAGATATTCGAGCAGGGCATATTCCTTCGGGCTGAGCTCGATCTCTTTTGCTCTGCGAGTGACCCGTCGTTCAACACGATTTAGCTCCAGATCAGCAGTACGCAATATCTCGTCCCGCGGCTTAACACGCCGGCGCGAGAGAGCGCGCACTCGGGCGGAGAGCTCGGCAAACGAAAACGGCTTCACCAGATAATCATCGGCCCCTAGATCGAGCAGGGCTACGCGATCTTCAACTTTGCTCCTTGCCGTAAGAACCAATACAAGAGTGCTGTCATTGGCGCTGCGCATCTTCCGCAGGAGTTCGACTCCGGGTATGCGAGGCAAATTCAAATCCAGGATGAGCAAGTCGTATTCTCGAGCGCTTAGCTGCGAATCGACCTCGTCACCGGAGTGCGACAGATATACCTGGTGCTCGTCAGCTTCAAGGCCCTTTCGGACAAAAGTGCCTAACGACACATCACCTTCTGCGAGAAGAATTCGCATGAACTGATACCACTGGATGAGAAATTCGGATTAGGCGCGCGAATTGAATGTAGCGGTGCCGCCAAGGCTTGTCAACGAATTGCGTCACTTGATGCTAAATACAAGATTCAGTCAGTCGGTTCTCCGATAAATATTAGGGAAAAGGCTTTAGTTTCAAAGTAGTAGCTCCCGTTGATGGTGAAATTCGCGGATCAAACCTTTTAGCCAACGCGAATTCAGCCGAAAGCCTCATCAGCTACCAGCGAGGAAGAATGCGTCGCCACTTCGGGTCCACGTGGTTGCGCATTTCGGCTTCATCATCGCGCTTGCGATATGGATGCTTGCGATAGCGCTCGCGACCTCGCGCAAGCTGGTCGGGGTCTAGCTCAATTCCCAATCCTGGCTTTTCCTGGATCCGCACGCATCCATTCACGATTGGGATCCTGCCACCGGCCACAACTTCGTCCTGTTCTGACTGCCACGGATAGTGCGTGTCGCAGGCATAGGTGAGTTGGGGCGTGGCCGCGGCAGCATGCGCCATCGCCATGAGAGAGACTCCGAGATGTGAATTGGAATGCATGGAGAGTCCCAAACCAAAGGTGCGGCAGATTTTTCCTAGATGCTTCACCTGCTGAATGCCGCCCCAGTAGTGCGGATCGCACAGTACGACCTGAACAGCATCGGTTCGGATGCTCTCCGGCAAGTCGGCAAATCCGGTTACCGCAACATTGCTTGCCAGCGGAGTTTCCACTCCGGCCTCCAGCAGCTGACGTCGCACCTGTGCCATTCCGGGAATACCGGAGGTGGGGTCTTCCAGATAGCCTCCATTCCCAAGCTCTTCTCGAAGGGTTTTTCCGATACCAACTGAGGTTTGGATCGACCACGCGCAGTTCGGATCGAGGCGAATCGGCACTGTTGAACCGAACTCAGCGCGAAGCTGTCGGACGGTCTCGATTTCGTCCGCAGGATCCAGGACACCGGCTTTAAACTTGATTTCGCGAAATCCGTACTTCGCGAACATCTGCTTTACTTGCGCGACGAGCTGTTCGGGCGTAAGGGCTTCTCCGTATTCGTCTTCGCGCGCATCAGTACCTTCGCCGCCGCCGCCGGCGTGTTTGTAGAACGGATATGCTGAAAACGGAACCTCATTTCGGGCGCGCCCGCCGAGCAGATCGCAAACGGGCTTACCAGCAGACTTGCCGATCAGATCAAGGCAGGCAATCTCAACCGCGGAATAGAGCCTCGGGGCTTCGTCAGCAGGATTCTCGCCGGGAACGTAGTAAGTTTGTGAGCGGTCGGAGTCTGACGCCATGCCGCTCTCGTCAATCATCGGTAGCAACAGCCCGGCCAGGCGATATGCATCCTGTCCAACGATTCTGTGACGCAAGTTCTCGAATGCCTGCAGGATCGCTTCGCCACCGTGCGTCTCGCTGATGCCTACGACGCCATCTTCGCTCTTGAGTTCCAGAATGGTTCTCAATGCGTAAGGCGCATGCAAGCCATAAGAGCTGCGTAGCGGAGGATCCGCAATCGCAATTGGATGAACTTGCATATCAACAATTTGCATTCTGACCCCGTTCAGGAGCTAAGCTGCGCGGTTAGTGTCGCTGCTGCTTCAATCACCGCATGGTAACGGTTAGATAAGCAGAGACTTCGCGAGGCGGAAGTACCGAGCTGTAGCAAACGCTCCTATGCGTTTACCCGTCCAGTCGCTTGCAATTCGCGATAGAACCCCAAGTCTTTGCCGCGGAGCATCTTTGTAATGTAAGTGATCTGTCCGTAGTGCAGCCCGAAGTGTTCGATGACCTGATAGACAGCATGGAGGCCGCTCACCGTATATCCCTGAATCTCGTAGGTTCGAGTCAACTCTGATTCGGAGATCCGCGGGAGCACCCTTTCAACCTCCTGCATCGTGGCCGCAAGCTTTTCGAGGAGCTCCGTTTTAGGAAGATGTCGCCGTTCGGCGAATTCGGCGGGGCGGTTCCGCTTGTCCTCGCGATGCCCAAACGGAGCGATCAGCCACTGAGTGACGTTTCCGTTCAAATGCAAAATCAAATTGCCGATGCTGTTGCTGGCCTCATTTGGACGCCACCACATTTGGTCGTCCGTCAGCGACTCCACACATGTGCGTAATCGCGGCCAGTATTGCTCGAGCAGTTTCCAGCGAGAGAATTCGATGAACTC
>CAYZHX010000064.1:8603-22308 GCA_964476905.1 uncultured Terriglobales bacterium
CACGCCGAAGCGTCGCGGCTGCGGCATAGCAGACTTGGCTTATGTACAAGCGCCGGGCCTACGCGGGGAGAGAACTTTCCAAAAAACGTACCGCCGTGGCACGGTAAACATCGGCATCTCTCTGAAGACGAGATTTCTCTTCGGACTCTGTCGTAGAATTAGCCGCACTCTGCGCAAATGCAGTCCTGAAGCAGGCATACGCGATCAAATAGTCGGCAAGACGCATCTCGGCGGCATCATTCGAAATTCGACGATACTCGCTGATGAATACTTGCGCAGCTTCCGAGTTCAGGTTCCATTCCACGATGGTGCCCGCGAGGTCCCAGGCGATATCCGTCGGTCCGGGAAAGAAGTGGTTGTCGCCGTGATCTGCAGCATCGAGCTTTTGCAGACGGCCGTCGCTCAAAAGAATCCATTCGTGAGGCATCATGCGCGCGTCGGCGATTACTGGACGTTCCACGCGCAACTCGATTTGACGAGACACTCCGAGAGCGCGCGCTAGGTTGATCTGCGCCATCTGCTCGAGTTCGACTCGGGGAAATGCTGCAGAGGTTATGTGGCCGCTGCGGAAGGCGCAATAACGAGCAAGCTGGCTGAGCATATCCTGGCTTGCAGTCTTTGGTCGCCGTCCGCTCAACCACACTGAAGCGCTGAAGCCGTCTCCTGCAGAACTAATTTCCGGTCCCCAACCATTGTTGGCGAGAATTTCCGAGCGCTTGCGTACTTCTTTGCCGTAACGTCCGTGTCCGTCAAAGCGGAAAAGTGCAGCACCGTTTCGAGAAAGATACTTCTGGCGCTCGGTCCATGGCCACACTCCTGGCCATTCCTGTTCCGAGTTGAACACGCGACTCCGCCATTGCCCCCCTCCGATATATTCGCCTGCCTCTGATGGAATGTATCGGGTGGGTTTGAGCGCAATCGTGCGGAAGCGGCTCCAACGGTGAGCGGCATTGGGAGCGAACAGCTTGTCGAGATTCGGCGCGGAGCTTGGCATGAGAACGATGCTCTCGGGAGACACACCTTCTTCGACCAAAGCTTCCGCAACACAAAGAAACGATGAGCCGCTCAGTCCTGGCCCTTCATCGACAACAAAAAAATGTGCGTTCTGCCGGTTCCGTGCTGCGATCCATTTCCGCTCGGTCTCGGCGATCGGAAGACGGCGGTCGAACGGATGTCCAACAGGGCGCACCGTAATTCGCTCCGCGCTAATCCCTTTCGCGATAAACCACGCACGGACCACTGCCGAGAGCGTGGTACCAATCGAGCGAATGCCAACCACTGCGGCGGCTGCCGGAATTATCGCGTTTTCCTCAAGCAAGTCGGCGTAATCGAGCGGATGAAGAGCGTAATAACAAAAGCCTTCGGGAGTCGATAACGTAAGCGAGGGTGGAATGTGTAACTGCCTTAGAGCGCCTGCGGAGTTCGGCGAGATTTGCGGTCGCGATTTCGTGATCAGCCCTGACGCAAGGTGGTCGGCAGCTTCGGCGACTGTTTTCACTTCGACGCTGCAGGCATCGTGATCAGCGAGCGTGCATTCGAGTTCGCCTGCTCGCAGGAGGGCGTCGACCAACTCGTTACGTGCAGCTTGACCAGAAAAGTCTGATAGCGACAGGACAGCTTCGATCTGGGCGAGCAGTCCGCGCAGCAACTCTGGACCGCTGCGGACACTTCTCCCATCGCGGAAGACAAGAAGCTTCCAAGTATCGGCTGTGCTCACTCTGGAATGGTACCGCGCTATGCAGCTTTGTTCTTGCCCCGAGAGACGCGCGGTGAGCGCGAGACGTCGCCCTCTTTGTCGATGAAATATAGAAACTGATTATCGCGATCGACTGCATGGTCGACGAGGATCTCGGTCTTGCCCTCACCCGACTTGGGCTTTTGGCATACATTGCCATCTTTGTCGAGGAAGTAGAGATACTTTCCGTAATCGCGCTTCAACCCTAGCTGCTTCACCTTTTCTGCCATGGCTTGCTTGGATTCTTGAATGCAACAGCCTGATGCCCGCTGCGACGTTGGCGGGATCAGCCGTTTGTTCCGGCGCACTTTGACGCAGCCTTGAAAACCGGAGCCGGAGAAACGGACCCCTGCGTCAGCTACTTTGCCGATCGCTTCGCTCTGCCTTTGGATTGGGGATTCGCAGGAGCAGCTTTTACCGGAGTCTCTCCTGGAGCCAGAACTCGCTTGACCATCACGCCTTCGAGCCGATATTTCTGCCCGGCGGTGTTGCCGTTTTCGTCCCGCACATGGATCGTGAAGGTCGGCTCTGAACCGAGGTTTTCGAACTGCTCCTTGCCAACAGATACTGGCAACAAGCCGAAGATGTTGCGATCGCGATATGCCGTTTCATAACGATGTTTTTTCACGTTCCAGCTAAAGACGCGGACCTGGTTGAAGTCGAACGGCATGCCGTCCTTAGGTTCTGTCAGCAGAACGAGATAATAAGCCTCATCTTTATTAAGTTCGGCATCGTGAACGGTGGTCAACGGAAAGAAAGACACGATACGCTGGCCTTCCGCATACTGCGCGATGTCGAGCGGTACATCGATGTCGATCATGCGACCTAGAACCCATCCGCTGTGCCCTTCAGATGTGCGAACCAGCCACCAGTCTTCCATTGGAATCGCAGGCGCCGCAGGTTGATTTTCGGCTGCAGTTTGCGGCTTAGCTTTGAACAATTTCTTCGCTGCCGGCACAGGCTTGGTTGCCTCAACAGGTGCGGCCGGCTGTTCCTTGCTTTTGTATTCCGTCTCGTCTTCCTTCGCAGCGTCGCTTGCGTCTTGCTTTTCTTCGGACTTTTCACCCGTCGCGACTGCAGACGCTTGCAGGACCGGAGGTGGAGGCGCGGAGCTCGCAGCACGCGAAACCGCTGCACGCTGGAGGAGATCGATCTTCTCTCCTTCTTTCAGCAAGAAAAGGCGGTCAGTATCGCGTCCAGGAGTGAGGTGCAGACGAAAGTCGGTTCGCAGGATGCCGTGTGCCTGCGCAGGATCCTTCTGGTGGTCACGATTGAGCTGCTGAAAACCACGGAACACGTCTTCTCCCACCAGATATCGATCCTGCAGCCAGCCTTCCTCGCCTTTGTCATTGCGTACCCGTTCCCAACGTTTGCCATGCTCAAGGACGACGACCTTATCGCCGTTCTTAACCATTCCCGTTTTGGAATATACGGGCGCCACGCGATCTCGCAGCGCAGCCTGTGGTGCTGCGGTGACGTAGAGGAGTTCATCCTCCTTGCCGGCGCCGTGTCCGCAAGCTGAAAACAACAGAGCTGCAGATACGCAGACAAGAATGAGGGTTACTGAGGATTTGATGGAAGGAATCTTCACCGAACAGTCTGATCTGGAAACCAGGAAATTGGGCTACCGGGAATTGTATCGTCCGCGACCAGCATTCCCGAAGTTGGTGTGGACCAATCTAGTTAGGCTTCTTCTTGATTTTCGTGATGGTCTCATCGATAGGCTTACGGCCGGCGTAGCCTTCTTCGAGGTCGTGCCAGTGCGTGATTTTCTCTTCGCCCATCTTCCAGCAGAGAAGAATGGTTTTGCCATCGACCACGCAGGGGAAATCCAGGAGGCCCATATCGAGATCTTTCACTTGAACGCCGGTAGCGTCGATTTCGGCAAGTACGTCCTTGATGCGCTGCGCGGTCTTTTCGCGCTCGGCCCGGCGCATTGCGACCTTCCCGATTTCCACCAGCAAACCGCCTGAGAGAAATATGCGCTGCGCGAGTTCCTGAAACTCGGCGTCGATGGTCTCGATGAGCTTCTTGCCATCGATCGCTTGCTTCAGCAGCGACTTGAGCACGGGAAGCAGCACCTGCGCTTCTTGAAGCGTGAAGTTCTTTTGCGCCATGATGTCGAGAACTATTTTAATTGATTGCTTTAATTGATTGCGAAGCTGCCGATTGATTAGGTTCCAATCTCCAGCATCCGATCCAACGCGACCTTGGCCCAATACTTCACGTCGTCGGCAACTCGAATGCGATTGACCACGTTGCCTTCGACGAGATTCTCGAGAGCCCAAGCCAGGTGTTGCGGAGAAATACGGAACATTGTGGTGCAGAGGCAGCCGGAATCGTCGAGCGTAATCACCTTTTTTCCCTGCTCGGCGAAACGCTTCCCCATGCGGTTAACGAGGTGAATTTCAGTTCCGACAGCGAACATTGTGCCGCTCGGTGCCTCTTCGATGATCTTGATCAGACGCTCGGTTGAACCGAGTTGGTCGGCTTTCTGGCAGACTTCCCATCGGCACTCCGGGTGGACAATCACCTGAATTCCCGGATATTTGGCTCGAGCCTTGTCCACATGCTCTGGCAGGAAACGCTGGTGAACAGAGCAATGCCCTTTCCAGAGGATCACTTTAGCGGATCGCAGCCGCTCCGGGGTGACTCCGCCATTGAGCATGTACGGATCCCAAACCACCATGTCAGAAAGCGGAATTCCCATCGCGTAAGCTGTGTTTCGACCCAAATGCTGATCGGGTAAAAAGAGGACTTTCGGAGCTTTTTTGTAGGCCCAGCGAAAAGCATTTCCGGCGTTCGAAGACGTGCACACCAGCCCACCGCGCTCGCCGACAAAGGCTTTGATCGCGGCAGTGGAGTTCATGTATGTGAGTGGAATGAGCCCGTTTTCGAGGCCTCCAAGCCGTTCGAGCTGCTCCCAGCAATCTTCCACCTGGCCAATTTCAGCCATGTCCGCCATCGAGCAGCCGGCATTCAGATCGGGTAGGATCACCTGCTGCTCGCGCCGCGCCAGAATATCGGCGCTCTCCGCCATGAAATGCACGCCGCAGAAGACGATGAACCGCCCATCCGCCTGCGCCGAAATCTTGGAAAGCTTGTAGGAATCGCCCGTATAGTCGGCGAAGCGGATCACTTCATCTCGTTGATAATGATGGCCTAAGATCACGCAATCGCGTCCCAGCTCGCGCCGGGCGGCGGCAATGCGTTCGTCCATCGTGTAATCGGGGAGGACTAGGTAGTTCTCAAGCGAACAGGAAGCCTGTGCAGTTGCAGTCGTCACGTCTATTTTCCGCCTTCAGTCTCGACACAACCGGCTGGCATTTGCTCGGTTCGGCTGCTCGAAACGGGGATGTTGAAAGCAATCCGCCGGCTCCAGTAGGTCCACTACGCTGGTTCGCGCCCGACCTACGGGGATGTTGAAGCCGACATCTATTCGATGTCCCAGCCACCCAAAAGTCGCCAGGTTGCTGGCGTTTTTAGGCGCTTAGACTTGTACAGTGTCGCATTTCTGAGGCTCTCGATGCAACGAGAACAGTAGCTCGTTGGCGAACCCGGGTTACTAAAGAGGGTTGGGTTTTGTGAGTTTCGCAGTGGCATCAAATTCCAGCTGCTTTCGTGGCCCGGCGCGATTCATCGCAAATTCCCTGCGCAGGGAATTTTGCAGGGAAAATTTTCCCGCAGCAAGAAATTTTGTTGCCAGACCCGCATGAACACGGGCGATTTGCAATCGGCCAGGGAATTAGCAGGGAATGGATCAGGGAATTCCAGAACTCCGGTCCTCGCTGTGGGTGCCCCTTTTTTCTGGCAGGTCCTTATGTAGGATCACTAATGCCAGACTCGTGACCTTCTCTGTGCCTTCGTGACCTTCGTGTTCGCTCCTCCGTATGCCCAAACGCGAGCCCAAACTAACCTTCTTTCTCGGTAAAGGCGGTGTCGGAAAGACGACGGTGAGCACCGCCTACGCTCTTCATTCGAGCTCCAGAGCAGGCAGCAGCATAGTTCTGATTTCAACCGACCCGGCTCATTCCCTCGCCGATGTGCTCGACGTGAAGCTCAAACCTGGGCCACACGCGATCCGCACAGGTTCCCGAGGGAAGCTGTCCGTCTGGCAAGTTGATGCCGGTACTCGGTTCCAGGAGTTCCTCGACGACTATCGCGGTGCCATCACACAACTAATGGAACAGGGAACCTTCCTGTCCCGAAAGGAGATCGAGTCATTTCTGGAAACTGCGCTCCCCGGCCTGGCAGAAGTCAGCGCCTTGCTCACGATCTCCGACTTGCTGGAGAGCGCAAAGTTTGATGAGATCGTCGTCGATACCGCTCCCATCGGACACACACTTCAACTCTTCCGCATTCCCAATCAGCTCGCCCGATTTCTCGATTTCCTCGAGCTCTCCGGACGCCGCGATCAGGTGCTGGCCGAACACTTCGGCGGCAGTGCAGCCGCAAGGCGACCACAAGTACTCGACCAGTGGGACGCCGTCCTTTCTTCCCTTCGGCGCTCCCTATCGAGCGAACAGGCGAAGCTCGTAATGGTGACGAGCACTGAACGCTTCTCGCTGGAAGAAGCGTCACGAACTGCCCGCATGCTGGAGGAAGACTCGGAAGCGGAGATAGCCGAAGTAGTTATCAATCGCGCAGTAACACGCAACAGCATCTGCAAGCGGTGCCACGATCGATTTCGTCTGTACGAAGCAGCAAGCAAGTTCGTAGCGCACCGATTCCCAAATGCGGAACTTCGCGTGGGAGAAGATCCTGGCGCGCCGCTGATCGGCATCGAAAACCTGCGAGCCTTCGGCGAGCAAGTGTACGGAACCGCCCGCGGTAGCCGCGGAGAAAACGGAACCGCCGCCGGCAGGCGGGGGCTTGCAGCTCTGAGGCTGAAATCAGTTCGACCCAAGAAAGCTGGTGAAGTGACTCTCCATCCCACGGATTGGCCCGACTCCAAAACTCAACTCACCCTCACCCTCGGCAAAGGCGGGGTCGGCAAGACAACCATCTCCGGCGGTCTGGCCTACACGCACCGCCAGCGACATCCGCGAACAAACGTCCTCATCTGCTCCACTGATCCAGCACCGTCGCTAGACGATCTCTTCGAGCAAAACGTCGGCCCAGTTCCCAAACCGGTACTACACGACAAGCAGTTTCAGGCGGTCGAAGTAGATTCCACGGCCGAGTATGTAGCCTGGAGCCGCAAAGTGAAGCAGGTGATCGCACAATCGCTTCAGGTTCAGCAAGGCGGATTGCATGTCGAACTTTCGTTCGAGCACGAGATGCTTTCTGCGCTGCTTGACATCGTGCCGCCAGGAGTCGACGAGATCTTCGCCGTCTTCAAGCTGCTCGATTTCATCGAGGCGCACAATCTTGCACTCGTAGTCGACATGGCGCCGACCGGACATGCGCTCGAGCTGCTGCGCACGCCCGAGCGACTCGTGGTCTGGACGCGCCTGCTGTTGAAAAGCCTTTCGGCGCACCGTAGACTGCCGCTGGCACAGGAATTGGCGGTCGAGGTCGCGTCGATCTCACAGCGCGCAAGAGAGTTGGCTCAGTTATTGAAGGATCGCAAGCGGGCAAGCGTGTTTGTCGTCATGCTTGCCGAGCCGCTGCCAGATCGCCAGACGGGACGCTTGCTTGCGAGCCTTGATGATCTCGGGCTTGAACCGGCAGCAATCTTTGTGAATCGCTTGCTGCCGGACCAGAATGGGAAGTGCCCACGCTGCCGTCTGGCGCGGGAATGGCAGTTGGCAACATTGTCAGGCCTGAGTCTTGACAGGAAATATTTCGGAGTGCCTGATTTCTCTGATCAGATCTCGGGCGAAGATGGACTCGATCGTTTAACGAAGCGATTATGGGAAATACGAGGAACGGCCAACCCGAAGGCTACCCCAAGGTCACGAAGAAAGTTTTCGTGAACTCTGGTGTTGCCTTCGTGACCTTCGTGTTCGCCGTTCTCGGGTCTTCTTTTTTATACGAATAATGTCTTTATACAAATAATGTCCCGCGATCAACTCCTATATCTCTACGGCATCAGCGCCAAAGCCCCGAAGCTGAAAGTGCCGACTTCGATCGATGGCAACTCCCCTTTGGAGCACCTCGAAGCGGCCGGCCTCACTGCCTGGTACAGCCCAGTCTCCTCTACCGAGTTTGGCGACCGACTCACTGCCAATATGGAAAATCTGGAGTGGCTTTCGGCGGTTAGTGTCCGGCACCAGAGAACGGTCGCTCAGATCTCCGAAGCGGTTACTCTGCTTCCTGCCCGATTTGGAACTGTATTTAACAGCGAGAAATCACTTCGTGATCACATCAGCGAAGAGAAAGACCAACTCACGCAAAAGCTCGATCGCATCGATGGGGCAGAGGAATGGGGAGTGAAGCTGTTTCTGACTGCCGCACCACCGCCGTCGGAAATCAAAGCAAGCTCCGGTCGCGACTACCTGCGCGCCAAGTCGGCCATGACCCCGGCAAAAAGACGCACCGAACTCGACCCCGAAGTCGCCGATTTTGTGCGTGAACTGCAGGCCATAGCCGCTGACTCAGCTCCTACCGGCAAGGTCAGCTCCAGCCAGCCAAATCTCGAATGGCAGGCCACGTTCCTCGTTCGGAAAAAAGACCGCCCAAAATGGGACAAGGCCCTCAAGAAATACGCCACCCGCTGGGCCGACCGCCGCGAAATCCAGTGCACAGGTCCGTGGCCGCCTTACTCGTTCGTCTGACTGCGAAAGGCGAACACGAAGGTCACTAAGCCTACAAAAGAGGTCACAAAGAAATTCCCCGTGACCTCCCCGGTGTTGCCTTCGTGACCTGCGCGTTCGCCTTTCCTCCGATTTGACATGATGACTCGGAGTCCGATATAACGTTATCCGAGCGTCTATGTCCGACGACTACACTCCGCATCTGCCTCTCTCGCCCGCTAGCCTGCACATCCTGCTCGCGCTGGCAGGCGAAGACCGGCATGGATACGGAATTATGCAGGACGTGGCTCGCCAGTCGGAAGGACGCTATAGACTCGGTCCTGGCACGCTTTATGACAACCTGCAGAAGTTAACGGAACAGGGACTGATCGAGACGGTGTCGTCGCGCGGATCGAATCAGGATCCACGGAGGAAGTACTACCGGCTCACCCGATTCGGGCGCGGCGTACTCGAGGCAGATGTCGCGCGGCTGGAACGCGTGCTGCGCGAAGCGCGAGCACATTCATTGGTGCCCAAGCAAGGGAGGGCGACCTAATGCGGCCACTGTACCTGCTCTTTCTCGACTTGCATCCCGAGGAGTTTCGCTCCGAATACTCCAAAGAGCTTCTATGGATCTTCGATGAGGAGGCGGCCCGAGGCGCCAGCAAGCTCAATCTGATTTTCGACATCATCAAGTCGTTCGCACGGCAGTGGATTCTCCGCCGCGCTGTTTGGAAGTGGGCGATCGGGATGGTCATTGGAGGGCTGCAGGTCGCGGCCGCACTGGCCGCAGTTTTCGCAGCTAACCATCCGCACTAGAGAGTTGCGACCCTATGCTCGAGCTGCGGCACGTCACGAAAGTCTACTCGGCGATTCCCGCCGTCTCTGACGTCAGCTTCATAGCTCCCGCCGGCGAAGTGACTGGCTATCTCGGGCCAAACGGATCCGGCAAATCCACAACGCTGAAGATGATCGCCGGCCTGATCGAGCCGAGCGAAGGACAGATTCTTTTTCGTGGTGAGCCGATCAGCCGCGATCGCATAAAGTACCGACAATCGTTCGGATACGTCCCGGAAGAGCCGCAACTGTATCCGCATCTCACGGGCGAAGAGTACATCCGCATGGTGGGCGAGCTGCGCGGAATTCCTGACCAGCAGCTGGAAGCGCGGCTGAATGGATTTCTGCGGCTATTCTCGCTCGAAGACGACCGCCACGTCGCAATCTCGTCGTATTCCAAAGGCATGCGGCAGAAAATTCTGCTGGCCTCTGCCCTTCTCCACAATCCCGATCTCATACTTCTCGACGAGCCCTTTTCGGGACTCGACGTGAACTCGGCGATGATCTTGAAAAATCTGATTCGCCAGCTCGCGGCACGCGGAAAAGTCGTGCTCTTCAGCTCGCACGAACTCGAAACCGTCGAGCGCGTCTGCTCGCACGTGATCATCCTGCACAAAGGGCACCTGGTCGCGAACGATTCGATCGAGAAGCTGCGGACGCTGATGTCGCTACCGTCGCTGGAAAAGATCTTTGCGCAACTCGCGGTGGAGCAGGATCCCAGCGAGGTGACGCGAGAGATCGTCGAACTCATGGAGGCATAGCGTGCCGAGCGAGGCGAAGCAAATCAAGATTCTGTTCCACGCATTTCTCAGCCGCATTCTCGATTTCGAGCTGCTGTCCAGCGGCGCCGAATCGCAAAACCTGCTAATCCAATTTGCGGCGCTGCTTGGAGCTTTTAACTTCGTTCTCACGATTCTTCTCGTCCCTCGGTACGGAACATCGACGCAATCGCATGCAGCGCTCATCGTGAACGCCTGGCACGATGAAGAGTTCCTAGTCGCCACGACGATCGTAGTCACGGCATTTTTGATGGTGCTTTCGTGGGACACCTTGATTCCTGATCGGCGCGACTGCATTGCGCTTGGAGTTCTGCCAGTACGCAGCCGCACGATCCTCCTGGCAAAACTTGCAGCCATTGGCAGCGCGACAAGCGCGGCAGTGCTGCTGGCAAACATCTTCACCAGCTTCTGCTATCCATTTGTCCTGCTTCCGAGCGGCGGTGGATTCTTCACTCTGCTGCGCACATTTTTTGCCTACTGGCTCACCATGCTCGCAGCGGGAATCTTTATTGCCTGCGCCGTTCTCATCATTCAGGGAATTCTCAGCCAGGTACTTCCTCAGCGCCTGTTCTTCCGGGTCTCAGGATTGCTGCAGGTCACTGTCTTCTTCGTCGTGCTGGCGATCTATTTCTTGAAGCCGCCGCTAGCCACGCCGAGGGAGCTGTTTGCTTCTCGACCGAGTCAATGGCTGCTGTGGACGCCCTCATACTGGTTCTTCGGGTTCTTTCACAAACTGAACGGATCTGCGCCCGGACGCGCATTCAATTGGCTAGCACTCCGTGCACTGTGGGCACTGCTGGCCTCCGTGCTCGGCGCTGCACTGGCATACGCTCTAAGCTATGCGCGGACCATGCGCCGCATTGTCGAGCAGCCTGATATTCTCCCAGCAGAACGGAGCCGCGGCACAGGGAACCTTCTGCGCTGGTTGCAACGGAAGACATTCAGGAAACCGCTCCAACGCGCACTCGTGCTCTTTACGGCGCGCACGCTGGCGCGCAGTAGACAGCATCGCCTGTTGATTGCGTTCTATTTTGGTATCGGAGTTGCCATAGCGCTCGCGTACTTCAACACGTTTCGCGAGAACAACGTACCCGACATATTGCCGATACATGCGTTCATCACGGCCAGCCTCTTCCTGCTATTTTTCGCAATTCTCTCCGTACGCGCGTCCTTTGTTCTTCCACACACTCTGCGGGCGAACTGGGTCTTCCGTACCACCCTCGTCCATCGGCCATCGGAGTATCTGAATGCGGTTCGTAGCTCGTTATATTTGATTGCTGCCTTCCCGATTTGGATCGCCTGTGCCGTTCTGTTTGCCGGCATGTGGTCCGGCCGGCCTGCACTCGAACACATTCTCGTGTTGATGCTGATCGGAGTCTTCATGGTTGAGCGATCGCTCAACGGCTTTCGCAAAATCCCGTTCGCCTGTTCATACTTGCCGGGAAAGGCGAACCTGAAAGTCACGCTGGCCCTGTACGGATCGATCATCTTTTTCGGAATGAATGCGCTGGGCGCGATCGAAGCCTGGACATTGAATCGCCTGGTTCCGTACGTCATTGTGCTCGTTGTCGTGGCTGCATTGGCGGCAGTTGCTTTTCATCGCAGAGCGGAATTCGCCAACGCTCCTCACATCTCGCTCCAATTCGACGATGTTCCGCCTGATTCCTTCTTCTCGCTCGATCTGGCGGGCGATCGGGATCTCACGAATGATGACGAGAAGGTAGATTCGGAAGACGTTGGAAGGAGGCGCAAGCAACCCTCATAAAGGACGAAGTATCTCGCTGCATGTTCCTGACGATGGGATGCGTAGGCCTTTTCATGAATTTCTTGGTGATGTTTTGCTGGAAATTTCAATGGGAGTGTGACCTTCAATCGGTCATGCGCGTTGCATACACGCTGTTTGCGCTTTTTTGCCTGCAATCGTTAGTGGCCGCCCAGGAACGTAGCCAAGTATCCGGAAAGTTGATATTCGAGCGCCGTTTACCAGTATCAGCTCTCCGGGAAGCACCTATTGTCCTTGAACCTACGCCACTACTCACGTTCAGTGACGAAGACCATCTTGCCGCTGCTTATGTGTCACGCGACCGAACGGCATTGACGACGAGGCAAGAACCTGCCTACTCGTTAAGAGTGCTGATGCTGGACAACCGCGGCCAGCAAATCGCCGAGGGTGCGTTCCCCACCCAAACGACCTCTAGCCGAGGCTTGTTTGCTGGCGGATCTGACAAATTTGTAGTCTTCGCAAACGGACGTTTGGGCCTGGTTTCAGCGGAGTTGAAATTGGAAAAAAATGTGACGCTCTCAAATGGCGCCCAGCGAAAAGTTGCCATTCTGCCGTCGGGTGACCGCCAAACGATTCTCACAGTTAAAAATGAGGGAGCAGCCACCCTCGCTGATCTGTGGAATGCAAACTCACTGGAGAAGATTTCGAGTTGCAAGCTTGCGGGAACTTGGGAAATACCAAATAGCCTCCTAAACGACCAGGGAGCCCGCCTACTTCCGGACACCGCTTCTGCTGTTGAAACACAGGAGATTGCGGTTGGCAAGGTGTGCGGACAGCGTAATGTTGTCTATAGCTGGCATGGCAACCTGGAGTTTCCCGCGATCGTAACCGCCGACACGATCGTTCTAGCTGGGGATTATTCCCACTTCCGAGTAATTCATGTGGGAGAAGGAGTGGTTAAAGAGGAGCATTTCGGAAAGCACGATTTTGTCGACGCCGAGATCCGCCGATCCGCGGATGGCGCGATCTTCGCGGCAGCCATAAAGAAATTCAGCGGTGGAAGCTCATTTTTTGATATTTCACCGCATCTTTCAAACTTAAGAATTGTGGTCTTCAAGAGCCAGGACGTATCAAGAATTGCGGAAATCCGCGTGCCACATACCCCGAAAAACCGCTTTGACTTTGCCCTCTCTCCTAAAGGCAGCAGAATTGCGATCCTCGCAGACGATTATCTTCAGGTATTTTCACTGTAAGGCGAGCACGACATCGAGCAGAAGTTCGCTACACACAGCGAACCAGTGAAGCTTGCGCCTACTGCTCGATGCGGGTACCAATATGAAAATGCTGTCACGCGTGTTCCGGCTCACAGTCTGCGCTCTGCTGTTCCCTCTATCCACCTGCGCACAAACCTCGCGATTCCAGGTTGTCGGCTATTATGCCGAGCGCCACGCCGTTTCTGGCGATTACCCGCTCAAACAGCTAGCCGAGAATGGCGCTGCAGGAATTCTCACTCAGCTCGACTATGCCTTCGGCAAGGTCGCCAAGAAGCGATGCGAAGTTCCTAATCCTGACGTTGAGCTGAAAAAGCTGTTTCCCGCGGATCAAAGTGTGAATGGAACGGCCGACTCCTCCGACCCAAATCAGCTACACGGCACGTTTCACCAGCTTCAGGAGCTCAAGAAGAAATTTCCTAAATTGAAAATCCTGATTTCGCTCGGAGGATGGGCGAATTCCGACGGATTTTCCGATGCGGCGCAGCCGGCGAACGTGCGCGACTTCGTTCGCTCCTGCGTGGATATCTATATCAAGGGTAGCTTCGCTCCGGGCATTCACGCTCCTGGAGTCTTCGACGGCATTGATGTCGATTGGGAATATCCCGTGGATGGAGGCATGATCCCCGGCCGTCCGGAAGACACGAAGAACATGAATGCCATGGCCGCGGAGTTTCGCCGTC
>CAYZHX010000065.1:0-22186 GCA_964476905.1 uncultured Terriglobales bacterium
TCAGGTAAACGGCAACAACGTGACCGTCCACGTTCTGTTCCACAACAATGGATCGCACCCCGAATGGGGAGCTGCTCCGTATCGGCTGAACCTTGAGGCGAGCCAGAACTTTAATGCGGTCGCGGCGAGCTACGACGTGCCGTACCATTCAGTATGGACTGGACCGGATGGCAGTTTCACAATGGATGGAACAGTGCGATTTGGGCCGGCCGGAAGCGACGGAAAGCCGTACTCGCAAATTCAGACGTTTTCTCTTGGTTCATGTTCACAATAAGCGCGATCTGAACAGCGGAACCTCCAACTCAGCCGCATGGGTGCTGTGCAAGCATCCATGCGGCTCATGTTTTCTGTCGACCTGTTTTTGGGTGGACAGGCAAAAAGTTGAGGGCAAGCAGACCTGTAAGCCGAATTCTGTGTCCGCCTGAGGGCGGATGACGATCATTCCTCTTGGCGCGCCATTGCTGACGCGCTCATGCGACCTACCCGAAGGTTCTGACGCGCCGAGCAGGTGCGTGTCCCGGCAAGCCGGGACTCCCTTCCTATTTGGTCTTGCTCCGTGTGGGGTTTACCGTGCCCTGAACATTGCTGCTCAGGCGGTGCGCTCTTACCGCACCTTTTCACCCTTACCCGCCTGAAGGCGGGCGGTTTGTTTTCTGTGGCACTGGCCGTCTTCCGGCTTTGAACCCGGAATCCCGGACGTTATCCGGCACACTGCTCTGCGGAGTTCGGACTTTCCTCCCTGGTCGAACCAGGGCGACCGTCCGGTCCACTTGCCTCTTCATAATTATAGATTCTTGCCGTAGCGGCCCAGGTGCAGATTTTCGACCGTTGATATTCTGCGAAGGGAATCAGCGTAGATTAGTTTCGGCTGGGAAAAGCCGACTCTTCGACACGAAGCTGACGTTGCTTCGTCAGCGCCCCACTCCCTGTTCGATGCGAAAGGACGCTGACGAGAGTTCGCGCAGCTTTTTCACCGTATCGATCAAGCGTTCCGCTACGTAATCGATCTCGGTTTCGGTATTGAAACGGCCGATCCCAAACCGCAGCGTGCTGTTTGCTTGCTCGTCAGTGAGGCCCATAGCCTTGAGCACGTAGGAAGGCTCGATCTTTGCTGCGGTGCATGCTGCTCCGGTAGAAACCGCAATATCGTTGATGCCCATCAGCAGCGACTCGCTATCGACTCCGCCAAATCGAATGTTCAAGTTCCCGGGTAGCCGATGTTCAATGCTGCCGTTGACGTGAACATCATCGAGATTCTGTTCGAGCTGGTGCCTTAACTTGTCGCGCAGGGCGGCGATGCGGCGCGATTCGTGCGGCATTTCCTGCATTGCCAGCTCGCTGGCTTTCCCCAGCCCCACAATGCCAGGCACATTCAGTGTTCCGGAGCGCATGCCATGCTCGTGGCCTCCGCCGTCGATTTGCGCTGCAACCTGCACGTGCGGGCTCTTGCCTCGGACGTACAGCGCACCAACTCCTTTTGGCCCATAAAGCTTGTGCGCGGTGATTGACATGATATCGATGCCGTCGTGGTTCACGTTCACTGGAATTTTCCCGATTGCCTGGACGGCGTCGCAGTGAAAGAACACGCCTCGTTCGTGGCAAAGCTTGCCAATCTCCTGGATAGGCTGAAGTACGCCAACTTCATTGTTGGCGTACATGACAGTGACAAGAATGGTGGTATGGCTGAATGCGGCCGTTAGATCTTCAATCCTGAGAAGACCATCGTTTCCAACGGGCAAGTAAGTGACACGGTACCCTTCCTTCTCCAGGCGCTTGCAGCTATCGAGCACCGCCTTATGCTCGGTGGTGACAGTAATGATGTGATCGCCTTTATCTCTACAGGCATCCGCTGTACCCTTAATTGCGAGGTTGTCGCTCTCGGTCGCTCCCGAGGTGAAGATGATCTCCTTGGCACTGGCGCCAATCAGCTTTGCGATCTGCTCACGGGCAGTCTCAACTGCCTGCTCTGCTTCCCACCCAAACTGGTGGCTGCGGCTTGCCGCGTTGCCAAACTTCTGAGAGAAAAACGGGAGCATCGCGTCGAGGACACGCGGATCGACCTGTGTGGTCGCGTGGTTGTCGAGATAGATCGGAAACTTCATGATCTGGATAGAAGTTTACAGCCTCACAACCGCGAATACGACGACCACGAACGCTAGGATCAAGCACGCGGCGGCTTCCCGTGACCTTCGTGCTAGCCCCCGCTCTTAGATGCACCTTAGCTCGCTACTTACCCTACTAAGGCTTCCTGTGGATTGTGCTTTGTTTTCAGCCGCGTACCCTCAAAACAGATGAAGTTCCGCGCCAAAATTCATCTCGCTTGGGTCGTCGCTCTTGGGCTGCTCCTTTCGAGCTCAGCAGTCGCCGGTGGCGATTTCGATAAGCCGGACATCACGCGCCCAGTGCGCACTCTCCGCAATCCGGAGCCGACGTTCAAAATCGAGCCCGGCATCAACGGCGACGTCTTCCCGGCATTCGCGAACTATGCCTCACTGCAAAGCCCTGAGCAGCGCAAGTGGGGCGTCGTTTCCGTTGACGTTTCGAACTCCACTGATACAGATCAGCGCTATCGCATTGCTGTGAAGGTCGTAGGTTGGAGTGATCAGGAAGTTCAGATGGTGCGGGTCCCGGCTGGAGCAGTACGGACATTTGTTTTCGCTCCGTCATTTCTTCCGCGACTGTACCGCAATCGCGAGATCGTTCCCGCGACGGCGCAGATTCAGATTAGCGATGGATACGGTAAGGGCGTGTACAGCAGCACGGTTCCAGTCCGCCTCCGCGCAGTCGAAGACATGTTCTGGGGACAGGGATTCAAGTACGCGCAATTTATTGCCTCATGGGTCACGCCGCACGATCCCCGAGTGGAGCGCGTGCTGAGTCATGCCAAAGAGCTGATGCCCGGACGTCGTTTGCCCGGTTACGAAGAATGGAAAGACCCTGTCGGCCAGGAGCGCGAAACTCGACTGGAAGCGCGCGCCATTTACAACGCCCTGCAGAAGCAGAAGCTGTCGTACGTGAAGAGTTCGCTAACCTTCGGCGCAAATCCGGATGTGAGCGAACGCATTCGCACTCCACGCGAGAGCATCATCGCCAGCTCCGCCAACTGCATCGACGCGGCTGTGCTCTTCGCATCGGCGTTCGAGAACTTGGCCATGGAGCCGGTGATTGTTCTCGTTCCCGGACACGCTTATATCGGAGTGAAAGCCGCAGAGAACTCCGACAAATACATCTACATCGACGTTGCGCTAACCGGGCGTGTGATCTTCGACAAAGCAGTCGACAGCGCCGATCGTGGTCTCACGCGATTCCAGCCTTCGCAAATTACGAAAATCGGGATCTCTGACGCACGGCGAGCTGGAATTTATCCAATTCCGCAGTTGCCATAACTACATTCATCCCCCGGCAATAACCTTAGACTTCACAACTTTTTACCGCGACTGTGGTCGGATTGCTTTGATGGTATCTACGCGGTCTCATATAATTGTGAATTCCTCCACGAATTCATACTTGTGGTAGAGGGGCTTCCTATTTTTATTTGCCTGAACACCGTGGACGGGCTCGTCGGCTTCCGCCGATTAAGCCTGATCCGCAGCCTCGGTTCGCTGGTTTTGTTCGCGCTTCTGCTCTGCTGCACGACTCTCAGTGCCCAGCAAACGCTCGTTTCCGACATCCAGATTCACGGCCAGCGGCGCATTCCGGCTGACACCGTACGTGCACGCATGTTTACCAGACCTGGCGACGTGTACGATGCCCAGTCGCTGGAGCGCGACTTCAACTCGCTTTGGAACACCGGGTATTTTGACGACATCCGCTTCGAACGTGAAGACACCCAGAAGGGTGTGATTATCCACGTCTACGTCACCGAGAAGCCGACAATTCGAGAGATTAAGTACATCGGGCTGAATTCGGTAACGAACAGCGATGTTCTCGACCGCTTCAAGAAAGAGAAGGTCGGGCTCTCTCAGGAGAGTCAGTACGATCCGACCAAGGTCAAACACGCTGAAGTCATCCTCAAGGACCTCCTCGCCGAGCACGGACGTCAGTTTGCCACCATCCGCACTGAAGTCCATAAGCTTCCCCCCGCCGCGGTGAGCATTGATTTCATCGTGAAAGAAGGACCGAAGGTCAAGGTCGGCAGAATCAAATTTGACGGCAATAACAGGATCTCGAGCAGGCAATTGCGCTCGGCGATGAAGAATACGAAGCCGATTGGTATCCCACACTCGCTGATTTTCGAGAATCTATTTGCCCGAACTTTTGACGCTACCAAGCTGGATGAGGACGCTGAGCGCGTCCGCTTCTTTTACCAGACCAAAGGCTACTTCAAGGTGCTGGTGGACGATCCAAAGACCAAAATCCGTGACACTAAGCCGGGCTTTCCTTATATCGCTCGCCATGGCGGCAAGGTAGTGGACATCACTGTTCCCATTCAGGAAGGTGACAAATACAAGCTGGGAACCATCACCTTTACCGGCGGTAAGGCGATAACAAATACCAAGGCGCTGCGTGCTCAATTTCCCATTAAGGATGGCGATACTTTCAATCGCGAGTCCATTGCAAAAGGGCTTGAGAATCTGCGGAAAGCGTATGGCGAACTGGGGTACATCAATTTCAGCGCTGTGCCTAATACCGACATCGATGAAGAGAAGAAAGCGGTCTCACTGACCATCGATCTCGACGAAGGCAAGCAGTTTTCCGTGCGCAGAATTGAATTTACGGGCAACACCACTACGCGCGACAAGGTAATCCGCCGTGAGCTGGCGCTGGAAGAAGGACAGGTTTACAACAGCCGCCTGTGGGAATACAGCCTCCTGCGCCTTAACCAGCTCAACTACTTCGAGCCGCTGAAGGTAGAACAGGATTCCGACGTAAAGCAGAACGTTCAAGATGGCACGGTCGATCTCACCTTGAAGGTGAAGGAAAAGGGCAAGAACAGCATCGGCCTTCAGGGCGGTGTGAGCGGGCTGGCCGGATCATTCATCGGCATCAATTACGAGACGAACAACTTTCTTGGCCTTGGCGAGACGCTCACGATGTCGGCCAATCTCGGCAACCTGCAGCGCAGTATCCTGTTCGGGTTTACGGAGCCGTATGCTTTTGATCGCCCACTGCAGCTCGGATTCACGGTTTACACCAGCCGATATGATTTCAACGCCGCCAAGAACTACTCGATTCTCACCGGCACAAATCTGAATTTGCCCACCGACGTGCTGAATACATTGCAGAACTTCAGCCAGTCGCAGACCGGATTCACAGTTTCCTCCAGTTATCCAATCCGGCGATCGCTGAAGCGCGTTGGCCTTTCGTACTCCTATCAGCTATCGAGCATCCAGACGTTCAGCCCGGCATCGCAACAGTACTTTGAGGCCATCAACTTCGATGGTGTCAGCGGGCCGAACTCTTTGCGCGGCATCCGCACCAGCAAGATCACGCCCAGCTTCACCTTTAGCAGCATCGATAGCCAATTCCAGCCGCACAGCGGTACTAGCCTGTTTCTAGCCGGCGAGTTCTCCGGCATAGGCGGAAACGTGAACACGATCCGCCCAATTGTCGAATACAAGCATTGGTTTCCAATGAACAAGCGGCGGAACGCGCTCGGATTCCGCGTGCAAGGCTCGTTCATCACCGGATACAACGGGAAAGTTGCGCCTCCGTATGAACGCTCCTATATCGGCGGCGAGAACGATGTTCGCGGCTTCGACATTCGCACCGTTACTCCATACGTGTTCATCACTAATCGCGTGAATGTGCCGCTGCAGAATCCGGATGGCAGCCTGGTTCCGGTCGATCCGACCAATCCGCGTCGAGGCGCGGTACAGATTCCAATTCCGGCACAGACGATCATCTATGCCGGAGGTGACACCAGCATCTTCACCAACCTTGAGTACCGCATTCCTATCGTGAGTCACGTTACCCTGGCGGCGTTCAACGATACCGGCGTGAACTTTATTGCGCTTCCAAGCCAGCTGAATCTTACCCCCGAGAATCTCGCAAATCTGAATAATCTTCCTTTTGGATGTCCGAGCTTCGACGTGAATTTCAACTGTACGGGTACACAGACCGCTCATTTTTCGGGAGAACTGAAGCCCATTCCGGGAACAAATTACACTCCGCGAATGTCTACAGGCCTCGAACTCCAGGTGCTCTTGCCGATCGTGAATGCGCCATTCCGCATCTACTATGCCTACAATCCCCTACGCCTCGATACGATCGTGAACAATCAGTCATTGGTTACTCGCAGCATGTTCCCGCCGGGAGCGGCTGGCGACTTCACCTATCAGCAGGCGCTGATCACGTATGCCAGTCCTTACGCATTGCGGGAGCCGAAGAAAACCTTCCGCTTCACCGTGAGCACGACGTTTTAACAGAACCGCCGCGCGTAGGCGGCGGGCGGTTCGAAAACCAGCCCAAAGACGGTCAATTCGGTTCGGGCAAGTGAGTGCCACGTGGTCGGCAAGAGCAGCACCTGACTCGAGTCGCGCAGCCGCAAATGTGCGGCTGCCCTCCGGCTACCGCCTTCTGTTCTGTTAGACTGCACAAACCATCTGTCATCCTCGCCGGATTCCCGTTATGGACGCAGCGATTCGAACACGCGAATTAAGAAAGGTGTATCACTCAGCGCCGCCCACTGCTGCAGGACGTGCCCCCGCGTCATCGCCGAAGCGCGGTAAGGACGCCAAGCCACAGATCACTGCGCTCGACGGCATCGATCTTGATGTTGCTCAGGGAGAAATTTTCGGCCTCCTCGGTCCAAACGGTGCTGGAAAATCGACGACAGTCGGCATACTGACAACGCGTATTCGCCCAACCAGCGGGACCGCTTGGGTAGGCGGATACGACGTCTGGCGTGATCAAACCGCCGCCAAGCGTCAAATCGGAGTTGTCGCGCAGCGGCCAAATCTTGATTTCTCGCTCACTGCCCGCGAGATCCTGCAGTTTCACGGGGCCTATTTCGGACTCAACTCGCGCGAGCGAAGCCAACGTGCAGCTGAACTTTTGGAACGTTTTAAATTGACCGAGCGAGCCGATGAACTGGTTCGCGGCTTCTCGGGTGGCATGATGCAGCGCGTTTCAATTGCCCGAGCGATGATGCACGACCCACAAGTCCTATTTCTCGACGAACCGAGCGTCGGCCTTGATCCGCAGACTCGACTCCTGCTTTGGGAAATCATTCGCGAGTACAACCAGAAAGGTCGCACAATCCTGCTGACCACGCACAACATGGAAGAAGCTGACGCCCTGTGTGAGCGGCTCGCCATCATCGATCATGGCCGAATCATCGCCTCCGGCACGCCACATGATTTAAAGGCTTCAATACCAGGCGGCTTCTTACTTCGCGTGCGCTTCGCGCAACAGCCGGCACCGCTGCTGGAGAGACTCGGTGCTCTGCCGGGCGTCACCGAAGTTCGTCCGACGGGAGATAGTGCCGTCGATCTTTACGCGAGCCGAGGGGGTGCGCTGATTCCGGAAATCGTGAGCGCGGCCGCTTCATACTCGATTGATCTGGCGGACGTACACATCTCCGAACCGAGCCTGGAAAATTTGTTTCTTCATCACACCGGCAGGAGTCTGCGCGAATGAACGGTGCTGCCTTTATTGCGCTTCTTGCGCGTGACGTACACGTCGCACGCCGCAACGCGATTCAACTGCTCTTCCAAACTTTTCTGCAGCCGTTACTCTTTGTGTTTATCTTCGGTCGCGTGATGGTCGGCAGTGGATATCTGCCTCCTGCCTACAAGAGCCTGCTCCTGCCGGGCATCATGGCCATCAGCATGGTGTTCACGGGGATCTGGGCGGTGGCAATGCCGCTGATCGCCGAGTTCCAGTGGACGCGCGAGATCGAAGATCGTCTATTGGCTCCCATCGAGATCTCCTGGGTGGCCATTGAGAAAGTCCTTGCGGGATTGATTCAGGCCATGATTGCTGGGCTCATCGTGCTGCCCCTAGGACAACTCATCCTGCGTCCTGGTTTGGAATTCAACATCAATCCTGCGCTATTCGTGCTGATGGTGATACTGGTGGCAGCCTTCTCCGCAGCGGGAGGTCTCGCGCTCGGCTGCTCGATGGACCAGCAACACATCGGACTGATGTTCAGCATGGTGCTCACGCCCATGATTTTCTTCGGCTGCACGTATTACCCCTGGAGCGCCCTCGATAAATTCCCAATCCTGCAAAAGATTGTGCTGATCAATCCCCTGGCCTATGCGAGTGAAGGACTGCGCGCAGCGGTCGTGCCACAGTTCTCGCACATTCCCACTGGATACATCCTGCTTGCGCTGGTCTTTTTTGATGGGCTGTTGCTCATGTTTGGCCTGCGGCAGTTTCAGAAGAAGGCAGTCGGTTAACGGAACCGCCGGCGGTAGCCGGTGGGGGAACCGCGTCTTTGCGGCTGCGCATGAGGGGTCTTCATAAGCGGAACGCGTTGCATTCTCGGCAAATGTCAGCGCTGGGCTTGGACGCCCAGCACCGCCCCCCCGCCTACCGGCGCCGGTTCTGTTCTGCATTGTCGCGTCCCCCGATTCTCGTCTCGTGCTCTCGCAAGATGAAATTGTCAGTCATGCCGGCAATGTAATCGCAAACCACGCGCGCAGGCTTTTCCTGTTCGAGCTGTTCCTGATAGCTCGCAGGAAGCTCTCCCGGATTCTCCATCCAGAATTGGAACAAGTCTGAAATCACGTCCTCCAGTCGTTCGCGGTCGTCGCTAAGCATCGGGCTGCCATACAGGTGTTCGTGCAAGAAATCTTTGGTTGCGCGCCGTTCAGCATCAGCTTCCGGGCTTAATCGGAGCAGTCGTTCCGGATGGTGCCACGCTTCGCTGGCGCGATGGATGCGAGCGCCACGAATGCGATGGCCGCTGGCATGTATCAGGTCTGTGACCATGTGGTCCAAAATGCGGCGCAGACATTCGCTGAATTTCAATTTGGGAAGTGTGTCTGGATAGCTGTTATTGACTTCTTCCCAGAGGCGCTCGAATTCCGGCAGTCGTTCGCGGATGAGCTCAATCGGGAGAATTCCCGATTCAACTCCATCGTCGAGGTCGGCGACGTTGTATGCCAGTTCATCGGCAAGATCAATCACCTGAGCCTCTAGGGGAGGCCGCTGATCAAGCAAATAGTCTGCCAACTCCGGAAATTCACTGGCGTCCCAATCCCGCGAATGCTTGATGATGCCTTCACGCACTTCAAACGACAGATTGAGTCCCCGGAATTCGGGATAACGCAGTTCAAAGTATTCCACGATGCGCAGCGCATGAAGATTGTGATCAAAGATATCGCCATAACGCCGCATCTCTCGGTCGAGCGCCTTTTCCCCGGCGTGTCCGAAGGGAGGATGTCCGATGTCATGGACGAGTGCGAGCGTCTCCGTGAGGTCAGAATTCAGACCCAGAGCCGAGGCTACTGTACGAGCGATCTGCGCAACTTCAATGGTGTGCGTCAGCCGATTGCGAAAGTGGTCGGACTCTCGGTTGGTGAAAACCTGAGTCTTGCTCTCCAGGCGGCGAAAGGCGCGGGAATGAACTACGCGATCGCGATCACGCTGGAAGACCGAGCGGTAGGGATGCGGCTTCTCAGGGTGTCGCCGACCCCGCGATTCCTCAGGACGCAACGCATACGGTGCGTACATGGAGTGAGGATAAATCAGCGTGCTTGTGGACCGAATGGACTTTGTGGACCGAGTGGACGAACAAAGCCTTGCTTCAGTTTACAAAAAGCCACCAAGTCCACCGAGTCCATTAGTTTCCTTCAGTCCACCGGGCCTCGAACCGGTGCCAGTCTCCCTTTCCATCGCCTGCCGGAGTAAACTGCGCCTAGATGAAACGCGCAACATTCACACTCAGCGCCATTGGCGTTGCGATTCTGCTTTCTTTCGGTCTTCGTGAAGCGCTGCAGGTCGCGCCCACCGAAGCGACCATGGGCAACATTCAGCGAATCTTCTATTACCACGTGCCTTCCTACGCGACCGCGTTCGCTATGTTCGCGGTGAACCTCGTCGCCTCCATCTTCTATTTAGTTCGACGGCATACTCCGTCTGCGATGGCGGCAGATGCCGTAGCGGTTTCTGCAGCAGAAATTGGCGTGATCTTCTGCTCGGTTGGTTTAATGACGGGCATGCTCTGGGCAAAGCCGGTGTGGGGAATCTGGTGGACGTGGGACGCTCGCCTGACCAGCACGTTTGTGCTGTGGTTGATTTATGTCAGTTATCTGATGCTGCGGCGCCTCTCGGTTGCAGGTCAGGCGCCTACGCTGGCAGCAGCGCTGGCTATCTTCGGATTCGTCGATGTGCCGATCGTATATATGTCAATTCGATGGTGGCGCACGCAGCATCCGCAGCCAGTGATTTTTGGCGAGCAAGGCTCTTCAGGACTCGATCCGAGTATGGTGCCTGCGTTGCTCATCAATATGGCAGCGTTTCTGTGTTACGGCGCTCTCGTGTTTTGGGTGCGATACAAGCTGGAACGTGCGCGTCAGGAATTACACGAAGCGCAAGCGGTTCACGACATTCAACTCGCTCGAGCGGAGGCCAGATAAATGGATACGGTTCGCAGCCTTCAGCATCTGCACGCAGCTTACATTCTCACCTGGTGCGTCCATCTCGGGTACATCCTTTTCTTAGTTCGCGGTTTCGTGCAGGTGAAGCGAGAAGTGGATGCATTGAAAAAACCATAGTTGGTTCGGTTTACTCCACCTTATCTCCTAAGCTCCTCGTCCCACCTGCGTCCTACAGCGTCGCGCTAAGTCTAGCTTGCGCCATCCGACTATCACACAATGTTAGGGAGTTAATAACGGAGTTTGAATACGGAACGCAGAATGATAGATACAAAATTAAGTACGAATCGTACTCGCTGATACCAAAAAACATATTCACAGTGTTGTTAACTGCAGTGTTGGAGCTCTTCAGCTGGCATCTTATCCCTGCAACTGAGACGTTCATCACTAAACGTCTATGAACAGTCCCAATATGGGACGCGCCTCCTCGTTTCGTCCCAATGGCAGAGTGCCTGCATTGTCGTTTTCAGGACAGGAGGCCTATGTCAAACACGTTTATCGTGAAGAAGCGGATTTCGTTGTCTCAGCTGGCGGAGACTTCAATTCTCTGCTGGAGCTTTTTGTTTTTGATGCTAATTGCAGGTGTACGACCAGCGCTCGCCGATGACTTATACGGCAGAATTCGCGGAAATGTAACCGATGCTTCCGGCGCAGTGGTACCGGCCGTGGAGATCACCGCAACCAACGTCGCAACTAACCTTCAGCGACAGGTCACGAGCAATTCGAGCGGCTCGTATGAGCTTATCAATCTTCCAGTAGGCTCATATGTAATCACGGCCAACAAGGCCGGTTTCAAGAGTTTCAAGACGAGCGACATCTCGCTGAACGTCAATCAGGTTTTCGTTCAGAACGTTCAACTGCAGGTTGGTGAGGTGTCGGAATCCGTGACCGTGGAAGCTGATCCCACGCAGGTGGAAACCACGAACACGCAATTAGAAACCTTGATTAAGGGCGACACTATTGTCAGCCTTCCGTTGAATGGACGGAACTGGATTCAACTACAGACTACGATTCCCGGTGTTGTTGGGACGTCCAGTCGATTCGGCAGTAACTTTGCGACGAATGGCAGCCAGGCGCAGCAGAACAGTTACTTGGTGAATGGCACCGACACAAATGATCTGCCGCTTAACACGCCGCTGATAATTCCAAGCCCAGACGCAATCGGCGAGTTCAATCTGGTTACGAACACGATAAATCCTGAGTACGGAAGGAACTCAGGCGCGGTTCTGAACGCGGTCATCAAGTCTGGCACGAATTCTTTTCACGGAAGCGCCTTCGATTTCTATCGCGACACTTTTCTCAATTCGAAAAACTACTTCAAATCGTCGAAGGACATTTTTCACCAGAATCAATTTGGCGGCACAATTGGTGGACCCGTATGGAAGAACCACACGTTCTTCTTCTTCTCCTATCAGGGTACCCGAAACCGCCAACCGCAAAACACCGCGAACACCAGCACCGATACAGGGAACGTCGGCAATTCGACTGTGTTCACGAGTGCGGAACGCGGCGGGTTGTTCCCAGATCTAGCGACCTCAACTGCGACCTCGCCCTTCCCCTTAGTCGGAGAAAACGGAACTACCTTCCCGGCAAACACTGCTTATTCGACGATCTTCCCCACGGGGCACATACCGGCTGCCGACATCAATTCGATTTCGGCGAAGTTCCTAAGTCAGTTCATACCGGTTCCAAACTCAGGATCCCGGCAGTTCCTGTTCAACCCGATTCAGACGAACAAACAGGATCAAGAGATTGCGCGCGTCGATCACAGTTGGGGGCAGCATGATCTCTTTTGGGGCTCGGCGCTGATCCAGGCGGCACCTCAGACGAACACATTGCCATTTCTCGGTGCAGATTTGCCCGGGTTCACAGAAGATGACAACGGCCACAGCAAGCAAATTACCGCATCGTGGAATCACTTTTTCAGCCCGGACACTCTGAACGAACTTCGGTTGGGTTATACACGACTGAATTTTGATGCAGTTCGGCCAGATAAACCAATTTTGCCGTCTGCTTTCGGATTTACGGGAATCAATCCCCAGATCTCCAATGAAGCAGGATTGCCCACGATCGTGGTTAACGGTGGGGGTCCGAATTTCTCAGTGGGCTTCAGCGATGACGGTCCACAACCGCGAATCGATCAGACTTATCAGCTCACTGATAACTTTTCCAAGGTGCTCGGGCGTCACTCGTTCAAGGTTGGTTTAGACGTACGACGCTTCCTGGTCAAGAATCCATTTTCGTTCCAGAACAATGGACACTTCGATTTCACCGGTACTGGTCCATACAGCACAGGATTGGCCGGAGCGGACTTCCTATTAGGAATTCCAGACGATTATTCGCAAAACAGTGGTGGGTTCCAGCTACCACAGTCGTACGAATATTACTCGTACGTTCAAGATCAATGGAAAGTATTTCCCAATCTGACCCTCAATTATGGCTTCGGATGGCAGGTCGACAAGCCACTGGAAGACAAAGCTAACGGCGGTCGCAACATCAACTGCTTTATCCCGGGTCAGCAGTCCACAATCTTCCCAACTGCGCCAGCAGGATTGAACTTCCCTGGTGACAAGGGTTGCAGCTCTTCCGGATACAGCATTCACTATGATCATGTCGGCCCCCGCTTCGGCTTTGCTTACAGCCCAGAGTGGGGATGGCTCGGAGGAGGTCCGGGCAAGACATCAATCCGGGGTGGTTATGGTATCTACTTCAACCGCTCCGAAGAGGAAATTACTCTTCAGAACACCGGCACGCCGCCGTTTGGCCTGGGAAGCACAGGAATCAGCGACGTTGGAGGGTTCCCGAGTTTCGCTAACCCGTTTGTTGATGTAAATCAGGCAACACCGACCGGTACGGCTGCGGCCATTCCGAACAAATTTCCCTACGTAATTCCTGCCGCCGGCAGCAAGATTGATTTCTCGGTTTACCAGCCGTTGGGAATTAACGTGATCGACCCGAACTTTAGCGTGCCCTATGCCGAGAACTTCAACCTCAACATACAACGCGAGCTTCCGAGCCGCACGATTCTGACCGTAGGCTATGTTGGCGCAGTAGCCCGTCACCTGGTTCGCGCGATTGAATTAAACCCAGGCCTGAACCCGGCGGGTTGCGCAGCTAATCCGAGCTGTGTGGCCAACCGAAACATTCAGAATGTTTTGTTTCCCGGCAACTTCAAATACCCCGGAGACATCTTCGGTTCCATTGCAGAACAGAAGACCGACGGAATCTCCAGCTACAACTCGCTGCAGATAAGCGCCAACAAACAGACTTCCCATGGCTTGTCGTTCTTGGCGGCGTATACCTACAGTCACTCGATCGATAATGGTTCCAGCTTCGAAAACTCCACGGGAGGCGGCTCCATCCCGGGAATCAATCCATTCAATCCGGGCCTCGATTACGGCGATTCGGAGTTCGACGCGCGGCAACGGTTCGTGGTCAGCTACACCTACCTGATTCCAGGCCCAAAATCTGCCTTCCTGGGCAGGATCTTGGGAGGATGGAGCGTGAATGGAATCACAACTCTGCAGGCCGGATTCCCGGTATTTATTCGAGACTCAGGCCGGCGAACTCTTACCTGTGACGCCTTCGAGTTCTACGCATGTTGGGACAATCCAAACCAAGTGGCGGGCAGCATCCAGACATTCGACGCTCGCAACACTTCGTTTGTGAATACCACCGTGAATGGAACCAATACAACGTCTCTCACAAATTATTTCTTTAATCCAAACAACTTCGCACGCGCACCGTTTGGGGTGATTGGAAACGCGCGGCGTGATCCGTTCCACGGACCCGGGCGCAATAACACCGACTTCTCCATCTTCAAGGACATCAAGACAACTGAGTCCACTCGGTTTGAGCTTCGTATGGAAGTCTTCAATCTGTTCAACCATACTCAGTTCAAGAATCCGAGCGGGAATGTGAACAGCTCCACCTTTGGGAGAGTGACTACCGCGTTCGATCCTCGGCAAGTACAACTCGCTGGCAAGTTCTACTTCTAGGGAAAATTGCGGTCCGCAGGAGGGAGAGCAATCTCCCTCCTTTTATTGCGCTCTGGAGTGCTGCTCAGATGTCTTTATATTTTTAGCGGACGTTACGCGGCCTGATCTGGCTTGGGCTGCGGCTGTTCGGCTTCTTCTTCTCCCGGCGCTTCACCCCATCCAATGGAGGCGTTCGGATTCAACTTTGTTCCGCGTTCAGGCGCTCCCGGGGGAGTGCTGCCGACGTGAGGTTCTCCATCTGGGTGTAGATCATCGGTCGGTAAGCCGTATGGAGTTTCAGGAACGACTCCGTCCTGCTGCATACGATTGAGTTCGGATTTTCTCTCGTGCGCCATCTTGATCTCCCTGAGTGACGAGATGGATAACGCCATCTTGGGGTTGTAAACGCAAGAGGTGTGACTTACTCAAGGGTAGGGCACTTGCGTTAGGACTGTCGTTTGCGTTGCGTCACCTCTGCGCCGAGACTCCCCTTCGCCAGCCGGATGCTTAACGCGTCACCAACGTTTACGGTTCCAGCATCGGAAACCGGTGTTCCGGCAGCATCGAATACTACCGCATAACCACGTTCGAGAATCTTGAGAGGGGAAAGCGCGTCAAGCCGGGCAGAGAGTTGATTCAGCCGCGCGCGATGGGCAAACAATCCTGCCCTGATCGCGCGCGGAAGATGGAACGTGATCGCCTGCAGGTCTTTCTGCATGCCGCGAAACAAACGGCGGAGATCATGGTGGCGTACACGCACGGAAGCAAGCTCCAGCCGCCGACGGTAGCCTTGCAGTGACTCGCGCTGCGATCCCAGCAATCTCACCGAGAGATCATCGAGGCGCTGTTCGCGGCGGCGGATCGCGTCAGTAATACGCATGATGGCGCGGTGCTCGCCGAGTTCCTGGAACTTGCTCCGGTTCAGCATCAGACGGTATCGAATTCCGTGCTCCAAGCGTCGAGCGAGCGAACCGATTTGATCTTCGAGGTTTTGTCTCGCGGCTATGACCATCTCGGCAGCGGCGGAAGGAGTGGGCGCGCGGAGGTCAGCGACAAAATCGGCGATAGTGAAATCGGTCTCGTGTCCGATGGCCGAAATAACCGGAATCTCTGAATTGAAAATTACGCGCGCCAGTCCCTCGTTGTTGAATGCCGCGAGATCTTCCAGCGAGCCTCCGCCACGAGCGATCACGATCACATCGACTTTCCGCGACTTGTTGAAGTAGCGGACGCCTGCAGCAACTTCGTTCGCGGCAGCTTCTCCCTGGACCTGCGCTGGATAAATCAGGAGGTTTGCGCTGGCATGCCTCCGCCGCATTACGTTGAGCATGTCGTGGATGGCGGCGCCACGGGGCGAGGTCACAAAGCCAATGCATCGCGGAAGTGCAGGAATCGGCTTTTTTCGTGCGGCGTCAAACAGTCCCTCTGCAGCGAGCTTCGCCTTGAGCTGTTCGAAGGCAATCTGCAGCGCACCAGCGCCTTTGGGTTCCAGATATTCAGCGACAAGCTGCAGCTCGCCTCGGCTCTCGTAAACGGTGACACGCCCACGAGCCACAATCTCCATTCCGTTTTCGGGACGGAAGCGGAGAAGCCGCGCCTGCGTGCGAAACATCACCACACGCAACTGGGCGTCTCCGTCTTTGAGCGTGAAATATAGGTGCCCGGAGTCGGCGGGACGATAGTTGGAGATCTCGCCACCGATCCACACGTCCGTATACTCCCGCTCCAGGGCAGTGCGGATAGTTGCGACCAGATCGCGCACGGTAAATACGCGCCGCTGTGGCTGAAATGTGAACCCTAGTTGTTCGAGGCTGGACATGGCTCGGCAAGGTCAAAGTAACACGCCTGCCGACAGCTGGCTGTCATGTCTACTTGGTTTAGCTGAGTGCCAATCACCGACCGTCCGTGGACGACGCGAATGATGCTCATCCTTGGGGAATGAAAACCATCTGCTGTGATGGGTGCACAAATCGATTTTGTAACGAGATGGCCGCGGGTAACACGTGTTGAAGGTAAGCGCCAGCGTTGTATGTACATTCCTTGCAAACTGGCGTATCCTGCGTCAGCTTTTCAAACACCTTTCACAGGAGACGCTATGGTTTCGCCACAGCCAGAGAAGAGGAGTGCGCCTCGCAAGGAGGTAAAAGTGCCCGCAAAGCTCCACAGTGGCTCTCATGCGATACCAGCAGAGGCATTGAACTTGAGCCAGTCTGGCATTTTCCTCGAATGCGCGACTAGCGTGACCGAGGGCAGCCCGGTGGACATCGTCATGATCCTTCCCAGGGAAGTTACGGGCGATGCTGCCAAATGGGTCTGCTGCCATGCGACCGTGAACCGCGTTGAGAACACTAGGCCGGGCGGACGCTACGGCGTCGCCGCCACAGTCGAGAAGATTCAGGCGATGCCTGAGCTAACCTGGCCAGAAGTGGATCGCCGCATTACGGAACGGCGCGGGGCCGATCGTCGCAAGAATGCGCGGGCAGAAGCGCATGATCGGCGAGCCGGAGATAGGCGAAAGGCAGGCTCTTGAGTGCTAAGCTCTCGCTTGTAAACCAAACAGAAAAGGCGGACCATTCGTGGTCCGCCTTTTGCATTCAGAAGTGATTAGCCGAGTACAGGTACCTGTTCTGCTACTCGCGTTTTAGCTATGTGCGAGAAACCTCGCCAGATGCAGATCAGGGCGTAGATGTGAAAGGCGAATGACATCCAGTCTTGCAACAAGAGCGTAATTCCGGAATCGAGCAAGTAGAAAGTCATTCCCACAACGAACGCCCACTTTTGCGCCTTTGCACCGAAATAGCCGCACAGGACGAAGAAGCCCAGTACGAGCATGTCGATGAAGAAGCCAATCATCCGCGTCTGCGGTGCTCGCATGGCGTCAGTCACCTCGGTGATTCCGAGGCCGAGCACAAAATGGAAGTTACCGCCCGAAAGTGCTGCGATCGTGTTTACCACGGACAGTCCAGCGATCCAGTAGAACCAGTTCGCTCCGCGCCTGACCGCGGCCATGGCCAGCATCGATTGCGCGTTGTTTTGCTGCTGCACCTTGGCGTTATGGCCGTCGTATGCGATCTTCATCTGCGGCGCTCCGGCCGCAGGGTTTGAACTTGATTGGATTGGGGGAGCCTGACCAAGCATGGTGTCTGCCATACAGTCCTCCAGTTGAAACTGGCTGATTTCAGCACAGGAGGGCCACAAATTCACTCAAAAACGTTCCAGAATGGGAATCGAAAGGGCAGGACCGGAGGGAACGTACACAGCAGAGTTGATCGCTCAATCGTCTTTCTGAAGAACACGCGCTAAATACAAAAGCCTCCGCAACTTGCGGAGGCTCGGCAGAAACCTGAAAGTACTAAGCCTTTTGTACCTTCCCGCTCTTGAGGCACGAAGCACAAACCCGCACCCGCCTGTGCGACCCCTGCACAATCGCACGGACCGACCGCAGATTCACGTTCCAGCGCCGCTTAGTTACGTTATGGGCGTGACTGATGTTGTTTCCGAACTGCGGCCCCTTGCCGCACACTTCGCATACGCGTGCCATGATACGAACTCCAGAATTTGAGCAGACTCGGGCGGATATTGCCCACAAGTCTTGAGATTTCTTCAGGAACCTGCTCCACCGAAGGCGGATGACGCTCTAGAAGGATCGGACGTGAACGTCCAAAGCATTAATTCTACCGGAATCGCCGGGTAGGGGCAAACTCGCTAAAGCAGCTAAGGGCCTCAGCCCGGCAATCACTATGAAGACGAAACACACTCCGTCAGGCGATCGCGAACTTGCCGTCCAAGTGGCAAGACTTTGGCCCCACCGACAGCACGAAGCGAGCAGCGTTCTGGGGCTGCTGTGCCGCATTGGCCTGCATCGCTGGCGTCGGCTCGAGCTTACTCATTTGGCACCCAATAAGAACGTCCTGCATTGTTTCTGGTGTCCAAAGGTAAAGGTTGACGGAGTTGTTTACGATCCCTGACCGAGAAGAGGTTGCGGTCCCAAGAAACTGCAGCTGGTCAGATGTCATACTGTTGCTATGTCCCACGAGCCCATCAAGACCGGACCTGCCGAGGAGATGGCCCGCGTGCAGGCGCAAGAAAGCAGAGTTCTGCCCTTTGCTGCCACAGATCCCAAATCAGTCAAGGTGCAAAAGAGCACGGGACAGGGAATGGACATTGAGTGGAGAGATGGCCACCGTAGCCACTACTCATTCGCATGGCTGCGAGACGCCTGTCCATGCGCGACGTGCAATGAAGAACGCGAAGGCAGCGGACGAAAAATCGGTCAGCCTCCCAAGCCAAAACCCGGTACGCTTCCCATGTACAAGGAGCCTGCTCGCCCAACCGAAGTCAATCCTGTAGGCAAGTACGCGGTTAACTTCCATTGGAACGATGGCCACAGCAGCGGGATCTACTCGTGGGAATTCCTGCGGCGGGAGTGTCCCTGTCCTGAGTGCGCAGGTGGGCGATGACTAAGACCGCCCAGGATTCAGCTGCAGAAGGTCCCACCGATTTCCATATAAATCCTCGAACACAGCCACAGTGCCGTAGGTTTCTTCCCGGGGCTCGCGACAGAATCTGACCCCTTTCTCGCGCAAACGGTGAAAGTCTCGCCAGAAATCATCCGTATGCAAAAAGAGGAAAACACGTCCTCCGGTCTGATTGCCGACGCTCGCGACTTGATCGGAATTCGCGGCCTTGGCCAGTAAGAGTCGTGTTTCTTTAGAGCCTGGAGGAGCGACTAGGACCCAGCGCTTCTCCGCAGTTAGCCGAGTGTCCTCGACCAGGTCGAAGCCGAGCAGACCGCAGTAATAAGCTTTTGCTTCATCGTAATCGCGAACGAGAACCGCAACGTACCCGATGTGCTGCTGCACTCCGTTCAACGACACGGCTCCTCAAAGATGCCGGCGGAAGAAGATCTCATCTACTCATCTCTTCTTCATCGCCCGCTTCTGCATATGCGCGCGCATCTCTTGTCCGAACTTGGTGCGGTTGAAACCTAGTTGTTGAACGATTCCAATCAGGTTTCCAGCCGCCCAATAGAGGCTCAGCCCGGCGGACAGGTTCCACGTAAAAACACCCAACAGCAGCGGCATGGTGAACTGCATCATCTTCTGCTGTGCCGGATCCATGCCCGCCTGGGGAGTGATCATCTGCATGGCGAACATCGAGATGATGAAGAATATGGTGAGCAAGTGAGATGGACTCGAGAGATCAGTGATCCATAGCCAACCTGCATGGCGCAGCTCGATGGCGCTGCCAAGCATGGTGTAGAAAGCCCAAAGAAACGGAAGCTGGATCAGGTTTGGCAGACATCCACCCAAGGGATTCACGCCTTCGCGCTTGTAGAGCTCCTGCAGCTCTTTATTTTTTTCAGCCTGCCGGGGATCTGTGAGTTTGTATCGCTTGTACTTGTCGTTGATCGCCTGGACCTGCGGCTGCAGCTTCTGCATTCGCATCGCCGACTTCATGGTCGAGATGCGCACCGGTATTAGCGCGATGTAGATGATTACGGTCAGGACGAGAATTGCCCAACCATAATTTCTAGTCCAGTGCTCGTTGGTCCAAACCAGCCACTGGAAAAGCGGCTTTGCGAAGAACGAGAAGAATCCGAAATCAATTAACTTCTCCAGCGTCGGCCCATTCGGCTGCTGGACTGTGCTCGCCGCCGTCGCATAAGAACGAATGTCGGAGATCACGTCGAGAGCCTTCGGGCCAACGAAGACGCGTTGGCTGGTCATGCCGCCCGGAGTCCCCACTGCTGCGCCCAAAACGGGAACACGTTCCATGTCATTGGGATCGGGTTTATCCAGGTTCTTGGGAATCTTGATCTCGTTGTGAAAAGTGACTAACGCTACGCGATCGGGATCGTCAGGCATGAAGACAGCGGCAAAATATTGATCAGCGGCTGCAGCCCAGTTGAATGGTCCATTGATGGTGGTCCCACCAGAGACCTTCTTATAGGAGATGCGCTCGACCTTGTCCTCGCGATTGATGTCGATTCTCGCGGCAGCGTAGGAGGACGAGACAGTTTCGTCGCCAAATCCTGCAGGCCACCACGGGAAGGCTGAAACCGTGGTGCCATTCTGCGTTACAGAGGTCTCTACTCGAACTACGTAAGTCTCACCAAACGTGAATTTCTTCGTGACCGTGACATCCGCATCAGAATACTCGAAGGTGACAGTGCGCTGATTTCCAGAGCGGTTCTCGTTGCCAACGTAGAGGGAGTCGTTCAGCTTTTTACGCAGCGATTCGTCATAGGTGAAGAGTGAGAGCGGATATCCGTACTGCGGCCCCGCAATGGAGTTGACCAGCTCCAGCGGATTCCCCTTGTCGTCTTTGTATTTCTTCAGCACCCATGATTTGGCAACGCCTCCGTGATTGCTGAATGTGATCTTGAAGAGATCGTTCTCGACAACAGTTTGCGATTCAGTGCTCGCCTGCTTGGAAGGAGCCGACGCTGGCACTGCGGGCGTGGAACTCCGCTTTGTTGGCGAAGACGCAACGGGAGTACTCGGAAGCGGCGATCCAGTTTGCTGTGCTGGATTCTGCGGCGGAGTTTGTTCCTGACGCTGAGGCGGAGCAGGCGCCTTATAGAACTTAGTAATGAACTGCTGTGTAATGAAGATGACGACGAATGTAAGCGCGAAGGTAAGCAGGAGCCGTCGTTCTGCGCCTGGGTCTTGATTGGGAGTTTGGAAGTCGTTCAACGTTACCTGCCAGTGATTGCAAAATTTCTAAGATCGAAGTTGTTCTGTGTGCGTGCAACGCGGTACCGGATCGTATCCGCTGCCGCCGAACGGATGACAACGGAGCAATCGCCATGCAGCCAGGCCGCTCCCCTTCACCCATCCATGTTCGGCGATCGCTTGGGCAGCATATTCGGAACAAGTGGGAGTGAACCGGCATGAATTGCCGAACAGCGGCGAAAGCCAGCGCTTATACCACGCCAGCAGCAGCTCGATTAGATGCTGCGTGCTCGCCATCTCTGGAGTTGTGGTCTGCATTGGTATGCGTTACTGACAGCTATACGAAAAACTTTGTGACTTTGATCCGACATCAGTGCTGTTGGATCCAGTGCCAGTACCGTCCACGGTTGCGGACCGGTGCGCCAGATTGCGCTAACATCCCTCTGCCACCACGGACGGTACCGACTTTCCTGTCTTTTGCTGAATCACGTCGAAAGCTCTGCCGACTTCAGCCAGAAGCTGCGCGAATTCAATCTCCAACGTCACCTTCTTCGGATTAATCACGACATCCACATCGCGCGTTAAACGCTCCAGGTTCTCAGTCACGGCGGCGCGCACTCTGCGCTTAATTCGGTTCCGCGCCGTTGCCTTTCCTAGTGCTCTCCCTACCGTGATTCCTACCCTGGGACCTTGTCCAGAAGCACTCTCCCCTGCACGTAGCAGATAGAATGCGGTCAGAATCTGCGAAAAGTGTCGTCGCCCGCACTGGTACACTTGCTCAAATTCGGCGTGTTTGCGCAGCCGGTGTTCACGGAAAATCGACATCGGGATTGCATCCTCCCTGCTACGGGCGTCTTGCAATGCGCTCTTCATGGAGGATGTCAGGAGAGAGGGAGACGCGTCGCGATTACTCGCGGAATCCGGGCTTCACGGACACCCGCTTGCGGCCCTTGGCCCGACGGCGCGACAGCACCGCCTGACCGGA
>CAYZHX010000066.1:0-22124 GCA_964476905.1 uncultured Terriglobales bacterium
TGCGCGACGTTTCGCTGCGCGCGCCGGAGGTGCGGCATACGCCGGCATACACGCGCTGGGCGATCGCCCACCATGATGCGATCTCCTGACTCGTTTGGGTATAATGGTATAATGTTGTGGAAACCAAGGTATAAGCAATGGGCATGAACATAAAGAATGAAGAAACGCATCGACTCGTGCGTGAGCTGGCTGAGCTGACGGGAGAGAATCAGACGGCTGCGATCACGAAGGCAGTGCGTGAGCGCCTCGAGCGCGTACGTCGCGGGCGTCGGACCAGCCTCGCAGAGCGACTCATGGCCATCGGCAAAGACTGCGCTTCGCACCTCAAAGAGCCCTATCGATCCGCCGACCACGCCGATTTGCTCTATGACGAGAAAGGCCTACCCAAATGATCATCGACACGTCTGCGATTATCGCGATTTTGCGTGCCGAAGCGGACGGGCTGTTGTACGCCCGCGCGATTGAGAAAGCTTCTCTGCGGAAGATTTCGGCCGCGAACTATTTGGAGACTGCGATGGTGATCGACGCCAGTGGGGATGCGATCGCAAGCCGTCGCTTCGATGATTTTTTCTCGGAGGCGGACATCAAGATCGAGCCGGTCACGGAACGGCAGGCGCAACTGGCGAGAGAGGCGTATCGCGATTTCGGAAAGGGTAAAAGGCATTCGGCGAATCTCAATTTTGGAGATTGTTTCGCCTATGCACTGGCGAGAGACACAGGAGATACGCTTTTGTTTAAGGGCAGCGACTTTTCCCGCACAGATATTCGGTCCGCATTAAATTAAGACCTTAAATGGAAGCAGAAAGTCGGCTGCATTCCCTTGCCCCCCCTCGGTGGTTTACAAAACTTTTTTAAAGGCCGGCGGTTGACTGCGTTGGGCAGAGTCGGCCAGAAAAATTCTTTACACCCCCTTTAGTCCCGCACTCCTCATTTATGTCTGGCGGTAGTTCAGCCGGCTGCCGGTCCGCGCGCAGCTCTGAACCATCGACCTCGGTTCGGCAGATTCGCACCGCCGGTGCGTAATTCCCTGTCCCCAATCACAGGCGCCTCCAAGTCAAACTTCACGTAGGGGGAAAACGCCAATGAACATCAGTCCCATTTCAGAACCCTCACTCTCTTCCCGGGCGATGCTGTGCTCGCTCTCGATCCGCATGTGGTCGGCGCGCAAGCACGACGCCGAGGCCTCGGAGGAGATCGCCACCCGTCATGGCGCCCAGGCCGACGCCGGACGCTATCACAAGATCTTAATTTCGAGCGCGTCTGCGCCTACATCGAGCGCCTGCCGGTCGAGTTCCAGGTGCTGTGCGTGCGCGACGTTTCGCTGCGCGCGCCGGAGGTGCGGCATACGCCGGCATACACGCGTTGGGCCCTAGCGCACCACGATTCGCTAGCGTAAAAGACGATGGTCGGGAAAGCGTCGATATCGCTATAATGTAGCGTAATCGTAGCCATAATGGCTACGAGGAGGACACATGAAGTTTATCAGTACGCGGGATCTGCGCAATCGTCCAGGCTGGGTTCGCGATCTGAGGGGCGATGAGGAAGTCATTTTGACATCCAACGGCAGGCCGATTGCGCTGTTACTCGGAATCGAAGAGGGGAAGTGGGAAGAAACGGCTTTGATCGTACGCCAAGCCAAGGCGCAGAGGGCGCTGTCGCGTATGCGGCGGAAGGCCGCGGTCCGCGGACTCGATCGAATGAACTCGGCACAGATTGACGCCGAGATTCAGGCTGTGCGAGCAAAGCGACGACGCACATGAGAGTAGTCATCGACACCAACGTCCTCGTCTCTGCCACTCTCAACCCTTATGGTTCCCCAGGACGGATCATCGATGCCGTTCTGGCCGGGCCTCTCATCGTGCTCCATGACGATCGAATTCTCAGCGAGTACCGCGAGGTCCTGCTTCGGCCTGCTTTTTGCTTCGATGTTGAAACCATTCAAGCCCTGCTCGACTTCATCGCGGCGCAAGGAGAGCACGTCAGCGCAAAAGAGATCGCAGTAAGTCTGCCGGACGAGGATGACCTGCCGTTCCTCCAGGTCGCCGTGGCCGCATCAGCCGAAGCCTTGATCACCGGCAATTTGAGAAATTACAGGCCGATACGGGGAAAACACCACGTCCGTGTCGTCACTCCCAGAGATTTTCTCCCCACCCTCGTATAGAAAAGCTGGTTTCAAGTAGCAACGGCACCGCGAAGGCAGAACCAGTCCCTCTCTTCTGCAGTGCTTCCGGGGTTTGAACTTGGCTGAGCCAAAGACGTGCGCCCTCGAAAGGGAACGGCAGAGCAGACCGCGGGCAATTCGTGCCGTCATCCTCGAAGGAAGATCTTCACTCACATTTCATTTCAAGGAGATTTCCAAGATGAACATCAGTCCCATTTCAGAACCCTCACTCTCTTCCCGGGCGATGCTGTGCTCGCTCTCGATCCGCATGTGGTCGGCGCGCAAGCACGACGCCGAGGCCTCGGAGGAGATCGCCACCCGCCATGGCGCCCAGGCCGATGCCGGGCGCTATCACAAGATCCTGCTGCCCAAAGCGGCGCTCGCCGAGATCCAGGCGATCATCAGCGAGTCGCGCCAGGAGCATTACTTTCTCACCCTTCCCTGGGACGACAACGGCTACCGCGTGCTTCCGGCGGCGGTGTACATGGACCACGTGGAGCGTATGAACCGGCTGCGCGCGCGCTTCTCCGCGGCGGTCGAGGCGCTCAGCACGCAGTTCGCCAGACTGGTCGAGGAGGCGCGTTCCAGATTGGGAAGCCTGTTTCGTTTCGAGGACTACCCTTCGACCGGGCAGCTGGCGGAGAAGTTCGCCTTCGAGACCAAAGTCATGCCTCTGCCCGAGTCGGGCGATTTTCGCGTGACCCTCGGCGAGGAAGAGAAGGCGCGCATCCAGCGCCAGATCAAAGCCTCGGTGGAGGCGTCGCTCGAGATCGGCAGCCGCGAGCTGTGGTTCCGGCTCTACGACGCGGTGCGGCACATGGCGGAGAGATTAGACGCCTACAAAGTGACGGAGGCGGGTGTCGAGCATCCCTTTCGCGACTCGCTGGTGACCAACCTGGTGAAGCTCGTCGAGGTCCTGCCCAAACTGAACCTGACCGGCGACGCGGATCTGGAGCGGCTGGCCAGCGCAGTGAAAGACTCTCTGCTGGTCGATCCCGCGCGCCTGCGACGCTCGGATAAGGCGCGGGAAGAGACGGCAAGAATGGCTTCGGAGATCGCGCAGCGCATGGCCGGTTACATGGCCGGATACTCGATTCCCCAATTGGGAGCGGCTTAGGTAACTGCGCATAAGGAGGTGGCGATGAGGAGCGAACGCGATATTCAATCCCGTCTTGTGCATGCGCGCATTCAGTTGCTGCTGTCGCAGCCCTTCTTCGGCAGCCTGTGCCTGCGCCTGAAGCTGGAGGCGGGATCGGTGCCGACGATGGCCACTGACGGACGGCGCATCGTTTACAATCCGGAGTTTGCGCAGCAGCTGAGCGCGCCGGAGCTGGAGGCGGTGCTGGCGCACGAGGTTATGCACTGCGCCCTGGGGCACCACTGCCGACGCGGTCAGCGCGAGTTCCGGCTGTGGAACCGGGCGGCCGACCTGGCCATCAACCCACTGCTCGTAGGCAACGGCTTTCAGCTGCCCTCGGGAGCCCTGATCGATGCAGCCTTCTCGGGGATGAGCGCCGAAGAGATCTACGCCGAGCTGAAGCGAAAACAAGACCTTGCTGAAGGCAAAGGCGATGAAGCTCCCGCCGGTTCCCATTGCGGGAGCCAGGAAACGCCCGGAAAGGACGGTCGAAACAGCGAGCCGGCGGCTCCCCACCCCGCTCCCGGCCAGCCCGCGGCAACACAGGAGAAAACCAACGCCGGGCGCGAGGGCGCTTTCGGCGAGGTGCTCGACGCTGCCGCGGAAAACGGAAGGCGCGCTTCCGAGGCGGAGAAGCTGGAACAACAGCGGGAGTGGAGCGTGGCCGCCGAGCAGGCGCAGCGCTCCGCGGCTGCGTATGGGAGAAAGCCGGCGGGACTGGACCGGCCTCTCCAGCAAACGCGCGCTTCGCGGCTGGACTGGCGCGCGATCCTGCGCGATTTCATTTCGGCACAAACGCCGCAGGATTATCGCTGGAGCCCGCCCAACCGCCGTTATGTATCGACGGGCCTCTATCTTCCATCCGTGGAAAAGACTGGCACAGGCGAGATCGTAGTCGCCATCGATACCTCGGGTTCGATCCGGGGAACCGAGCTCGAAGAGTTTGTCGCTGAGATCTCGGCGATCGCCGAGCAGATGCAGCCGGAGCGAGTTCACGTGGTATGCGCCGATGCGGCGGTTCAAGCCGGTTACGAGTTTGCTCGAGGAGAGGCGATCGAAATCGAGCTGCGGGGCGGCGGGGGCACCGATTTCCGGCCGGTCTTCCGCTGGGTGGAGGAAAAAGCGATCGCCCCGGCGTGCCTGATTTACCTCACCGACCTGCGCTGCCGTTGCTTCCCGGATGCCGTCGCCTATCCGGTGCTGTGGGTAACGAATTCGAAGCGCGAAGCGCCGGTGGGAGAGACGGTGCGAATGGCTCCGGAGTAAGCGCCGAGGCAAATTCCGGAAATGCCCCGCAGAAAATCACGACGCTCTCTTCCCTTCCCATTCTTCTTCAAACCCCGCAATAACTTTCGTCCAGCACGGAGATTCCCATTATGAGACTGAGCAAGAACGAGCTGTGCCCTATCCATCGCTCCCGGTTCTGCTGTGGGCGGAGCCATCATCACTACAACTACAGCGCGCTGAGGGGAGTACGCCGGATCGAGGATCCGCATCACCCGCTCGGCTACCGCGAGTACCGCTCTCCGGCGGCCATGCGCCGGCTGCTCACACAGAAGATCCGCGAGCAGAACTCGCGCTGCGCGATCTGCGGGCGGCAGTTCCGCCGCTGTGAGGATGCCGTGCCCGATCATATCGAACCCAAGGGTATGGGCGGCGCCCGCCACGACGATCATCCCGACAACATCCAGGCGGTGCATCGCGGGTGCAATTTCCGAAAAGGATCGAAACGGGATTGGAAATTAACCGCCCTGAAGACGATCATCCCGCGCCCGATCGGCGATCGTTGATTTTCGCTTCCCCTCGCAGGCTTTCCTACGCCGATAGATCCCGCGCCACTCGCCTTCCATTTTGGGCTGTCGGAATCCTTCCCTGCTCATCTTTCGAACTCGCTTGCTTACGAGAAGACCTATGCACACTCCGCTTGCCGCCGTGCAGCACATCCGGCCCATGCGCGGCGGATCGCAATCGCATCTTATGCGCGCCTCCGACGGCGCGTACTACGTGGTGAAATTTCAGAACAACCCGCAGCACGTGCGCGTGCTCGCCAACGAACTGATCGCCGGCCGACTGGGGCGCTGGCTGGGGCTGCCGATTCCGCCGGTCGAGATCATCCAAGTGTCCGCATGGCTGATCGAGCATTCTCCGGAGATGCGCGTGCACAGCTCCGGCGGCTCGGAGCTCTGCAGCAGCGGGCTGCAGCTGGCTTCGTTTTACGGCATGGCGGATTTTGCGGGAGCGCTCTTCGACTTTCTCCCCGCCAGCAGCCTGAAAGATATCGCCAACCTCGACGACTTCGCGCGCATGCTGGTGCTGGATAAGTGGACGGCCAACAGCGACGGCCGGCAGGCGATCTTTCGCCGCGCCCGGCGGCAGAGGAAATTTCACGCCGAGTTCATCGACCAGGGGTACTGCTTCAATGCCGGGGAGTGGACGTTCAGCGATTCGGCGCTGCGCGGAGTCTCCGCCAATCCCGTGGTCTACGCCGGCGTAACCGGGTGGGAGGATTTCGATCCCGTCCTGAGCCGCGCCGAGCGGGCCAGCGCCGGCGATCTGTGGCAGTGCGCCGCCGGCCTGCCGGCGGAATGGTACGGCGGCGATCGCTCCGGACTGGAGCGGTTAATGGAGCAGCTCTACCGCAGGCGCATGGTCATTCGCGATCTGATCGAAGAGTTCCGCCGCTCCAGCCGCAATCCCTTCCCGAATTGGGACAAAGGAGCGGCTGCCGGGCGCGGGCGCTGATCCACCGCCGGCGATCACTTGATTCTCAGTTCTGCACGGCAGCAACGCTTTGTGCTCGGGTAACTTGAGCGACTTACGTGCGGGGCCGCATCTCAAAAATTGCCGGAGGATGAAAATGCGAACGGTGGCGAAACTTTACCGCGAATTTTGCCTGCGGGCGGCGCAGATGCTGGAGGATGAGAAGCGCCGGTGGCCTGCCCTTCGATGCGAGCGCGCCTCGGTACCCGGAGCTTCTGCGTAGACTTTTACGTCGAAGCGATATCTCCTGCATAGATGGCAGGACGCCCGTCGCATGTTTAACTTTCGCGAAGGCCCACGCGATACCTCCCGGAGCGACGACACCCAAGCGCTTCCGGGCGATCACTCCGGCGGACATGGACCCATGCCGAACCAGCAGGAGCATAGTCATAGTATAATCCTATGCATTTACTAGGAGATCCCTATGGCCACTTTATACGCGGAGAACATCCCCGAGGACCGCTATGAGGCGCTGCGCGAACAGGCCCGCCGCAACCACCGCTCGATTGCCGGTGAAGTGGTCGAACTGCTCAAAGAACATGTGCCTACCCGCAAAGAGCTGGCGGCGCGACGGGCGACAATTCAGCGGATGGCGAGCATCCGGGATCGGGGCGTGAGCAAGCGCCGGAGCCGCAGTTTCCCTGCCAGCGAAGACATCCAGCGCGAGGACCGGCGGCGATGACTCCCGTCGTCATCGACGCGAGCGTCGCAGCCAAGTGGGTATTACCAAAAGAGAACCTGGCCGGGGAAGCGGCCGAACTGCTCACCGGCTACGGCAAAGGCAAAATCGCGTTTGCCGTCCCCGATCTGTTCTGGGCTGAAACCGCGAATATTCTCTGGAAGGCGGCGAGGCTCGGGCGGCAAACCCGCGCTCGGACCGAGCTGGGTCTGCAGGAACTGCTCTCACTGGCGCTGCCAACGACACCTTCCGTCGACCTCGTCTCCGCCGCGTTCCGCCTGGCGGTCGCTTATGACAGGACAATTTATGACTCGCTGTACCTAGCCCTGGCGGTGAAACTCTCCACCCGCCTGATCACCGCGGACGAAAAACTAGCGCGCTCGGTCGCCGCCCATCTCCCGGTCGACTGGCTGGGCGCCCGCTAGCTCAGGTCAGAGCGTTCTTTTCCCAGATTCCGACAGCCCCAAAATGGAACGCGAGTGGCGCGGGATCTATCGGGCGTAGGAAAGCCTGCCAGGGGGAAGCGAAAATCAACGATCGCCGATCGGGCGCGGGATGATCGTCTTCAGGGAAGCCCTTGCCTGTTGGCCAAGGGGTTTTCAAATGTTAGTTACAAGCAAAGGCAAAGCAAAAACAACCAAAGAACTCATCGACGCCAGCATTGGAGTGCTCATCGACGCTCTCGAATCTGGTCACAGCGAAGTCCTAACTGCCTATCTCTCGGCAATGGCGAAATTCCATTACTACAGCTCTGGGAACGTTCTTCTCATTGCCATTCAGAAACCCGGTGCGACTCGTCCATCGTGATCTTGCTGTTGGCGTGAGGCAAGAGCTCCTGCACGACTTTGCCAATTCATCCCAAGTGAGAACTTGGGGGAGGTTCGTCCCTCCCATTGTGGGAACTACAGACAACGCAGGTTGCGCTCGTTCAGCATCTCAGGATGGGCAAGCCTGAGTAGCTCAATTTTCGATCAGGCTTGGCGGTCTGTACCCCGCCTGGCTAGCCGGCATTTTCGTGCGGGCTGCTTGGCTCGGCCCCTGTTGCTCTGGCTTGTTCGGAAGCCAAGATCGCGTCAACCTGCGCGCGCTCGGTTTCCGGAAATTGTTGATTCGAGGAAGTTCTCCGCCGGAACAAGCGAGAACGGTCCTAAAGCCGTTCCAATCCAGCTTTTGAATAACGAGACCGCCTCCGTCCAGACGACGGGAAGCCTGAGGTGTGTAATGAACCGATTAGTCCGGATTTTCCTTCTTCTCTTCGCTCTTGTATCCAGCCTTCGTGCAGCAGGGCAAACCAGTTATTCGATCGAAACCAGCAACAACACTTCCGCATGTCCCGTTTCGGGAGCGCAAAATGGATGCACTAGCAACTTTGGGGGATTGACTGATCATTACAGAGTCAACGACGCGAGTCACCCCTTCGACCCAACTAAGTCTCCTGGGCCGGCAACCACGCCACCGGCTTCGAATACTCAGACCCAGACTACCGTTGCGCCCGCGTCGAATATTTCGCTTATTCCCTTTAACACTCTCCTTTATCCGGGTTTTTCGGGGAATATTACGACAAAGATTGTATGCCACCTGGTGCCGTGGTTCGGCGCGACCAACCACATCAATATCGGAATGAACATGAAGAACACGGTTGCGGAACAGGCGCAAAACGCAATTGCCCGCGGTTGTAACTACGTGGGCATCGATTGGTTCGGGCCGAACAGATTTGAGGATTCAGTTACAGCGCTCTGGTTAACACAGCTCGATTCGCTATGCCAACAAAATGGCGGCGTTTGTCCGTTGCAGATGGCAATCATGGAAGATATTAGTACGGGAACCGGAGCAACGATCAACGGCTTCGAAAATGATCTTAAGAACACAATCTTTCCAAACTACATGACGGGCCATCCCTCCTATTGGACAATGACAGTCGCTGGCTGCACGGATCGTCCCCTACTGCTGAGTTTTGGCTGGCTTACGTCTGTGCTCAGTACCGACTCTGAATGGGGTATGGTTAAGACCTTCATTCACTCCAGCACTGGGCTTAATAAGCAGTGCACCGGTGAACCCCTGTTGCTTGCAGAGGGACAAGCCGGCATCGCCGCATTTACCAACCTGGATGGCGCCTTTAACTGGATCGGTCCAGATCCGTATTGGTCCGCAACCACCAGTCTTCCGGATGGCTGTTCGACGTGCGACGTAGCCGACAGCAGCGGTCACACTCCTGGTTCGGTGACGTCAATCGGACTGAGTGGAACGGTGCAATACAACCCGCACTTGCTCGCCGGTAGTGGCAGTTTCGCCGTCGATAGTTGGTATAACAATGCGTTGGCAAATCCATCGACCCGGGTGCTGATCGGTTCGGCATACGCCGGCTTTGACGATACGAATGCAGACTGGGGCTGGGCGCCTGCTCACATAAACGGGCGCAAGATTGCCCAGCAATGTGGTCGAGTTTGGTTGAATTCCTGGAAACGCCTTACCGCCGCTGGATTTTCCGCAAGCAATCAAATTGGATTCGTAGGCATTCCAACCTGGAACGACTACGAAGAAGGTACGGCGATCGAGACCGGCATCGATAACTGTGTCAACGACTCGGCACTTACTCTTACCCTGAACGGCTCGACCTTGTCGTGGGAAATCAGCTTTACCGATGCGACCTTCGGAACATCAGAAACAATTCATCATTTTACGCTGTTCGATGGGGCAGACTCTCAAGGTAACAGCATGGCGGTGCATACCGACAACATCTCATTGCAACAGGCGAACTGCCAACCCGTCGCCCAGTCGAATTCAATCTCATGCAGCATTGATGTGAACACGCTGGGCACGTGGTCGGTAGGCACTCATTTCCTGTTCGTAAAAGCGGTTGGCCAGCCCTCCATCAAAAACCACCTAAGTACAAGACCAGGACCGGCGTATGGAGTTACTTCATCATCCTTGACGCCACCGAGTCAGAATTTCGGGTCAGCCGCAGTAGGCCAAATTGGAGCAACTCAATCGTTTACCTTCCAGAATACGGGAAGCGCTGCTCTCCAGGTGAATAGCGTGACGATTGCAGGAGATTTTTCTTCACGCGATGGCAGCGCTGCTGCTTGCCAGAGAATTCTGGCTGGGGGAGAGTCCTGCACTATCAACGCAACTTTTGTACCCACTCAGGCTGGTTCCAGAACGGGAAGCCTCACGGTAAACAGCACGTCCACTGCGAGCCCCAATGTTGCTACTCTGACGGGCACGGGCGCCACAGGCACAGCAGGAGCCACTCTCTCGCCCACAAGCTTGGCATTCGGGAATCAAATTGTAGGTACGACTGCTTCCCCGCAGGCAGTCACGTTGACCAACAGCGGTACTGTGCAGCTCTCGGTAGGAAGTATTGCGGCAACTGGAGATTTTGCTGCGATCAGTAACAATTGTCCGGCCGTTCTGTCTGCGAACACAAGCTGCACTATCAACGTCAATTTCACGCCGACGGTGATGGGGTCGCGAAGCGGGCTCTTAACCGTTACCGACAATGCTGCCTCGAGTCCGCAGCAGGTTAGCTTAAGTGGGACAGGCACTCCTGGTCTTCGCTTTGTGCCGGTCAGCGAATGCCGGATCGCGGACACACGCAATCCCAATGGACCCTTTGGGGGACCCTTCCTGACAGCCGGAGCATCTGCCCGAGCTTTCAACATTCCGAGCAGTGCCTGCAACATACCTGCGGAAGCGCAAGCTTACTCGTTGAATGTAACGGTGGTTCCACATGCCCAACCAGTTGGATTCCTCACCTTGTTCCCATGTGGACAGGCGCAACCGGCCACCTCGACGCTTAACTCCGTCGACGGGCGGGTCAAAGCCGCAGCCGCAATTGTGGGCGCCGGCACTGCGGGAGGTGTATGCGCTTTCGCTACCGGTGACACTGATCTGATTCTCGATATCAACGGCTATTTCGTGCCTGCAAGCAATACGACCGCGCTGGCCTATTATCCTGTCACGCCCTGTCGGCTGGTTGACACTCGCGGAGCTGCCGGTCCTTTGAGCGGTCCTTCTCTTGTTGCCAACGCAGCCCGAACATTTCCGCTTGTCTCCGGTGCGTGTCAGCTGCCTGCAACGGCGCAAGCCTACTCCCTGAACTTCACCGCGATACCGCCGGGAGCTCTGGGTTTTGTGACGGCATGGCCTGCTGGACAAGCACAGCCACCGGTCTCCACATTGAATGCGCCGACCGGCGTGACAACCGCAAATGCAGCGATCGTGCCGGCAGGGACGAATGGCGCGATATCTGTGTTTGCTTCGAACAATACGGACTTAGTGATTGACGTGAATGGGTATTTTGCGGCTCCAGGCGTCGGAGGGTTATCACTGTTTACGTTGCCGCCCTGCCGCGTTCTGGATACGCGGAATCCAGCCGGATCTCCGCCTTTCAGCGGGACACTCACCATCAACGTAGGGGTTAGCTCATGCGGAGCTCCCTCATCAGCTCAAGCATATGTGCTGAACGCCACTGTGGTTCCATCGGGTCCACTGGGTTTCCTGACATTGTGGCCCGCGGATGGTTCACCTCAACCGGCGACTTCCACTCTAAATGCCCCGGACGGAGTGGTCACGTCCAACATGGCAATTGTTCCGACAAACAACGGTTCGATTAAGGCCTTCGCATCGTCAACGACGCATCTCGTAGTCGATATCTTCGGCTACTTTGCGGAGTAGACAGTGGACAGAGTCAGGACCTGCATCTCTCGTTTTCACTGAAACGGCAGACGTGATTCAGAACAACAAGTCGAGGCCGCAAGGCCTCGACTTGATCTCGCGGGGGAGACCGCAGGTCGCCGCGCGCAACGTGACCGATTCTCATTACTTAGCCACTTTGAAAATTCCCGTGCTGCGCGGTCGAGGGTTTTTAGATTCCGACACTGAAACCACTGCGCCCGTCGCACTCGTCAATCAGGCATTTGTGCAGGAATATTTTCCCGAGGACGATCCAATCGGAAAACAGCTGCGTATCAGTGTCGCGCAGCAGTTGGATACCGCCCATTCCGGCGATGAGGTTTTCACCATCATCGGAATGGTCGGCAACACCATGAGTCGCGGGCCCGCGCTCCCGGCGATGCCGCATTTCCTCGGACGAGCTTAGGATTGCTCCCATTCGGCAAACCTCCGCATTCCAAGAAGAACGCCGCGATGATTCTAGCTACACAGTCAGTCACCGGTTTCTCGGCGTCCTTTCACGGTTTATTCACATCGAAGCGCGTCCATAGGGTCGACGCGAATCGCTTGGCGCGCCGGAACGTAGCTAGCAATTAGAGAGACGACGATCAGCAGCACGGCAACCCCGCCAAAGGTGATGGGATCTATGGGTTTCACTCCATAGAGCAGCCCTGACATCAGGTACGAAACGACGAGCGCGGCAATCAGTCCCAACGACGCTCCAGCGATCGCGAGTCCCAAACCTTGACGCAATACCATTCGCAAGATGTTCCGCCTGGAGGCGCCAAGAGCCAGACGAATGCCAAACTCGTGCGTCCGCTCACTGACCAGATAAGAAATCACTCCATAAGTTCCAAGTCCTGCCAGGAGCAGTGCAGTCAAAGCAAACAACGCGACGATTTCCATCGAGAATCGCCTCTGCGCAAGAGACCTGGAAAGGGTTTCGTTGAGCGTCTTAGGTTCGAAAACAGGAAGAGTTGGATCCACAGCCTGCACTTGCTTCCGGACTTGTTCCGGAATGGCGCCTATATCCAATGGACCGCGCAGGAATATCGCCAGATGCTTCGCGCCTTTCTGGTACAGGTTCAGATAAATTTGCGGAACTCTTGAGTTCTCCAGCGATTCGGTCCGCGCATCCGCGACAATCCCCACGACTGTCGTCCACGAAGAATCCGAGAAGGACAGCTTGAAGCGTTTTTCAAGCGCATCCTCTTTTGGCCAGTAGGTGAGTGCGGCTGCCTCGTTGATCACTGCCACTGCAGGCGTGTCATCCTTATCGAAGTCCCTGAATAGGCGACCGCGCAGCAGGGTCATTCCCATCAGATAAAAATATTCCGGGCTGACGATAGAGTCGTCCACGAGAGGAGCCTGGTTACTCTGAGCCTCGTGACCGGAAAGGATTAGCGGCTTCGGTGGCGTCTGATTTGTACGGTCATGTGCCAATGGAAGTGAACCGAGGTCTCCCATAGCGACCTCTTCCACCCCGGGCAGCGCCTTGCAACGGCGCAGCACTTCACGGGAGAGCCGCGCTTTCTGAGCAGGCGTCCGGTACACATCGGCATTCTGATCATTGGGAAACGGCAGCCTGGTTTTGATTGTCATCACGCTCTGCGGATTGAATCCGAGCCGTGCGTTTACTAAGTCCCAGAAACTGTGCAGGAGCAGACCGGCAGCGATCATCAGTACGAGCGAAAGCGCAAATTCCGTAACTACTAGAGAGCGCCGCGTTCCCGCCTGTTCGCCGGAATCGGTTGAACCACGCGTGTCCTGTTTTAGGACATGCATCAGCTCCAATCGACCGGCGTGAAACGATGGAGCCAGTCCAAAGAACACGCCGGAAGTGATGGTGGCGACAACCGCAAAGAGCAGCACGGTCCAGCTGATCGAGATAGTGTTGAGCCGCGGCAAAGCTTCAGGCAAGAGCCGCAGCAGAAATTCCTTCGCACAGAAAAGGATTGCCAAGCCGGCAATTCCTCCGGTTAGCGAAAGCAGTAGGCTTTCGGTTAGCAATTGGCGAAGGATGCGGCTGCGCGTCGCACCCAGGGCTTGACGAACACCCATTTCGCGTCCTCTGGCACTGGCTCTAGCAAGCATCAGGTTCGCTACATTCACGCAGCCGATCAGCAGCACCATGCCCACGGCACCTAGCAGCAGAATGAGGGATTCGCGAACATTGCCAACTATCATCTCCCGGAGCGGTATCAGCCGGATCCTCCATCTGTTTTGCGCTGGATAATCGGCGGGATACTTCTTTTGTAAAGCTGCGACGAGCGCATCGATCTTCCGCTGTGCATCTGCAATTGTGAGTCCCGATTTGAGACGAGCGACGGCGGTCGGAAGATACCGCGAGCTACGCGGCGGATTATCCGGCAGAGGCGCGCCGTAAAAGCTCATCGCGGCCCAAACTTCGATATTCCGTTCTCTCGTCGTTGGTCCCGGCGAATGAAACTCCGGCGGCATCACTCCCACTACGTGATACAAGTCCGTATCGAGCCGCAAACTCTTTCCGAGGACTCCCGGATCGCCGCCGAAGGCGCGCTTCCACAGTCCGTCGCTGATGACGATTTCCGTTGTGAACCCGGGCGCGTGATTTCCCGGGTCGAAGGTCCGGCCTAACTGCGGCTTGACTCCGAGCAACGCAAAATAATTAGGAGCAACAATGGAGAGGCTTACTCGTTGAGGCTGTGACGATCCAGTGAGGTTATTGTCGTCGTACCAGGTCGGCGAGACAAACTCGAAGACCCCGGAATGCTGTAGATCGAGCCATTCCGGTTCTGACATTCCTACATTTTGCGATTGCAATCCGGGAAGATCGTCCTCGATGCTTACCAGTTGTTCAGGATTCGGATACGGCAGAGGATGGAGCAGCGTGGCATCCACCACGCTGAAGATCGCCGCCGTCGCGCCGATTCCTAAGGCAATCGTCAGAATAGCAGTGGCGGTAAAGCCCGGCGCTTTGCGCAGCATGCGCTGCGCGTAGCTAACGTCCTGCAGGAAGTTGTCCCACCAGATTGGGTGCTGAGATTCGTAGAAGCGTTCCTGGGCGCGTGTTGCATTGCCAAACGTCCGATAGGCTGCGGCTCGGGCTTGATCGGGGCTCAGCCCCTGTTCCTGCAGGCGTTCTGCCTCCAGCTCTATGTGGGCTTCGATTTCAGCGGCGAAGTCGCGAGATGTCCGCTTGCGTCGAAACATACTCAAGCCTCTCGGGGCCCGAGGACGCGTCCGATGGCCGCCGCAAGTCGCTTCCATTTGCTCGTTTCGCGTATAAGCTGCTTCCGACCAGCAGAGGTAAGCGAATAAAAACGGGCCTTTCGGTTGTTGGCGGAGGTTCCCCATTTCGCGGAAATCCAGCCACGCTTCTCGAGCCGCTGCAGCGCAGGGTAAAGCGCTCCGTGGTCAACCAGCAGTTCTTCGTCGGACGATTGCTGAATCGCTCGCGCGATTCCCTGCCCGTGCTGGGTTCCAAGAATAAGTGTGCGTAAGATCAGCAAATCCAGAGTGCCTTGCAGCAATTCCAGTCTTTGGTTGCTTTCTCGGGTAGACATCTTACCTGAGCATTAGACGCGCCCCTTGGGTAAGATGTCAACCCAGAAGTGGCGCTGCATTTGGGCCAGGGCTAATTGCACGTCAGAACGATAGGCGCTGTTCGCGTGCTTTTGCAGGAATGGGACTCCGCGTTTAATTACCTCCCGAAATTGATCGCTCCCAGCCACGCATCCGCTCCGCGTCTCCCAACCTCGCCTTAGTAAAGAGACAAACGCTTGCTCCCCCCAGGCAGTGTCGCCGTACTCCGTCGATACCCGGCTAAGGAGGCTATTGTCATAGGACCATGCCTGTTGTGGTTCAGCACTGTATTCAACGCCAAAAGCCTTCAACTCGCGTTGCCAGGCGCTCCAATCCCAATTACCGCCCTTGTCGTTGAAGATCACCCCCGGCAACCGGCCGGCGAGATGGTCTGCGGCCAAAAGCAAAATTGGCCGGCGATCAGGCGATGAAGTCTTGGCAGTTGTTAGCAGCCCAATCAACGCGCCGTGAAACTCTTCAGCTTTCCAGTGGACCTGAGGAGCGGCGAAAACGGCTACCCGAAACTTATTCTGGCTGGTAGCGCCGGGCTGTTGTAGAGCCCGAGATCTGAGCTCATTAAGCGCTTTCTGGACAGCTTCTCGCGTCTGCTGCGGATCGGGATCTGGCCGGTCTTTGAGCAGCATCGTGGCTGCGACGGGGAAATCTGATTGCAGTGCTGCCGCAAGTTGCCTGTCGATTTCAGTTCCGGCTTGGGCGTATGCGAGGACATACGAGCCGATTCCTTCCAAGCGTTCGTCATCTTTCAAAGCTTCGAGCAGGGTTCTGTGCCTTGCCTGTAGCAACAAACGGCCTTGATTGCGTTGACGATCAAATTCGCTGAGATTCAGTTCGACCTGAAGGTCCGGTGTGGTCCAACGCAAATCCTCGGGCCACAAAACTGCGCGTCCTGTACTGGGACTCCGGTCCTCCGCGCGGCCGTAGCGGCTCGTAACTCGGGCCTGCAATGCCGCTTGGAGGGACGCTAAGCTTTCTAACGGTAGCTCTTTGCTTGTAATGTCGAATTGTTCCAGACGGGAAGTGAGTGGCTCTTCCAGGCTGAAAACGTAAAAACCGCATCGTCCCGGAACCCGCTCCCATTGCGGTCGAGTTGTACGCACAGCCTTGACTAATCAATGCATGGATATGTTTTTGGATCAGAATCGATTGCGCCATGGAGGACAGGTGTTCGCAGTCTCTGTCGTTGTGCTGCCAAGGCAGCATGAGTCACTCGTACCTGAGCGCCACCATGGGATCGACGCGCGTTGCTCTAAGCGCAGGAACAAGACAGGCGCTCGCAGCGACGCTCACTAGTAATGCTGCCGCTGACAAAAATGTGGCAGGATCCACGGGCGAAATTCCGAATACCAGTTGTGCTACAGCTCGCCGCAGTAGCCATGCGCCGAGCAAGCCCACGCCTGCTCCGGCCGTTGCCAGCACGACTCCTTGCTTGAGCACCATCCACAACACATCCCCACGCCGCGCGCCCAAAGCCATGCGCACGCCGATGTCGCTCGTCTGCCGCGCAACGACATAAGAGATCACGCCGTAGACTCCGATCCCCGCGAGCGCGAGGCCAAAAAATGCAAATAGCGCCAGCAAGCCTGTTGTGTAGCGGCGGTCCGCCGTCTGTTGCGCGATCAACTCGTCCATAGTTGAAACTTCCGCGAAGGGCAGGTCTGGGTCGAGCGCATGAAGCTGCTGCCGAATAGAACCGGCCAGCAGCAACGGATCAAGCTGCGTACGTACCAGCAAAGTCTTGAAACCAACATTCAAGTCGGGCGTTTGGCGGAACAGCGTGGTGAAGTGCGGCATCGCCGGGAGCGCTGGCCCGCGGTTCATCGTGTCGCCGACCACGCCGATGATGGTGAAAACTTCATCGCGAGGATTGGCGGTATCCAATTGCTGCGCGACACTGATTCGAAGTCGTTTGCCGATGGGATCATCTTCCGGAAAATATTGCTTCGCAAATGCCTGGTTGACCAACGCGACCGGCAAGGTGGTTTCAGTATCGGAATCTGAAAAGCCTCGACCGCGCAGCACGGGAATTTTCAAAGTGGCTAAGTAGTGAGAATCGGTCACGTTGCGCGCGGCCACCGGCGTATCTTCAAGACGCGATACTGCACGGCCATCGATCGTGAAGTGTTGCTTCCACTCATCCACAGGGGGACTCGCGGCGCTCACGGTGGCATCAATCACTCCAGGTAAGGCTCTGACTTGCGTGACATACTGGTCGCAAAAACGCGTGATGCTAATAACGTCGGGATAGCGCACCCGCGGCAGGTAAAGATGCGTCCTCAGGATGTGGTCGGGCCGGAAGCCTGTTCGCTGGTTCTGCAATCGGAATAGGCTCTGCATGAGCAGACCAGTTCCGATCAAAAGCATTACGGCAAACGCCATTTCGCTTACGACGAATAGACGGCCCAACCGCTTGCGACTTTTGCTGCCGGTGTTGGTGCGGCTATCTCCTCTGAAAGCTTCCGCCGGGCTGACCTTCAATCCCATTACTGCCGGAACTGTGCCGAAAACCAAACTGCTGAGAACGGAGATGCAAAGCGCGAAGGCAAGAACACGAGAATCAACTTGCATGCCCGAGAGCTGCGGTAGCTGCGCGGGATGAATCCGAGCTACGGTTGCGCATCCGCACCAAGCCAGACCGGACCCGAGAATGCCTCCCAGTAAACCCAAGGCGAGATTTTCGGCCGCGAACTGCCGAAGCACGGTCGATGCTCGCGCACCCAATGCGGTCCTCACGGCTATTTCACGCGTGCGGGCCGAGTTGCGTGCAAGCAGTAAATTCGCGACGTTTGAACACGCGATAAACAGGATGAGGAGCACCGCTCCCATCAAGAGCCGCAGCATGGGACGAAGATCTCTTACCCGGTCTTCTTGTAATGCCTGGAGCTTGACACCGACACTGTGGTCAGCCGGATACTGCGTTGCCAGACTGCCGGCAATGCGCGCTAGGTCAGCTTGCGCTTCTTCGAGGGTCACTCCGGGTTTGAGCCTGCCAATTGCGCCCCAACCGCGGTCTCCCCGAGCACTTTCTTTCCATACGCTGCTGTTGGAGTCAACATACGGAACAAATGGAGTCCAAATTTCGGTTTTGCCCGGAGGGGTTCCAATCCAGAAATCGGGGACCTCACCCGGAGTCACGCCGATGATCGCGTAACGCTCATCGTTGATTCTGACAGTTTTGCCAAGTATTGAACGGTCGCCGTGAAAACGTGTCTGCCAAAAATCGTAGCTGATGATGGCGACCAAGTTGTTTCCCCAACGGTTTTCTTCATCTTTGAAAAATCGCCCCATTAGGGGCTTCACGCCAAGCACTTCGAAGTACTCGCCAGGCACCAGTCCCACGCGCATCTGCTCCGGCTCGATCGATCCGCTGTCGAGGCTGACGTTTTTCCGCCACACGTCATACACCGCCATTTTTTCGAAGGTGTGGTTCAGGCTGGCGAAATCGCGAAGGTCGAGCGGAGACGGCCCAGTCACTTCTGCAGGCTTAGTGGAAAAAATTCTGACCAATCGATCAGGATGGCTGAAAGGAATGGGGCGCAGCAGGACCGTATCCAGCACTGCGAAGATGACCGTGCTTGCCCCGATGCCAAGTGCGAGCGTAAAACCGGCGATGGCTGTGAACCCTGAGCTCTTACGTAACTGCCGCACCGCGAACCGGAAATTCTGAAGCAACCCGCTTATCACCTTTTATTTCCTCGTACCTCAACGCCAGATCTGTCGGCTCCATTCGGCGCGCTTTCCTTCCCCAGGTCTGGACCAGGGCATGTCGAGCTCGGCGCAAAGTATGCCTAGATTTTGTCCCGAAGGCCGATCTATGCTTTGACGGCAAGCTTGTGGCCGATCTTTTAGATAGCCAAAAGCCCATCCTTTTCTTTAGTTTGAGTGAATTATTCGGAATGCGAAACTGTCCGGGATTGGCTGCGGCCGTCCGAAGTCGGACAATCGCAACGTCAAAGGCTCGCTCTGCGCTAAAGTCATGGTGATTGGAGCACAGCAGAATTTGCTTTTGAATCCCGTAAATGCTGCGCAAAGAGGCTTCATCCCGCGAGCCTTCAAGGCTCGGGAAGTGTTTGCTCCGGACCGACGCCGCGCTCTTACTCGCGTAGGGCGTCGCGGGAGTGCTTGTCTTAACATCGGCCCGCAATCATTAGCAGTCCTCCCCATAATGCCGACATTCTTTAGGAACTGTGTCTACATGCCGGCGGGCGCCATTCCTGGGCGGCCCACAAATTGTTAGCAGCACGCTCACCACACCCAAATACAAAAACATGACGAATGCTGCGCCGCGAGCTTGCCATCCCACAACGAGGCAAAGCACTCCTGCGGCCTCGATCAGCAAGGCGACTCCCAGGTATAGAGATTTTTCAACAGCCGCCTTGAGTTCGACTAGCGGAGCCCCTGCGGTCATACAAATACAGTGTCGTTCCTGCCAACATGCCGCCAAACAAGATAACGGGCGCTGCGGTGAGAAACCCTAATGTAGAGGTGAGCAAAAACAGACCGCAGGATTCTTGCAATGACCAGCCGCGCTCCACGAAGGGAAGCGCGAGTGCGAAAAGCAGGGAAAAAATAACAAAGGCCAACATCGCTACGAAAATTCCCCTCAGAAGCGATTGACACACACTGTTCGTTTTCCTTGCATTCATGATTGCGCTGCCCCACAAGCCGCCAGCAACTGCAGACGCTACAGTTGGCAGGACAATGTAAAGAACAGCCGACCGAGTGACCATGGGCAGACGATGAAAAAAAAGCGTGACCGAGACCAACCCGAACGCCGCGAACCATAATGCAGGCAGAGCCGATTTTGTGAGTCGGGACATCGTTGTCTGAATGGATATAGAACTCCGAGATTAATACTGCCAGCCGATCACTGCCCGGCCCGACTTACCGCCGTGAACCAAAAATCAATGAGTGACAACGAATCACGAAGGCTCTCGAATTCACCGGAGTGCGGACTCCATCCTCAATAATCGAATTAATTGCTTCTTATATTACGTAAATGATTATTGACGTTAATATAGTTTGAGTATAATAATTTAGACATTATTAGACATCTTTTACAAGTGAGATTCGTGAATTATGTATAATATTATTGACATAAAATCGAATAATGGCTAATAATGGATACATTGTGGCTAAAGATGTCTCGCCGTCGCTGCCGTTACCGGTGCGTCGCGCTCTGTCGAAACTTGGGAAAGACATTCGTGAGGCCCGGATTCGCCGGCGAATCCCTATGGCTATTCTCGCCGAACGGGCGCAGATGACAAGAATGACCTTGTACAAAATCGAGCGTGGCGAAGCCGGGGTTTCGATGGGAGCTTACGCCAGCGTCCTCTTCGTTCTCGGTCTAGCCGATCGACTTGCCGGGATTGCGGATGTCAGGTCAGACGAGGTTGGGCTTGCACTCGAAGAAGAGCGGCTGCCGAAACGAATTCGGCTGCGATCACCATTGCTAAACCAGAAAAACAAACGGGACAAAGAGTAATCAAGAATGGACCGGGAAATCCTTGTATATGTCGATCTCGAGAACAAGCCACTGCTGGTCGGACGGCTTTGGACGCGCACGCGCGCGCGACAGGAGAGCGCGACCTTTGAGTACGACAACGACTGGCTTAAAAACCCATATCGGTTCTCTCTTGAACCCGCGTTGACTGTCGGTCCAGGTCCATACCACACCACGCCGGATCGAGCACTTTTCGGCGCCATCGGTGATTCCTCACCTGACCGCTGGGGACGTGTGCTCATGGGGCGTGCGGAACGAAAAGCTGCGGAAAGAGAAGGCCGAGCTCCGAGAACCTTGCGCGAGGCTGACGTCCTGTTAATGGTGGATGACGAAAGTCGGCAGGGAGCTCTGCGCTTTGCCGAGCAGCTCGGCGGCCCATTTCTGCGATCCGCTGAAGAAGGCCGTGTTCCTCCATTAGTGCACCTTCGAGAACTGCTTCTCGCCGCGGAGCACGTCGAGGATGATGCGGAAACAGCGGAGGATATCCGGCTACTATTGGCGCCAGGGTCGTCCTTGGGGGGCGCCCGTCCCAAGGCGTCGGTGCGCCATATGGATGGGAGCCTCGCCGTTGCAAAATTTCCGCACAAGAGCGACACCATGCGAGTGGAACTGTGGGAAGCGGTGGCTCTTGGATTAGCCGAAAAGGCAGGAATTCCCGTTCCGGGTCGGTCGGTCGAGAGCATCGATGGAAAGCCCGTTTTGATACTGAGGCGATTCGATCGGAATGCCGGAACGAGAATCCCTTTCCTGTCTGCCATGAGTATGTTGGGAGCTAGTGATCGAGAAATCCACAGCTATATGGAAATTGCGGATGCGATTCATCGTTATGGCGCGCGCCCGACAGAAGATGTCAGACAACTTTGGCGCCGGATCGTCTTCAATGTTCTGATCTCGAACGTAGACGATCATCTGAGGAATCATGGATTTCTTTATGCCGGCGATAACGGTTGGGTTCTCTCGCCTGCATATGATCTGAACCCGGTACCCACCGACTTGAAGCCACGCGTTCTGTGCACCGCCATTGATGTGGACGACTCCACCGCTTCGATCGATCTGGCCTTTTCTGTCGCAGAATATTTCAGCGTCAAACCCGACGAAGCTAAGGTTATTGCCGCCGACGTAGCTCGCGTCGTGTCCAGCTGGCGCGAGCAGGCTTGGGGTTTCGGTCTTTCGGATGCAGAGATCACCCGAGTACAGTCTGCGTTTGAACATGAAGACCTCAAAAAGGCTCAGAAGAACGCGATGACGACGCCCGCCGGATAGCTCTGTGCAGTCTGGTTTGCGCTGCGGTGGTTGAAGGTTAGAGGAAGAATGCAGTCGGCAAAAACTCATTTTTCAACTTTTCTTTTTCGCCGCTGCGGCAGGCGAGCCGCAGGTCCTGGCGCATCGGGCAGAGCCGGCCGGTGCGCGTGCGCTTTCTCTGTTATCAGGGGACGATGCCGGCGCGCTGCCTTCGTCTCATGGGGAAAAAACTGCTGGTGGCGCTGTCGCTCGAGGGCAAGTTCGCCGGCGAAGGCTGCAGGCGCTCGATGACGACGCCGACATGCTCACCGCGAGGGCGCGGACATGGTGTGGCGGCGGCTCAACGGCGAGCACCAGCGAATGTTCGCGAGCCGGGCCAAACTTC
>CAYZHX010000067.1:0-1762 GCA_964476905.1 uncultured Terriglobales bacterium
TTTCTCAGGATTGCGCATGAACATCCTCCTGCTCTCGATGCCCGATTCCTTCGAGCACATGCCCCCCGTAGCTATCCGTATGCCGAATGGCGCGCTGGCTTCGCTGGCAGGGAATGTTGATTCGCACCATCACGTTGCCGTTGCCGATCTGATCCTGGTCCAGGACAACGTGCGCGGCACGATCGAGAGACTGATGCTAGAACTCGATCCTGAGATCGTCGGTCTTTCAGTGATGACCTTCCAGCGTAAGACTGCGTTGAAAATTGCAGACCTTCTGCGCTCGCTCAAGCCTGATGTAAAGATCGTAATGGGCGGGTACGATCCCAGCCTGGCTCCCGAAGCTTACAAATGCGAAAGTTCAAACGCGGACTTCATCGTAAGGGGCGAGGGAGAAATTACGTTTCGCGAGCTGGTGCGTGCTGTCGAGAATCGCGAATGCTTCGAACAGATCGCCGGCTTGTCGTTTCGGGAAGGCGGTAAATGGCACGAGACTCTGGAGCGCGGGGTACACAGCCTGGAAGGCGACGACATTCGTCTCCCAAATCGGGATTCACGTATTCTGCGCGGCTACACCATGCTGGGACGCCAAGTTGACGTAATCGAAACTTCGCGCGGATGTACCTTCGATTGCAGCTTCTGCTCGATCATCCAGATGCGCGGGCGGAACTTTCATACCTATTCTTTCGAGCGCGTATTGGCCGACATTCGCGATGCTCGGGAGCATGGTGCCGAAACGATCTTTCTCGTCGATGACAACATTACTCTCAACGTGCACCGCTTCGAAGAGCTGTGCAAAGCAATCGTTGCGGCCGGGTTGAATGACGTTGAGTACATCATTCAGGGCATGACCTCTGCCATTGCGAATCATGGCGAGACGCTTGGGCCACTGATGCGCAAGGCGGGATTCAAGTATGTCTTCTTGGGAATCGAGAACATCCTCGAAGACGATCTCCAATTCCTGCGCGCCAGTTCAAAGAACGTCTTACGCGACAACGGACAGAAAGTTGGCAACGCCACTATGCGTGCCATTGAGCATATTCATCGCAACAAAATGTACGTGGTCGGAGGACTGATCGTCGGCAATCCCGCCGATACGCAAGAGTCAGTGGAAGCGAACCTGCGCTTTGCGCGACGATACATCGATTGGCCGTACATTCAACATCCGACGCCGTATCCCGGCACGCCGATGACGGTGGATTTTCGCGAGCGCAATTTGATCATCAATGAACGAGTCGAGGAGTACGACGGCACAACGGCGGTCGTGCGCTCGGAGAAATTGCCTGCGGAAGAGATTGAATTCCTGCGCTGGCGCGCTGAGCGATGGATGAAGTTGGCGCACTTTCCGATTGCACTCGTACGCAATCCAAAATTTGTGCTGAAGCAGGGGAGGAAGATGCTTCTGCATACCTTCCGCGGCTGCACATGGCGAACGCTGTTGGGCCTCGAAGACGAACGCAAAGCCTTCCAACGGTACAGAGCGATTCGAATGCAGGAGCGCGTATACATCTGAATCGGCACTCGCATTCTTGCGGATCGCTCGCCACAGCTCGTCCATCTTCTCGTCGTTCGAAGCTGGCGATCCGGCTATCTCCGACCTGCCTACAGTAACCCCGTGCTGGCGCAATTTGGCATTTGGTTGGGGACCGCGAGATCGAAGTGAGTTCTGTTGAAATTTTCATTCCGGCAGTTCACAATATCCACAGAACCCTATGTCCCAAATTCTCATGGTCGAGGACCTCGACAGCGACGTCCGCGCATTGCA
>CAYZHX010000067.1:1862-11927 GCA_964476905.1 uncultured Terriglobales bacterium
AAGAAGCTCATCTCTAAGAACAGTGGACCGACAACGTTGAAGAAATCGCTCGCTGCTTTCCTCGCTCCGGAGTCGAACAGGCAATTGGCCTAGAGGGTAGAGTCCGCAACTTACTAATGTTGCTCGATTAATCTGTTCCGTTGCTTCAAATCTCCCGCGACCTACGGAGCAAAATACCATCGTTCTTCTCGGCGCAAGTTACTGAATCCTTGTTGAGATTCCCACACTTCTTTGCTTTGACTCAGCTGAAGAGTTCTGGTTTCATTTTGGGAACGTAGCTGCTAAGCACCTGAGCTTGGGAGAGGTTGAGATGAGCGCAACAGCAACAAACAGCAGGAATCCTCGGCCACTTAAGGAAGCGATCCGCAAGATGTGCCGGATCAACGATGACCAATACGCAATATGTTGCGTATCGATCATGGGAAAACGCGGATTATCGCGAACTAAGTCCTCTATGTGACGGATTTTGCGTAAAAAGGGAGGGGGAGGGTACTAAGTATCAAAAGGGGTGCTTAGCTATAATCGATATTTTGCCTCAACCTTGCTACACGCCAGAGAGGGCCATCACCTTGCCCAGTCCGGGGAGTTTTCATGAGCAAACTTGCAGACGTACTTCAGAAGAACGAGTCCGATTTACTTAGTGACTGGATCACCGAGCAGCTTGCAGCGGTGCGTCGCCGCGATTTGATGAACGACACCGATCTCAAGACGCAATCCGCGGAATTGCTGCGCGCTATTACTGAAGCAGCCAAGAACGGAAACGTTGCAGAGCTGTCGCGAAGTGAATGGACGCCAGTGCGCGATCGCCTATCGGATCTCTCCGCCTCACGCGCCAAGCAGGGATTTAGTCCGTCGGAAACCGCGACGTTTGTCTTTTCGCTCAAGCAGCCGCTATTCAAGCGCCTAAGAAGCGACTTGTCGAAAGATCCCGAGGCATTGTTTTCCGAGATCTGGAACGCGAACAATCTGATCGACAAACTCGGGCTGATGACGACGGAGGCCTTCGTCAAAACCAAGGAGCAGCTGATCGCGAAGCAAGCCGAGGAGATGCTCGAGCTGTCTACTCCGGTCGTGAAGCTCTGGCAAGGAATTGTTGCGATTCCTCTGATTGGAACGCTCGACAGTAATCGCACACAGGTCGTGATGGAGTCGCTGTTGAGCACGATCGTAGCGACGAATTCGAAAGTCGCAATTATCGACATCACCGGCGTCCCTGCGGTGGACACGCTCGTCGCACAGCACTTGCTTAAGACGATCACTGCAGCGAAGCTGATGGGTGCCGAGTGCATCCTCAGCGGAATTCGCCCGCAAATTGCACAGACTATCGTCCACCTCGGGATCAATCTGATGGACGTTATTACGAAAGCCTCGCTTGCCGACGCTTTAGCACTCGCTCTGCAGAAGACCGGCAAAACTGTGGTGAGAATCGACCGCGCGAATCAAAAGGCAGGGGACCGCAAAGAAGGAGTCGACGATAAAGATCTAGCGGAAAAGAAGGGAGCGTAACTGGTGGATCGCATCCCTATTCTCCGCATGGGCAATTTCCTGCTGGTCACCATTCAAGTGGACATGCATGACCAGCTTGCTCTCACGCTGCAGGACGATCTCACTAGCGCAATTGCAAACCACGGCTCGCGCGGAGTACTCATCGATATCTCCTCCCTGGAGATCGTCGATTCGTTTATCGGACGCATGCTTGCCAACATTTCTGCTATGGCGCGAATCCTCGATGCACAAACTGTGCTTGTTGGAATGCAGCCTGCGGTAGCGATCACGCTGGTGGAACTCGGCATGTCAATGCCGGGAGTGAAGACCGCGCTGAACGTAGAAGCTGGGATGGAGCTACTGCGAGATTTGGTCAAAGCGCATCACCTGGAGACCGGCGATGATGAAGACTCTCAAATCTGAGTCGGTTCCGCTGAAGAGTTCGGCGGACGTCGTGACGCTGCGCCAGAAGGTGCGCGCTTGGACTGCGGACCTGAAGTTCAGTCTCGTCGATCAGACGAAAATGATCACCGCCTCGAGCGAACTAGGGCGCAATACCATCACCCACGGCGGAGGGGGAGACTGCCTGATCGAGATCATCAGCAACGATATTCGGAGTGGATTGAAACTCACGTTTGAGGATCAGGGACCTGGGATTCCTGACATTGACCTGGCCTTGAAAGATGGCTATTCAACCGGCTCGGGCATGGGACTCGGTCTGAGCGGGAGCAAGCGGCTGGTCAATGAGTTCCAAATTGCATCTAAACCTGGAGAAGGTACCCGAGTCACCGTAGTTCGTTGGAAATAGCGCCACGTGTCCCGCGAACAGATCGCAGTCCCCATCTCCGAGAACACCCATGTGAGCGAGGCACGGCGGGCAAGCGTGCGCCTCGCCCAGCACTTGGGTTTCGATCAGAGCTCCGAAGGGAACCTTGCCATCGTGGTCACCGAATTGGCTCGTAACGTTCTTCTGCATGGCGGAGGTGGCGAGACAATCTTGCAGCCTGCTGAGCAGGCCCAAGGCGCAGCGATCGATGTGATTGCGCTCGATAAGGGTCGAGGCATCGGCGATATGTCTCTGGCTCTACAAGACGGCTATTCTTCCGCAGGAACGCCGGGCACCGGATTTGGCGCAGTGCAGAGACTCACATCGAAATGCGCGATCTATACCAGCTCAGCGCATGGAACAGCAATTCTGGCCAGAGTGCATTCGGGCGGCAAGCGCGAGTTCAATTGGCCCGACATTGGCTCTGTCTGTGTGGCGGTTATGGGTGAGTCTCTATCTGGCGACGCTTGGGACTACCATGATGAGTCCACCAGGCGGGTGGTGATGGTAGCAGATGGCCTGGGACACGGAGCAGCAGCGTCCGACGCGGCGCATGAGGCGCTCGCAGCTTTTCGGGCGAGCCTCCAGCGGCATCCGGAAGAGATGATCGCAGCGGCCCATGGCCGCCTGCAGAAAACTCGCGGGGCCGCGGTTGCTGCGGCCGAAATCGACTTTGAGCGGCAGATAGTCCGCTATTCGGGAGTTGGGAATATTGCCGGCGCGATCGTAAGCAAGGGAAAAACCCGCAGTATGATTTCCCACAATGGCATCGTAGGTCATCAGACTTCCAGAATTCAGGAGTTCACGTTTCCCTGGGAGCGCGATGCCATTCTGATGATGTACTCCGATGGCATCAACTCCCGCTGCAGCCTCGACCATTATGCCGGTCTGGCAGCGCAACCGGCGGCCCTCATCGCCGGCGTTCTGTATCGCGACTTCAAGCGCGGCCGCGATGACGCGACGGTGGTGATCGGCAAAGGCAGGAATGCAGCATGAGTAAATCACTGGTCACAATTAACCTGCGCTTCGAGCAAGACGTCGTGGTCGCCCGTCAGCACGCGCGAGAGATCGCTGAACTGCTTGGCTTCGATCATTCCGAACAGATTCGGCTTGCCACTGCCACATCGGAGATGGCGCGCAATGCGTTTCGTTATGCACGCTCGGGACAGGTCGAATTTTTTCTGGATCGCGGTACGCCTGCCAAGCTCACCATTCGCATTAGCGATGCCGGTCCGGGCATTGCAAATCTTGATGAGATTCTCGAGGGTCGTTACCGGTCCAATACCGGATTGGGAAAAGGTATCGTCGGTACCCGGCGACTGATGGACTTCTTCAACATTCAGAGCGGAAGCTCCGGAACAGTAGTTGAAATGTCGAAGTTGATCTCGAGCGCTGCGCGACCACTTACGTCGAAGCGGCTGGAGGAGATCGCCCAAAGGATCGCGCAGAAGCGGCCGGAGAATCCCTATGAGGAGGTGGAGCGCCAGAACCAGGAGCTGCTGCGCACACTCGCTGATCTGCGTGCACGCCAGGAAGAGCTTGTCGAACTGAATCGCGAATTGGAAGACACAAACCGCGGTGTTGTGGCCTTATACGCCGAACTCGATGATCGCGCCGATGCTTTGCGGCGAATGTCCGATGCCAAAACCTCGTTCCTTTCGAACATGTCGCACGAGTTCCGTACGCCGCTGAATTCCATTCTTTCGCTCTCGCAAATGCTCATGCAGCGCCTGGACGGCGAGTTGACGGCGGAACAGGAAAAACAAGTCTCATTCATCCGGCGTTCGGCGCAAGGGCTGCACGAGATGGTGAACGATCTGCTCGACATCGCCAAGGTCGAGGCCGGCAAGGTAGAAGTAAAGGCGCGCGAGTTCGAAGTAGAGGACCTGTTTGGCGCATTGCGCGGAATGCTCAAGCCAGTTCTGCAGTCCTCATCAGTGAACCTGGTGTTCGAGGACGCGGTGGATTTGCCGACAATGTTCACGGATGAAGGCAAGCTCTCTCAGATTTTGCGGAATTTCATCTCGAACGCTTTGAAGTTCACAGAGCGCGGCGAGGTGCGCGTTTCCGCAACTTTGGAGGAAGGAAAGATTGTCGTATTTTCTGTTTCCGATACGGGCATCGGTATCGCTCCCGAAGACCGAGAGCGCATCTTCGAGGAGTTTGTTCAAGTAGAAACTCCTCTTCATAAGAAAACAAAGGGCACGGGACTCGGCCTGCCTCTTTGTCGCAACCTTGCCCATCTCCTGGGCGGGGGGGTGAGCTTGGAGAGCACGGTGGGACTTGGGTCTACCTTCTCGGTTTACGTGCCGGCAACTTATCCCGGATTGAAATCGCAGAAGCGGCACATCTTACCCGAACTCGAGCCTGGCCGCTTGCCTGTCGTTTTGATCGAGGATAATCGCGAAACTGCGTTCCTTATCGGAAAATTGCTGGAGAGCACTGAATTCCAGGTGGTTCCCGCCTATGATGCAGAAACGGGCCTCGATTTCGTGGCGCGAGTGCACCCAACAGCAGTGATTCTCGATGTGATGCTCGACGGCGAAAGCTCCTGGGAAGTCTTGAACCAGGTAAAAGCGCGAAAAATTCCGGTCGTCAGCATTAGCGTGAATAGCGTTGAGGAATCCAGGGCACTGGCAATCGGCGCGAGTTCGTTCCTGCACAAACCGATCTCTCGCGACCCGCTGGTGAAGGCATTGCGTGCGGTGACTCACCGCGGCACGGTACGCAAACTCTTGTTGGTTGAAGATAACGAGCTGGCGCGCTATTCGCTCCGCGAGCTGCTGGAACCAGCGAAAATCGAAATCCTGGAAGCGCGCAGTGGGCGAGAGGGATTGCGCCTCGCCATCGAGGCGCGACCTGACGCCATATTTCTGGACTTGATAATGCCAGATATGTCTGGGTTTGAGGTCCTAAACGAATTGCGCAGGGAACGCGAACTGCGAGAAATTCCCGTTGTGATCCACAGCTCGAAGGATTTGACCGAAGAAGAAAGGCGTCGGCTGAACCTGCCCGGCGTTGCGGTGCTGTCGAAGAGCGATAGCGCTGGGCCTGAGGGACTGGCGTGTGTGAACCGCGCTCTGGCTGCTGTTGGCTTCGATCTCAGGATGTTCGAGGAGCATCATGCCTGAGCCCCCAGCAGTGATTCTGATCGTGGATGATCGCGAGGAAAACCGCTACATCTCCACACGGATTCTCAAGAACGCCGGGTACGCCGTCGCAGAGGCCGCCAGCGGGCGCGAGGCACTGGAGAAGGTACTCCATAACCCGGCTCTTGTAATTCTTGACGTTCGCTTGCCGGACATCATCGGCTATGAAGTTTGCCGTCGCATTAAAGCCAATCCGCAAACGGCAACCATTCCCGTTTTGCAAATTTCAGCTTCCTTCACCTCTAGCGAGAGCCGAGTGCAGGCGCTCGACAGTGGCGCCGATGCGTATCTCACCCAGCCGATGGAACCTGCGGTTCTCCTTGCAACAGTGCGCGCATTGTTGCGGCTACGCGAGGCGGAAGCCTTGTCACAGCTCTCGGCGAAGCAATGGCAGTCCACGTTCGACGCCTTGAGTGAAGGGATCGCGCTCATCGACTCAGAATGGCGGGTGGTGCGCTGCAATCGCGCCCTGCTCTCACTGTTCGACAAGACTTATTCCCAAATTGAAGGCGAAGATGTGCGTACGCTGCTGCGGCGCGAATTGAATTATGAACTCGATGAAACGGAGCTTCCGCGCGTCGCGACCGACACTAAACGAGAACGACGCTGGTTTTCGCTGCGCGTTGACCCAATTCGGGATCATGAGATCGCGCATGGTGCCATACTGATCGTCACCGAGATTACCGACCGCAAGCTCGCGGAAGAGGCGTTGCGCGTCTCCGAGCGCCTGGCCGCCATGGGCCGCCTGGCCAATAGCATTGCGCATGAAATCAACAATCCGCTGGAAGCCTTGACCAATCTAGTCTATTTGCTGAAGACCAGCCCGATGGATGAAGAAAACAGCAAGTACGTCGAGATGGCTTCGGCAGAGCTGGAGCGCATCGCTCGGATCACCAAGCAGACGCTCGCATTCAATCGCAACAGCGAGGAACCCGTTGATGTTGCGTTACCCGAGCTTCTCGACGGAGTCGTAACTTTGTTTTCCCCTGAATTCAATCGCAAGGGATTACACGTAGTGCGCAGATACGATTCGGGCCCGATCATTTCTGCTTTTCCAGGCGAGCTGCGCCAGGTGTTCGCAAACATTCTTCGCAATGCTCTGGAGGCCACTCCAGCCAATGGGCAGTTGATCGTGCACCTACGTCCGTCTTGCGATTGGAAGGATCTTTCGCGGCGGGGCGTGCGCATTTATATTGTCGATTCCGGAACGGGAATGTCATCCGAAATTCGGCGGAGCATCTTTGAGCCGTTTTTTACAACGAAGGAGCTTAAAGGATCCGGTCTGGGACTGTGGCTCAGTTTGGGAATTATCAGCAGACACCAGGGCCGAATCGCGGTTCGCTCAACCACGAGAGCTGGACGCAGCGGAAGCTGTTTTTCCATTTTCCTGCCTGCCAAAGAAGCAGAGAAGTCGGTGCCGCTCAGCAAGCAGAATGCGGTTGCTTGAACCTCATGGTCGGCAGGAATCATGCCGTGAAGCAACATCCGACAGAACAAATGTTGCATGAACAGCTTCGCTCTGAAGGATTTAACGCGACTTATGTTTGGCAGGACGCGCCAGACACGTTTTACGCCGACCACACTCATCCCACCGCCACAGCACATATCATCCTCGATGGCGAGATGACGTTAACTTCGGAAGGGAAACGGCAGACATATCGTCGAGGAGAACGCTGCGACGTTCCCGCCGGCACGACCCATTCCGCGCGCATGGGACCAAAGGGATGTCGGTACCTGATTGGAGAACGTTAAGAGACCAGTTCGCCAGTTTCATTTGCCACAACATTGGTTCACTCCGGCTTCCTCGTGGGATCATGTTTGCCTTCGGTTCAAGAGGACATGACCTTTTATCCGAAATTTCCACGCGATTAGCGCTTGACACTACTTGCCTCCTCCAGTAGTCTGTGTCGCGACTAAATCGTTTTAATCAAGGCTCAGCAGGGGGCTCAAGGCGGCATGTCAAACGTGTTTTCCAGCATCTGTCAGATGAACTTGGTGAATCCACCACAGCCATGTTCAAGCCGCCGCAGCCACCGAGTCGAATTCCAGTTTTCTAATAACTCCCGCCTTCAAGTGTTCGTCTGCGAACGCCATGCCTCTAACGTATCTTGTATTGAGAAGGCGCTTGCTAGCAGTGGAGAGTTTCCAGAAGGTGCATGTCTCGTTGCCATTTCGACCTGCGAGATTTCGACTCGCGCTTTCAGCCCCGCACGTCTAGCCGTCGCCGGCGCCGAGTAATTTACTCATATTTTGGGTGCTCTAGCACAGAAAAGAGTCTGTGCATACCGTCGCGTCGCAGTCCAAACGCTGCCAGCCATCCTACGATTCCCGTCGCATAGCCAAAAAACACCACAAGCACAGCTGCTTTTCCTAAGTGCAGGCTGCCGTGTCCAATGGTTGTCGAGGTGATCGGCAGTAGTTGCTGCCCATACGGGGATGGCAACAGCACGAGTACAACGAAGGCGAACCCAGCCAGGCAGAGGACAAATGTGATCGCCGCGATTGCCGGTGTGAAATGAAGCTGGCGTTGCATGCACGAACTCCTTCCTCCCTTATGACTCCGGAAACAGCGAGCCGGTTCCCGCTTTGGCGGGATTCCGCCATGACTCCCCGAAAAGATTTTTCGGGATAGTGACGATCGAGCCATATGAGTTCGCGAGAAACATTACTAAAGTGACCCAGCCATTCGGGTTCCAAGGCGCGGATTCCCCTTAAATTCGAAATACTTAGCTCAGCTCGCTGAGGCGCCGCGGAGTGTGCCCATGCGGAGGCAGTGTCGTCGTTTGCCGCTCCTGTCCCCATTCCGTCCGTTGCTCGAGGTGCGCGATCTTCGTGTGTCCTATGGGCAGGGGCCGCTTGGGCAAATCAGCGCTGCTGTGTCCGGGCTGAGTTTTGACATTCATGCGGGCGAGATCCTTGGAATGCAGGGACATTCGGGATGCGGGAAGACGACCACGGCGTTAGCTATTCTGAAGCTACTGTCGGCAGAAGCGCGCGTGAGTGGCTCCGTCCTCTTCGACGGTAAGAATCTGTTGAATCTCTCAGACCGTGAGCTGCGCCGCGTTCGCGGAAAGCAGATCTCAATCATCTATCAAGAGCCAACGCTGGCGCTGAGTCCCGTGATGAGAGCCGGCGACCAAATCGCCGAAGTCGCCAGAGCCCATGGTGTACCCGAAGCCAGAGCTGAAGCGGCGGCGATTCTCGAGCGTGTCGGCTTACAACCAAAACGGTATTACGTTGCTTATCCGCATGAATTAAGCGGAGGAGAACGTCATCGTGTCGTTCTTGCTCAGGCGCTGGTCTGCCGGCCGCAGCTCGTCATTGCGGACGAACCTACGGCAAGTCTCGATCCTGCATTGAAGGATGAGATCCTCATGTTGGTCGACTCGGCGCGCCGTCAGTTCGGGACTTCCTTTTTGCTAATCACTCATGATCGGACCGTGACGTCGCGAATCGCGGATCGAGTTATCGTGCTCTCGAGCGAAGCTTCAAAGTGTCACTCTCGGTTTCTTGCAAGCAATGCCTCCCGTCGCGATTCGCTCGATGGTAGACCGCAAACCGGCGAACCCATACTCAGCGTGCGTAATCTGAGCAAGCGCTACCGCCCTCGCGGACTCTTTGTCTTCGGACGCTCAGAAAAGCAGGCACTCGACGCCGTCAACTTGAACATCTATCGAGGAACACTTACCGGTCTGATCGGTCCTTCCGGATCTGGTAAGTCCACGCTCGCTCGCTGCCTCGCTCTGCTGGAAGACGCAGATGCAGGCGAGATTTTCTGCGATGGCACGGATGTTTTGAAGTTAAAAGGCAAGGCGCTTCGCAAATGGCGGCCGATGCTGCAGTACATCGCACAAGATCCGGCTGCTGCGCTCAACCCTCGTCTCACGGCTGCGGAGGCGATTGAGGAGCCGATGGTGATTCAGGGAATTGCGGATCGCGAGGAGCGGCGCAGAACTTGCGAAGAGCTCATCCTGCGAGTGGGGCTCGATCCCGCAGCGGCCCGTCGCTCCTGTCATGAATTCAGCGGAGGCCAGAAGCATCGGCTGGCCATTGCTCGAGCCCTGGCGCTTCAACCGAAGCTTTTGATTTTCGACGAGTCGCTCTCTGGTTTGGACCCGGAAACTCAAATGCAAATTCTCGCGCTTTTGTACAAGCTGAAAACCACGCTCGCGATCCCGCAGCTGCTCATCTCCCATGATCTCGATCTGGTCTCGTCAGTCGCCGACGCAATTACAGTGATGCGCGATGGAAGGATTGTCGAACAATGCGAATCGGATCAGATCATTCATCGTGCGAAGCAGCGATGGTCAGATCGCAGTCTCGAAGCTGCACCAAAACGCGAATTGGTGCTCGCGGAGTCGGAATGAGAGTCGCACGTTATGTGGAGCGCCGGCTGCTGCATTCCGCTGCACTGCTGATCGCGATTTCCGCTCTCACCTTCGGCATCTCGCAGCTCGCGCCGGGCAGCTTTCTCGATGAGATGAAGCTGAATCCGCAGATCTCGGCAGAGACAATCGCCGGCCTGCGCGCCCACTACGGACTCGATCAACCGCTGCCGGTCCGCTACTTCCGCTGGCTCAAGTCCGTTGCGGCTGGAGACTTTGG
>CAYZHX010000067.1:12027-22101 GCA_964476905.1 uncultured Terriglobales bacterium
TTTCGCCACATTCGCTCTGCAATGAATGAAGCCTGGCATTCTCCTTTCGTGCAGGCGGCGAAGGGACACGGAATCGGAGATGCACGCCTGCTGCTTCGACATGTGCTTCCGGCAGCGGCGAATCCATTGATTTCTCTTTTTGGATTATCCCTGGCGGGACTCGTGAGCGGATCGTTCCTCGTGGAAGTAATCACGGGCTGGCCTGGAGTTGGTCCGCTGTTCCTCGAAGCCATCTATGCGCGTGACTTCTATGTGGTGACGGCAGTGGTGGTGCTCTTTTCATCATTCCTGATCGCCTCCAACCTGATCGCAGACCTACTCTTGTATGCGGCCGATCCGCGTGTGAGGGCGGAATGCTGAAGAGACGAAGAGTAGCAATCGTTGTCGCGGTGTTCGCCTTGGCAAATTTCCCTTTGCTGATTGCCGGATTTCTCGCGCCATACCCTGTGGCAGAGCAGCACCGCGACTTTGCCTACGCTCCGCCTACGCGCATTCACTTTATGGATGGAACTGGACGATTTCATCTGCGTCCATTTGTGTATCGCCTCACGGCGAATGAAAGCGACGATCTTTCTTATGTCGAAGACCGGAGCATCGTGTACCCGATACACTTCTTTACTCGCGAGGGCGGCAGAGCACGCCTGTTCGCGGCTAATGCACCCGGGAATATCTTCCTTCTTGGAACGGACGGCTTCGGGCGCGACATCTTTTCGCGCATTCTTTATGGCGGGCGAGTCTCGATGGCGGCAGCGCTAGTTGCAACTTTTCTGTCGCTGCTCATCGGTACGGTTTTGGGCGCGATTGCCGGACAGTTTGGCGGGGCAACTGATACTGCTGTTATGCGAGGAGCCGAGCTCGCCTTAGCGCTGCCGTGGATCTATTTGCTCTTGGCATTACGCGCCATTCTGCCACTTCACCTGGGAGCAACGCAGACATTCTTATTAATTTCAGCTGTGATCGGAGCGATGGGTTGGGCTCGTCCAGCCCGCCTTATTCGCGGCGTGGTGCTCAGCGCGAAAGAGCGTCCGTTCGTTATCGCAGCCCGAGGGTTTGGCGCCTCGGAATGGTACATATTGCGCCGCCACGTGCTTCCGCAGGCGCTGGGAATCGTGATCACTCAGGCGGTCATACTTGTGCCACAGTTCATCACCGCCGAGGCAACACTGTCGTTCCTCGGGCTTGGAATGAATGAATCTGTTCCCAGTTTGGGAAACATGTTGTCTGCTTTGCAGCACTTCGAAGTCATGAGCTCATATTGGTGGATGGCCGCGCCGGTAGTTGCTCTGGTCCTGGTTTCGGCTTCCTGCTTCGCGGTGGCCGACGCGATGGATATTGCTCGTATCAATTCGGGAAAAAGCTATGCATAAGCTTCTAAGAGAGCTGCCGAGATTCGCTCTCCTGATAAGTTCAGCATGGCGTCCTGCTCCTTCCACGAGCGAGCCGCACCCGAACCAGAAAGGAGTAGCCTGCAAAAAGTGATCGCCACGGCCAAACGCGACGTTGAACCGCAGAACGCCTGGAGTGACGAGCGTCTGGTGCGCGAGTGTCTGGCCGGCAGCGAAGAGGCCTGGTCTGCGCTCATCGACAAGTACAAGAAGCTGATCTATTCGATTCCGGTGAAGTGGAACTTGTCGCGCGATGATGCCAACGACATCTTTCAGGCCGTTTGCGTTGATGTGTACTCAGAGCTGTCGCGACTACGTGAGCCGCGAGCCCTGCCGAAGTGGCTAATTCAAACTACTCTGCACAAATGTGCACGTTTGAAGCAAAGGCAAAGCCGCTTTGTTGACGACGAAATCACAGACGACCTGATGCCGCTCGAACCGGGAGCTGATCGCATGATCGAAGAAGTCGAACGTGAACAGATTCTGCGGGATGCGATTAGCAATGTGCCGGCGAGATGCGCACAGATGATTCGCATGTTGTTCTTCGAATCTCCGGCGCGACCATACAACGAAATTGCAAGTGAGCTTGGACTCGCAACCGGTTCGATTGGCTTCATTCGTGGACGTTGCCTCGACAAGCTCCGCAAACAGCTTGAAACGCTAGGCTTTGCCCGAAAGGGGCGCAAATGAGCAGCGCCGCCGCGGTGAGCATGCGTGAGGAGTTGCTGCGCTTGTTCGCCGAGAGCTCCGATCCGGCGCAGCGCCAGCAGTTAGTCGATCGGCACCGATCAGACTTCTCGCCGGAATTCGCTATTCAGCTTGCCGACGCTGCGCGAGAGCGCGTTCGTGTCAACACACAGGAAGCTCTCGCACTGTCAGAGGCTGCAATCGCGGTCGCCGAAGTTCTCGGCGATGAACGGGCGATTGCATTCGCCAGCCGAGGAAAGGCAAACGCGCTTTATGCGATGGGGCGCTATCGGGAATCTATCGAGCTGCACAACCGCGCCATCGCCGCATGGGAGAAGCAGGGCGACAGCGCTGAACTTGGCCGTAGCTTGAGCGTATCGATCCTTCCGCTTACGCTCAGCGGGGAGTACGAGCAGGCGTTCGCTGCTGCTGATCGCGCGCGCGGGATCTTCACCGCTGCGGGTGACGAGCTGCGCCTCGCGCGCTTGGAGATCAACGTCGGTAATGTGTACTACCGTCAAGACCGCTTCTCGGACGCTCTTGCTTGCTATCACCGAGCATACGACGGAGTCATTAAGCACGAGAACTCAGAAGGCATCGCCGCTGTTCTGAGCAATTTATCGGTTTGCCTCATCAGTCTCGGAGAGTTTCAGAAGGCGCTCGATAGTTACCAACATGCGCATGACTACTGTGAAAAGCACAACATGCCGCTGCTGGTCGCGCAGGCGGATTACAACATCGCTTATCTGTTTTTTCTCCGTGGCGAATACAGCCGCGCCATTGACATGCTGCGCTCGACGCGATTGCGCTGCAATGAGATTGGCGATCGCTATCATTACGGTCTCTGCAATCTCGATCTTTCCGAGCTCTACCTGGAACTGAATCTCAGCGCTGAAGCAGCGGAGCTGGCACGGCTCGGCTATGCGGAATTTGAAAAACTCGGCATGGGTTACGAAGCGGCAAAATCCATGGCATTTGAAGCCATTGCAATGGGCCAGCAGGGGCAAGCATTCCAGAGCTTGAAGCTCTTCACGCGCTCGCGCGAAATGTTCGTGAAGGAGAAGAATGAGGTCTGGCCGTCGCTGATCGATCTCTATCAGGCGCTTGTGCTCTTTAATGAAGCTCGTTTGTTCGAGTCTCGGCGATTAGCCAAGTCCGCACTAGAATTCTTCGATTCCTCTCTTCTGCCAGGCAAGGCTGTGCTTTGCCGGCTGTTGCTGGCGCGAATCGCACAGCGCACGAACGATCTCGCTGCTGCCCATCGCGAGTGTTCTGCGGCAATCGAGAAGCTGAAAGATCTTCAAGCGCCAAGCCTCAAACATCAGGCGTTCCTGCTGATGGGACAGATCCATTCCAGTTCGGGAAATAGCGAGCAAGCGTATCAGAGCTTTCGCGCGTCTCGCCAAGCGTTGGAGACCCTGCGCAGCAACCTGCGGGGTCAGGAACTCAAGATGGCATTCCTCAAGAACCGTCTTGAAGTTTACGAACTTCTGGTGGACTCATGTCTACGTGGGCAGTGCAGCGCCGATTCGCTTGCCGAAGCCTTCGGCTACATTGAAGAGGCAAAATCGCGCACGCTGATGGATCAGATGCTGCAGCCGGTCTATGCCGCAGGAGAAGACAGCGGACAAAGCGATCTTGTACGGCGCATGCGCAATCTTCGTGACGAGCTGAACTGGTACTACAGCCTGATCGAACTCGAGCAACTGCGTCCCGAACAGCGGTCGCCGGACCATATCAAGCGCCTGGAAGAGCAGGTCCGCGCGCGAGAGACCGATCTGATTCGCGTGCTGCAGGAATCGAATCTCTCGGGAGAAGGCGTTCCGCTCCAGGCAGGCAAGAGTCTGTCGATCGAAGAGATTCGCGCGGCGATTACGCCTGAGACACTGATTGTTGAATTCTTTCAGACGGGAGATCGCATCCTCGCCTGCATTCTTGGACACGATCGATTGCAGATTGTTCCCGTTACGGTTGCTTCACGCATTACCAATGTCCTGAGGCTCCTTCAGTTTCAATTGTCGAAGTTCCGTCTTGGAACCGATTATGCAACGGCGTTTCGGGACTCACTGATCCAATCGACCAACGCGCACCTTAAGAACCTCTACGATGAACTCCTCGCACCGTTTCGGGATCGTCTCGATCGCCCACATTTGTTGTTCGTTCCGCATGGCGCGTTGCATTATGTGCCCTTTCACGCCTTGTTTGACGGCGAGCGTTACCTGATCGACGATCACACTGTTTCCTATGCGCCGAGCGCGAGCATCTATGCAGTATGCACGAAAAAGCAGGTGAATAATTCAGGCGCGGCATTGCTGATGGGAGTCCCAGACCAGAACGCGCCATCCATTCTCGAAGAGCTGCGTGCTTTAAGCGGTATCGTTCCACATCCAAAGCTGTTTGTTGGCAACGCTGCTAGTGAGTACATCCTGAAGACCGCCGGTCGTGGTGCGCGGCTCGTGCATATCGCCACTCACGGTTACTTCCGGCAGGACAGTCCGATGTTTTCCTCGATTCGCATGGGGAACTCGTACCTGAGTTTGTATGACCTCTGCCAGCTCCGTTTGCCGGTCGAACTCGTGACCCTAAGCGGGTGTGCAACCGGCCTGAACGTAATTGCGGCAGGAGACGAGTTGATTGGGCTGGCTCGTGGGCTGTTTCAGGCGGGTGCGCAGTCACTGCTATTGAGCCTCTGGGATGTGCATGATCAGAGCACAGCCAACTTCATGACGGAGTTCTATCGCCGGTACCAAAGTGGCGAAGACAAAGCGTCAGCTATTCGAGAGGCCATGCTCGCTCTCAGGAAGGAATATCCCCATCCCTATCAATGGGCTCCGTTTGTTTTGATGGGCAAGTATTCGGCTTAAAGCAGGCGCGGAAAAAAAGTCTTTCCGGCCTATATTTCCGAGTAGATCGATTGTCCTTATGGACAGTAAGAGCTAAAAAACCAATGATGCAATCTGGTTCTGGCGAGAACGAGGGCCTTGCCGGAATTGGTGGAGAAACGATGAAGCATATCGCTCAGGAAAACTTGGCTGAATTCGTTCGAGGGAGCTTGCCGCACGCCGAGACAGCCGCGATTCGCGAACATCTGAATGGGTGCTCAGAGTGCGCGCAGATTGCAACGCTGTTCTCTGACGTTGTCGGCGTGGGTGCAAATGAAGCTGCTTATGAGCCGCCCGCGGGAATTGTGCAAATGGCGAAAGCGTATTTTGGGACGGAGCAGAACAGAATTCCGGAGTCGAAGACCGCGTTCGAACTGCTCTTCGACAGCCTGGCACAACCTTTAACGGCTGGAGCTCGAGCTTCGGTGGCATCCGCGCGGCAGTTGCTCTACCGAGTTGGAACTGTGTATGTGGATATGCGCGTCGATTCGGAGAATAACTCTGAGCGCGCCGCGCTGGTTGGGCAGATGCTGGATAGTGCGCATCCGAATCACCCGGTTTCTGGTGTGCCGGTTGTGCTGCTGGATGGACGAAAGAACGTCGCGAGCACGATCAGCAACAACAATGGCGAGTTTCACTTGGAATTTGATTTGAAGAGCAATTTAAGGCTTTCCGTGACAGTTGGCAATTTGTCGCCGGTTTATCTGCCCATTACGGGCATCAGTGAGCGGAAACGGCCATCCGTAGGGAGCCGAGGCCCAAATTAGGAATGTTACCTTCGTAATTGGCCAAAGAGCCAATACCAGGCATAGACTTTAGTTTCCTCCCCGCTGTAATCCCCATCCCGAATTTTGCCGAGACAAGTGTCTCTGGAGACGCAAGATGAAGAGCTCGAAAGAACTCACTCAGCAATACAGCAGATCCAAGGCGGGGATTTCCATCGTTCTGGTCCTGGCGCTGTTCACCGTTTACGTTCAACCTGGCTTGGCTATCACGTCGCCTGCGCCCAAGGCCAACGCGCAACTGCTTGGCGGGCTGCTCGGCGGCGGTGGATTGCTGGGTACCAACCGATACATTGTTCGCGACACGAAGGGCTTGCTTGGCCTGAATCTCACGTGTCTGCTCTTTGGTTGCAAAGTCCTGGAAGGCATCGGCGATCCTGACGGTCAACTATTCGTCGTGACGACTTCCAGCCTCCTGAGCCCGGTCGTCTTCCTCACTCAGCTTCTCTCTGGCGCTGGAATTACCAACGCGGAGCCCGATCAGGCAGTGAGCACGCAGGGATCTACAACCGTGGGCGCAACGCCGCAATATCTGACCGATAAGACACCCGTTTCCTACTACGGTGCGACGGTGTGGGAAGGCTACGTTCTGCAGACTCCTAATCAGATCATCCACACCGCGCAGACGCAGTCCGCATTTGGTGCAACCGGCAATGGCGTGAAGGTCGCGATCATCGACACCGGTGTTGATCCAAACAACACAATCTTGAAGAGCCAATTGGTGTACGGCTACGACTTCACGCGTAATCAGACCGGTGGATCGGAAATGGCAGATATCAACCAGTCCACGGTCGGAGTTCTCGACGGGTCGCAGCAGCCGGCGCAGGTGAATCAATCGACGGTCGGAGTACTTGATCAGTCGACGGTAGGCGTTCTCGACGGCTCGCAATTTGCGGCATTTGGACATGGAACCATGACGGCCGGCATCGTGCACCTAGTCGCTCCTAAGGCGCAGATTATGCCGCTGAAGGCGTTTAACTCGGCCGGCACGGGATATGCATCTGACGTGCTGCGCGCTATCTACTACGCAGTAAATCACGGAGCGAAGGTCATCAGCATGAGCTTCGACTTCACCAGCCCATCACAAGAATTAGCGACGGCCATTAACTACGCCACGAACCATGGCGTAATCTGCGTGGCCTCCGCTGGTAATGACGGCAGCATGGAAACCGTGTATCCAGCAAGCTTGCCCAACGTCATCGACGTGGCCTCCACGTCGAACAACAACACGCCATCGGCATTCTCAAACTACGGAGCGCCTCCGGTGTTGCTCTCGGCTCCTGGCGAAGCCGTGATGACGACCTACCCGTTCAATACCTACGCGGCTGGATGGGGCACGTCGTTCAGCGCGCCTCTGGTCTCTGGCACGGTTGCACTGATGGCGCAATCGAACTCACTGCTTCTGAACAAACAGAACGCCGCGCAGTCCCTGAGCCATGCGCAGCAGATTCCGTACTCGCAGTTCGGTGCGGGAGTGCTGGACACTTATCAGGCTGTCAAGGTCTGGCGGAGCAGTCTCGGGCTCTTCTAATTCGGGAACCATTCCATGGCAACGAGCCTCCATCAGGCGTTTGATTCGTGGTCACCGCTGCTTCTTCGGGTAAAAGAGCTCGAAGAGCAGCAGGTGACGATGCGCACCGCGGTCATCTGCGCGTTGAATCAATTGCTCGATCTGAAGGACCTAAACACTGGAGTTCACAGCACGCGTCTGGCGGAGTGGGCAGTACGCGTTGCTCGTAGACTTGGCATCGAAGAGGAAAATCTCTACCAATATGAAGTGGCCGCTCTGCTGCACGATATCGGCAAAATCGGAGTGCCTGACGCGATCCTGAAGAAGCCGAGCAAGCTGACCGACGAAGAGCGGACCATCATGAACAAGCATCCAGAATATAGTTGGTCGATTCTCCGGCTGTTTCCCGGACTAGAAGAGGCCAGCCTCTTCGCTCTTCATCATCATGAATCGTACGACGGCTCTGGCTATCCAGGGCGTCTGAAAGAGGAGGAGATCCCGCTGGGCTCGCGCATTGTTTCCATCGTCGATGCGTTTGATGCAATGATTTCCAATCGATGCTATCGCAAGGGTCTCGATCACCAGGAAGCAATTCGTCGCCTCAACGCGGGCAGCGGAACGCAGTTCGATCCGAACGTATTGCGCTGCTTCCTTGAAATCGCAGAAGTGGAAGTGGCCGGAGTTTTCGCTGCCACGGGCACTAGCATTACAGCTGTTATCTGAAGCCCCAGGCGAACACCAGAAAACAAAACAGAACAATCCAAAGTGCTGTCATCGCGGTGAAATACCAGCTTGCAAGATCGATGGCAATATAACGTCCCATTTCTGTCCAGCTTGTCTGACGGGCAACAATCCAAATGAGAACTAGCAGTCCACCGGCGATCTGCACCGCGTGGGCTCCACTGAGTAGATAAAAAAATGCGACTCCCGCATTGGTGCTCACAACGATTCCATGAACCTGCAATAGGCGCCACACCATTGTCTGACCAGCGAGGAAAGCCAGGCTAAGAGCCATAGCTGTATAAATCCACCACGGCAACTTCTGCGAAACAGGCTGTTGGGACGGAGCCGCGGCAGACCGCCAGCGCGCCAGTTGCAGCGAAAGACATCCAAAGATCAAGATGCATGAGTTTAGGACTAACAGCAGGATTGGAAGGGGTAGAGACTCCCATTCCGTGGAATATGCTCCAGATCCGCTTTCGTAAGCTGGAATACCGCGCCGCACGATCGAAGCACTGATGAACGCCACGAACACCATCACGACGCCGCAAATCCAGAGAGCAAGAGCAAGGCGATAACGCCGGAGCATGGCAGTGGTATAAGCTGGGAGCCGCACTTTAATCAAGCCGCATGCCTCTCCTTATGCGACCATTAAGGAGGTGAAGTTCGATGGCTCCGAGCACAACGCAAAAGCCTGACACCTTAGTCTCAATTCAAGAACTCACATCTGAACTCAGGAGACTTCGGGCCCAGGCGTTCGACAAGGTGGACGAAGTACATGAATTCCTGCGAACGCATCCTGTGAATGCAGACACGCTTTCTCCGTACCTTGTGTGGGATCGCCAGCATTACACGCGCAACCTCATCGACAAGACGCCTCTCTACGAATTGATCGCGATCTGCTGGGAAGTCGGACAAGTAAGTTCGATCCACAATCATCGCGATCAAAACTGCTGGATGGCTGCGCCGATCGGACGGCTGAAGGTGCAAAACTATCGTGTGCTTTGGCAGGACGAAGAAGCAGGGAAGTGCAGCATCGAGCCCACCGATGTGCTGGAAATCAACCAGAAGAATCCCGTCTCGGTAAATCCCCTCGAGCCGGTACACCGAGTGTATAACCCCGCCGAACTGAATCAGCGCGCAGTGAGCCTGCACGTGTATTCGCGCCCGTTTGATACGTGTGTGGTCTACTCAGATCAGCAGGGAACATGCGGCACCATCAAGCTTCATTACACCACTCAATACGGCAGTAAATAGCCGCCAACGCGGCAGCTAAGATCGAGTAGCTAGCGATTCGGGTTTTTTCCGTATTGCAGGCACGACCCCACCCTGCTACGCTGAATTATCTGGCGGGTATCGGCCGAGATATCCGTTTTCGCCACCTCATAAAGCCGTTGCCAGAAGTACAAGGACCGTGGTCGTCTTTCGTACCGCTTCAAAGGCCCATTTGAATTGAACCAGCAGGTCCCTCCGCTTACCGTGGGAGCAGGGCAGGGTTGTACCCGCTGCCTTCCGAGCTTGGCAGAGGTGAAAAGAACCGTGACGAAGCCAGGAAATTCCATTGCGATGAAAGTAGCGCAGGCTTGCGCCATTGTTGTTCTCTTTGCAGTCCCCGTCATCACAGGATGCGGGAGCACGGGTGTATCGACTACACAGAACCAGGACACCGGATCGGGTACAGTCTCCGCGAGCATTTCTCCGAATTCATTGTCCTTCGGGTCGGCTACAGTCGGCAGCAGCAGCACCAAAACCGTGACAATCACCAATACTGGAACAGCGAATCTGGTGATTACTGCAATCAACATCACCGGATCAGCCTTCACAGTTCCCGGAGTAACGCTTCCATTGACGGTCGTGGCAGGTGCTAGCTACACGGCAAACGTTGTCTTCACCCCCCAAGCCGTCGGAAGCGCCAGCGGCTCCGCATCGGTGGTCAGCAATCTCGCCAGTTCGCCCACAGTAGTGGCTCTGGCGGGAACAGGAGTTTCGACTCCGGTAGGCACACTGAATGTTTCTCCTACGTCACTGTCGTTTGGAAACGTAAACGTGGGAAGCAGCGCGTCTAAGAATCTGACGCTTTCCAATTCGGGAACGGCGACGGTCAACGT
>CAYZHX010000068.1:0-11361 GCA_964476905.1 uncultured Terriglobales bacterium
TTCTTTCAATAACTTTGCAGAACGGCAGGTCAGACGCTACTGACCTCTGATCAGTCGGTCGACCGTCCACTGTACAGTGCTTTGCGGACGAGATCCGCAAATAGGGATTATCACGACAAAGTCGACTGCAGTCGGCTACTTTGTTCGTCCTTTGAATGTTGCATAAATCGCCATAGCGTGACCGTGTCCTAGGCCAAAATCCCGCTTCAACCAAGCAACGATTGTGCCAGCTTTTACCCCGGGTTGCAGCAGACCTTGCTTTTCTGCGAGTTTCTTGAAGTCTTCCGGAGTTTTGCCTGTCTTTGCTTTGATGTTGTCAATGTACGCTTGGAACGTCATTAAAGATCTCCCCGCCTCTTCTGGATTGATTCCCCCCCGCATTGTTCTCGTGTCTTTGGGGATTGCTCCCGTTGCGGGAAGAATCGACATAGTCGACTCGGCAGAGATCCCGCGCGGAATTGGTCGTGCAACACGAGCACTCCGTCAAGTGGCGCGGTGATTGACACGCCCGCGCACGAAGAATAGTACTCATCTACTGCCGAGCGCATGGATATTCAACAATCATTTCAGCCACCGCGACAAGAAGGTGCAAGCAGATTTGCTGCTCTCTCAAACTCCCACCGTCGCACTCGACTTTACTTCAATCTCAGCGGCGATTGCACTGACTCGCTGATACGACTGCAGCCTGTCTGCATGTTCATAGGTGTCGGTTACCACGATCACCTCGTCTGCGCCGGTGCTCGAGACCAACCTCTCGAGGCCGAGTTTCACCGTTGCGTCCGATCCGATAATCGCTGCGCCGAGCTTCTCTTCTACGGCCGCGCGTTCCCAGGGCTGCCATAGTCCTTGCATGGAGTCCACCGGCGGGAGCAGCTCGACAGGTTCATTTCGGATCAGGCTCAGAAAGCGTTGTAGCGGAGTGGTAAAGAGCCGCAAAGCAGCTGCGTCGGTTTCGGCCGCGATTACCTGGACTCCCACCATGAAGCGTGGCTTGGGCAGCGATTCGCTAGGGCGGAAGTTGTCGCGGTAAAGCTGAGCGGCGGCGTAGAGATATTCGGGAGCGAAGTGTGCGGCGAAAGCAAATGGTAGTCCCAGCACAGCCGCAAGCCGGGCGCTGAAGCTACTCGAGCCAAGGAGGGTAATAGGAACATTGCTTCCCTGTCCAGGAATTGCCTTTACCGCTTGCCCCGGCTTTTCCGGTCCGAGATAGCTCTGAAGCTCGGCGAGGAGCGAGGGAAAATCATCGCCATCCTGGCCGAGATCGCGCCGCAGAGCACGCATGGTGTGAAAGTCGCCGCCGGGAGCACGCCCTAATCCCAGATCAATACGTCCGGGGTACAAAGCCTCGAGCGTACCGAATTCCTCCGCCACCACGAGAGGCGCGTGGTTGGGGAGCATCACTCCCCCGCTGCCGACGCGGATCGTCCTGGTCGCTCCGGCCACATGACCAATCAATACCGGGGTAGCCGAACAAGCAAGTCCCGAAATGGAATGATGTTCGGCCAGCCAGTAACGCCTGTAGCCCCACTGCTCCACATGCCGCGCCAGGTCCACCGACCGGCCAATCGCGCTGCCCGCAGACTCTCCCGCGCGCATGCCGACAAGATCCAGCACGGAAACCGCTAGGGGATGACTCATGCACTGTTAGATGTAAGGGGTACACCGACGATTCGGAGTGGGCAATCGGCGGCTCGCACTCTAGACAAGTAGGCAGTGCTGCTGCAGTGCAGTCATAGGTTTTTCCGAAACTTTATCGGGCCTCAATCATCTGCGTTTGTATCGAGAGGAATAGTCCGAAATGCCTGAAGCTCAAACGATGGCTGCTCCCGAAGGGTCTCGAGCTTATAAGTTGGATGTGCAGTTGCACGAACTGCTGATGAAGCCTGCGACCCGGCCCACTGGCCCTCCAGCGCCAGTGGGCGCGCCACAAAGTCTGCCGGTTCCCCCGTTCCCAAGCCGCCTCGAATTGCAGCAAGGAAGCGATGAAGAGTACAGCCCTAAAGCTGGCAAGCGGAAGTATGGTCCAGCTCAAATCATGCACGCGATGCGCGGCTGGGCATTTCCATACCTCAAGTCGCGAATCCTGCCAGGAAACTTTCATCCCATCGTTTCGTATCTTTTCACTGAGTGGAAGTGCAACCTCGACTGCCATTACTGCTGGGCTTTCGACAATCGTGTGAAAGGCATGACGGAAGATATCGCGAAACGTTCGATCGATTGGCTTCATGGTACAAGCGGTCGTGTGCTCGCCCTGATGGGCGGTGAGCCGCTGCTGCGTCCAGATTTCGCGCACAAGGTCACTTACTACGCTACGAAGAAAGGTTTCTGGGTTTACATCCCCACGAATGGCCGACTGTTGAGACCAGATGTAATCGACAAGCTCGGCGATGCTGGCGTATCTGTCGTCAACTTGGCGATCGATGCCGTGGATCTGAAGCCTGGGCTGCCGAAGGCGCTGTTGCCGATCCGCAAACACTTCGATTACCTGATAAAGCGTCAGTTCCGTTATGGGTACTCGGTATTTATTAACATCAACATTTGCGGCAACAACATGGACGATGTCCGTGAACTCACGGAGATTGCTCATGAGAACGGCGTCGCCACCGATTATCACCTTTGCGAGTCGCCGCTCACCGAACAGGAACACTTCAAACACCTGAACAACAATCCGACGTACATCACGGAGAAGCATTGGGACCAGGTCGATGAACTCCTCGATTGGCTTATCGCGAAGCAACAGTCGGGTTACAAGATGACCAATTCGACCTCCCGGCTGGCCGAGATGAAGCAGTTCATGCGTGGAGGGTTGCAGGATTGGAACTGCCGAGCCGGGCAGAACACGGTCATTATCCGGACTGACGGAACTCTCGCACCGTGCTTTCCAATGTACAGCGCTAATTACGACTGGGGCACGATTGAGAATCCCAAGTTCGAAGCGCAATCGCTGAAGGAAATGAAAAGGTCGTGCCAACCACACTGCTTCTCCACTCTCAATCACATCGTCGGCTTCTGCTATAACGATGCTCGCGTAATCAAGTGGCTGTGGAAGCAGGCTATGCATGGGTTTCAAGGCGTTACGAACTGGAGCGATGACGTGTAAGCACCCTCGGCTTACTCGGAGGCGCGCACCAGCTCTAACGAATGTGCTTGCCGGGCAGACTCTCCCGGGCGCATGTCACAAGATCCGGCGCGGAAGACTGCTGGCAGATGACGATGTGTCGAGCACGGCATGATTCGGGACGGGCGTCGGCGGTTTGCACTCCAACAATGATGAACCGCCCGGTTATAGAGCGCCTTCGTGTCCTGCCCACTGCGCGATATAGCTCTTTAGGAATTCGCTGAACTCCGCCACGGTCGGCGGCAGTTTCTTTCCGCGATGGCTTATCTGGTAAAAGTCGAGATCGACTAGAGGATTCACGAGCTGGCTCATCATCACTTGGCGGTTGCGGCAAGCCGGCAGCGCGAAGGACGGAATGATGGCGATGCCCTCGTCGGCCTCGACTAACCCAATCTGAGTGTCCAGCAGGTTGACTACGTGACGACTGTTGAAAGTTACGCCGGTCTTGGCGAGATATTTATCGATCAACTGCTGGTGAGCATAGTTGGGCGTAAGGGAGATTAGGGTCAGCCCCTTCAACGCCGACCAGGGCGTTCGGCTGGCTCCATGCGGAAACCATGGCGAACTTCGTTTAAGGAATTGTTGATTGCCAAGAACCCGTTACCGTGCTCGTCGGCATCATCGATGTGCGGCCACTCGCGAATGACCTGCTGCAACTCTTCCGGTTGCAAACCTGGTCGGGTGTGCTTCTCCCAATCACCGACGCATGCCAATTCTCGGCAGGAGTCTGCCTGCTCCTGCGTGCGATAGCCGCATATGCTCTCCCTTGTTTCGCCTGTCACGATTTCAAGCGGAAAATTTTGGCACCAATAAAGCTTGCCACCGTCGCACTGACACGCTTTGCTCAGTTCTTATGCCGACTGCTTTTGCGGAGCTATGGCTAACTTCTCCAAGTTATAGGTCTTCCTTGAGGAAAACGAAGTCAACAGCGTTTTGACAATTACATATAGCACTGGGATGAAGAACAGGTTGAGGACTGTGGAGAACAACATTCCTCCAACAATTGCTGTCCCTACTGAGTGTCGCCCGAGTCTGCCAGCTCCGGTCGCGAAGTAGAGCGGGAGGACACCGAGGATGAAGGCGAATGATGTCATCAAAATTGGACGCAGACGTAACTCAGCCGCTTCGATCGCAGCGTCAATGATTGAGCGGCCTTGTTCGAGCAGTTGTTCGGCGAATTCCACAATGAGAATTGAGTTCTTAGCCGAAAGACCGATCAGCATCACTAAGCCGATTTGTACGTAAACGTCATTCACTAGACCGCGCATCGAGATGAAGAGGAGAGCGCCCAAGACCGCTGTGGGAACCGCGAGCAAAATGATGAACGGCAGGGCGAAACTCTCGTATTGCGCTGAAAGCGTCAGATATACCACGAGGATTCCGAGGCCGAAGATCAGGATCGCCTTGCCGCCTGCTTCTACTTCTTCGAGTGCCAACCCGGTCCACTGGAAGGTCATGCCTTGAAGCATTTTTTGCTTGGCCAGATCCTCCATTGCCTTCAATCCCTGACTGGAACTGAATCCGGGAGCCGCGGCGCCATCGATTTCGGCTGAGCGAAATAGGTTGTAGTGATTAATAACCTGCGGGCCCGCTGTCTCTTGCAGCGATACGATATTTCCCAGCGGAACGAGGCCATGGGTTTCGGAGCGAACATAGTAGTTCCGCAAGTCGCGCGCGGACATGCGGAAAGGCTGATCGGCCTGCACGTAAACGCGATAGGAGCGATTGTTGAAGTCGAAATCGTTAACATACTGCGAGCCCATATATACGCCCAGAGCCTGCGTAATCTGACCGATCGGTACTCCGATCGCCTTTGCCTTTGCACGATCGATTTGCACAAGCTTCTGTGGATCGTTTGCCGTGAAGCTCGTAAACAATCCAGTGAGATCGTTACGTTGCCGGCTGCCGGCTACGATCTGGTGCGCAACGTTGTCGACGTCCTGCAGCGTGTTGCGGCCCAGATCCTGCAGCTCAAATTGGAATCCGCCGAAGCTGCCGATGCCGTTGATCGCTGGTGGTTCGAACGGCACCACGATCGCTCCAGGGATACTGAAGAGTTTAGGCGCGACTCGAGCGACGATATCGCTTACCGCATGGCCCTTCGCCCGACGTTCCTCGATGGGCTTCAACGGAGCAAAGACCAGTCCGTAGTTGGACGAGCTGCCGCCGGAGAGTGAGAAGCCAGGAACGGCAAAGGTGCCGAAGACGTCCGGATCAGCGCGGAGAATCTTTTCTGTTTGCTTGGCAATGTCGGTGGTGTATCCGAGCGATGCGCCCTGAGGCGTCTGCACCACCACAATGAAATAATTCTGATCTTCTTGTGGCACAAAACCGGTCGGAACGTGGAGATACATATACCCGGTCACAGCCAACGCCGCGAAGAAAATCACTATCATCGAGTAGCGAAAGTTCAACACCTTCGCAATGACTTTCCCATAAGCGACGCCGAGACCATGAATCGCTCGATCAACACCGTGGGCGAACTTTGCATAACCACGGGAAAGCCACCGAACTCCGGTCCAGTCAAAGACCGAATACTTCTGCTCTTCGCTGCGCAACAGAATCGCGGCCAACGCCGGTGACAACGTAAGTGCGTTGAAGAGAGAAATCGCAATCGAGAACGCGATCGTCAGGGAGAATTGGCGGTAAAGAATTCCGGTAGTTCCCGGAAAGAACGAGACGGGCACGAACACCGAAATCAGCACCAGCGAAGTAGCTACAACGGCGCTCGAAACTTCGGCCATCGCAACCGACGTTGCCGCGTGCCGATCACTACCGCCCTGATTGATATGGCGCTGGGCGTTCTCAATCACGACGATGGCGTCATCGACGACAAGGCCCGTCGCGAGAGTGATTCCGAAAAGCGTCAGCGAATTGATGGAAAATCCAAAAGCTTTAATGAACGCGAAAGTACCAATCAGGGAAACAGGGATCGTAACTGCAGGAATGATGGTTGCGCGCCAATCCAGCAGGAAGAAGAAGATCACAATAATAACGATGATGATTGCTTCTTCAAGCGTCGTGACCACTTCCTTAACAGAATCGCCAACAACAGTCGTGGTATCGAAGGCGATCACATATTTCATGCCCGGCGGAAAGGATTTGGACAACTCAGCAAGAACTGCGCGGGCAGCCTTGTCTACTTCGAGCGCATTGGCATTCGAAAGTTGCTGCACGCCAACGCCTATGGCTTCGTGGCCGCTGTAGAGCAAGTTCGTGTCATAATTTTCGGCGCCGATCTCAGCTCTACCAACGTCTTTGAGCTGAACTATACCGTTACGGGTGTTCTTGAGAATAATCTTCTCGAACTCTCGCGGATCCGATAGGCGTCCCACCACGCGCAACGTCACCTGAAAATTTTGTTTCGGGTCTGCTGGCGGACGTCCTAGTTGTCCGGCAGGAATTTCGACATTTTGTTCCTGGAGTGCGGATACTACATCGGCCGCCGTCAGCTCTCGCGCTGCCAGTTTGGTTGGGTCGAGCCAAATGCGCATTGCGTACTTGCGCTCGCCGAACAGAATCACGTCTCCCACTCCGGGAATACGCTTCAGGGCGTCTTTGACATAAACATCGAGATAGTTCGAGATGTACTGGTTCGAGAGACTGCCATCGGGAGAGAAGAAACCTGCCGCAAAGACAAAGTTGGGATTTGCCTTGGTGATGGTTATGCCCGTGTTCTTTATCTCCTGTGGTAGTCGACCCTGCGCCGTTGCCACACGATTCTGTACGTCAACGGCTGCGATGTTCAGGTCGTATCCGGTCCGGAAGGTCACATTGATGCTGCTTGTGCCGTCGTTTGAACTCGTAGACGTGATGTAGTGCATCCCCTCGACGCCATTGATCTGCTGCTCCAGCGGAGTGGTTACCGCAGACTCTACGACCTGAGCATTCGCGCCAACATAGTTGCTCGTAACCGTTACTTGCGGAGGGGCCAGATCGGGATAAAGGGAGATGGGCAGTGTCGGAATGCAGACCGCTCCGGCAAGGATGATAAGTAGCGCGCAGACGCTGGCGAAAATCGGCCGATGAATAAAGAAATCAATCATACCGGCATCTCCTTTCTAGGTTTGAGATTCGGTGCCCGAACACTTGCCTCGACCGCAGGCTTTAGCTGATTGGCTGCACCGGTGTTCCGTCTATAAGCAGCTGAACCCCGGACACGATCACTTTGTCTCCTGGTTGCAGACCTCCCGTCACCGCGTAGTCGTTTCCTACCGTATCGCCGAGAGTGACCGCGCGTTGTTTGGCGACGGTGCCTTGATCCGTCAGAGACGCCACATACACGAACGACTGTCCTCCGATCCGAGTTACCGCGAGGACTGGAACCCTTGGAGTTGGAGATGTGCTCCAGACAACGCGCGCCTTCACAAGTTGCGCTGTGCGGAACCTGTCGAACGACGCGTGAATCGGCGCCTTCACTAGAATTCCCTGCAGCGAGTTATCGACCTGCTGAGAGATGAAATCGACTTTCGTGCTCTCGATCGGCTCTCCTATGCTCGTGACAATCTGCACCGGCAAGCCCATACGAATATCGGCTGCACGTTCGGTCGGAATGTAGATGTAGGCTTCGAGTTCGGCGTTTTCGTCAACGGTGGTTAGCAAGGTCTGCGGAGAGACGTAGTCACCCACGTGCACGGGAATGTCTCCCACCACACCCGCAAACGGCGCGGTCAGGTTGTAGTAAGCGAGTTGGCGCTGTTGAGTGATGCGCGCCGCGGTCGAGGCCTCCCAATCGGCTTTGGCATTCTGATAAGCCTGCAGGGCAAGCTCGTAATCCCGCTTGCTGCTTACTCCGCCCTCATAGAGCTTCCGCTGCCGTTCGACTTCATTGGAGGCGTAATCGAGGGTGGCCTTCTTTTGGGCCTCCGTGCTGCGCTGCTGATCGACGGTCGCCTGCTGCTTTAGCGGATCGATGGTCATCAGCGTAACCCCGGCGCGCACGTGATCGCCTGACTTCACGTAGATTCGCGTCAGCGTGCCGTCAACTTGAGGTTGAATAGTCGCGGAACGACGAGACTTTACCGTCGCCACGTACTCATCCACTCGCGGGACAGGAGCGAGATCAACCATCTGTGTCTTTACCGGAAGAGCCTGTGGGCCTGCCGCCTTAGCTTCCGTCTTTGAGCATCCCGAATTTGCAAGAATGAGAACAGTCAACGAACCGACAAGCAAAACGTTACGAATCCGCACTGGAATCACCTCTAGACCGGTAATCAGCAAATACAGATGCCGTGCCTCCGGTGGGAGATTCAATAACCTACCGCACGGTACAGAACTAGATTCAGACACAGATATTTCGTCTTGTGAATACATGAGCGTGATCTTTCGCACCGATTTTCGCGCAAGCATGCGAACTGCCAGGATTATTCGATGCACGCATCTACTGGAATTCGTTTGGATTCAGGACTAGTGCAGATTGTTTGTTAATTGGCTCGCTTCAGCGATCGAAGTGAAGTCGCGAGATACCTCAATAGGGTTATAGGCTCGTTACTCTTTCGTTAAACGGTGAAACCGACTAGAGAAGTCGGAAAGCTGCTAGTGAGCATCCTTCGAATGGCGAGATGTGAACTTGCGTAGAACGAACTCTTGAAATAGTGCGTTAGCGGCTCGCCCACCGGCCCCGATTAGCGCACTGCTGAGCACCAGGTTCGCGCCGCGATCCTTGTTGGGATAGTAGGCATTCGCGATGGCGCCCGAGGCCAAGTCGCCACCGATGTCAGAAAAGTTGATCTCTCTGTGCCCGTCATCTCCCCTTGTGACAAATGGGTTGGAGAGTGCATGGAGTAATCGCGACTTCGTGGTGCCGGTACCTTGATAGAAGTAGCGTGGATCCTGATGCAGGATTGACGGGAGTATCGCGTCGCCAACGAGGATGTTGGTATAGCCTCCGGCGAACGTTGCCCCGAGACGCTGACCATAACCCTTAGCTCCCTGTTCGTAGCTCGGATAACTTCCTGCCTGATACGTTGCTGCGTTCAAAGCGAATCCCGCCGTTGTGACTGGATCGGTCAAGAACTTCGTGGCGAGTTGGAACTTCATCTTCGATGTGAGCGGTGAGGCATTCTGGTCATAAGCGACATAGAAATTTGGTATGACACCGACGATGCGCTGCTGCTCTTCTGACTTCAGTTGTTGAACTGCGAGTTCTTCGGTGGGAACAACATTCACCGTGAACTGCACGCTCGCAACGTGCAGGTTGATACCCGTGAGTATGAAGTACTGACCTGCCGTGAGGACGATACTGTCCGATGTCCACTGCGCAAAACCTGCAGCACTGACGATCAAATGATATGGCGTTGCCGGTTTGACGCCATCCAATCTGAAAAAGCCATTGTCCAGCGTTACAGCACGCCGCTCACCCTCTTGGGTTTGGCTTTGCAAAACAATGGTTGCGCCCGGAACTACTCCACCGGTGACATCCACCACTGTGCCAACAATTGTTCCGGGTTGCGGCTCTGGTGCCGAGATTTGCTGGGCTGCGCTCGTCGTCGCGGAACAGAAACAGATAACGAATGCCCACAGGCATTGGGGGAGTTGCAACTTCATTAAGTGCTCCTGCAATCAAGCTCTGCAGGGGCTCACTGCAAGACGCGTTCCAAAACAATTTGGCTGCAAGTGCTTGCAATTTCGTGAGCACGAGTCGTGATCGAGATGTCGAAAGTCAAAAGTGTCGATTTAGATCAACATCGCCGGAGATTTTCGCAGTCATGGAACAGAGGTGATCGCGCAACATAAGACGAAGCCCGCGAGAAAATCCGCGGGCTTCGCCCACAAGTTGCAAGCGTGCTTTTGCTTTGTAGACGGAGTGGGTAACACTACCGCCCAATTTGAGAATCACGCTTACAGACTTCCGTGCCGACTTAAGCAGATCTCTTCAGGCTGCGTTCCTTCACGAGAGAACTCTTCCCATCCTCATTTTCCCTTCTGTCGCCAAAAGAAGCTGAGGACATCTGATAAATCGCATGCGGCTTCCGATCCTCTCGGAAAGAGAACCAACACCAGATAAAGAATCCGATCCCCGCAACAGTAATTCCCGATAACACCATACGAAAGAGTTCATTCAACATGCGATCTTCCTCTTGCAGTCAGTTCACGACTAAGCGGATTTCCAAAGGCTTGCTAAGTTTCATTACTTATCCGCGATTATTGTGGATTCGTTGCTTTGTTTGAGGTCGTCGAGTTTTCTCTGCTGCTCCAGAGTTAGCAGTTTGTAAATTTTGGACTGCATGCGACCATTGGCCACGATCAATTTCGCCAAAAGGCCTGCCTGCCGATCGGCCAGCGACTTCAGCTGTTTCTCGCTGGTATGCTCAGGGTCTACTATCAGCAACTGCTGCCGCGTGGTGTTCAGTTGCGACATCAATGGTTGAAGATTGCGGCGTTCGCGCGTCATCACTTGCTGGATGTCTTCGATTTGCGAGTCGCTCAAATTCAAGTACTGAGCCACCGAAGAGTTGAGTTCAAATGATGAGAACGGCAGCGCGACCATTACGATCTCGTTCTCTTTATCTTTAACGGGATTGGTGCCTTCAGCAGGATGGGTACTAGAAGCAGATTCTGGCACGCTGGCCAGATCGTGTTCCAGCATGGCACGCCATGCGGCGAGGAGTTCGAACTGCATTTGCGCCGTCTGATATTGCTCGGCAGTAATTTTCTGCCCTTGCTCGCTCGTCAGCTCTCCGTTTTGTACGGCTTTGGCGACGAGTAAGAGCGTTGCAGAAAATCTCTGCGTGATGGCTCCCATTTCTGCCTCGTAGTCGTCCAGAAGGTCTTTCGGCCCACGCGGCGGAGCCTCAGGAGCAGCCATGACATCTTCGAGTGCCGTTCGGTTTCCGCTAGCCGCGGGGGCTTCGCCCGGAGTCACCTGACCATTCTTGGGATTTTCTTGGGCTGCCAGCATTGGTGCAACGGTTAGCAGAATGACTATGACTGCGATCAGTTGCGTTCTCATTTTGGTTCCATCTTTCTTGTGCGTATGACGCATTTCATTGAACTGTGGCTCACACCACCTGCGTAAAGTTTTTGTAAGAAGAGAAAAGTTCGAAGCTGCTTTCTAAGAAAACTTCAAATTGGATTCACTTGGATTGCCTTTCTGCCCCTGCGCCGATATTTGATCTCTTGCGCATTTTCAAAACGGTCCCGTTCTGCTCGAAAGTAGCTTCATCCATCAGGGTTCGTATGAGGTAGATTCCGCGACCGTGACTGGACAGAACGTTCTCCGGAGCAGTTGGATCCGGCACTAT
>CAYZHX010000068.1:11461-22006 GCA_964476905.1 uncultured Terriglobales bacterium
TGGACTACCGAATTCGTGAGCGCCTCGTTCACGGCGATTTCGATATCGACTTCGTTTCCGTCCCCATTGCGAAAGGCCCTAATGAAGCGCATCGATTGATCGAGGAACGGAGAAATTGCTTCTCGTTGACTCGGAAGAGACTGCCACAACTCCACATAAGGGCTAAATTCAGATTCAGAACGCTGACATGCGAGCGCTTGTGATTGAGCCACGTCCTCGAACTCCATTTGGAATCTCCGCGCCATCATTCCGATAATGGGCAAGACTTATGCCAAAGCGACGTTTCATGTAAGTAATTGAATTTGCAGAGCGAGCTTCGGAGTACGAGTCGAGGTCCAGATTAAGTGTTGATAGTGTTGAAAAAGAAGCGACAGTCAGCGATAAGACACTCAAGCGAGCTTGTCTACGCCGCGAGGCTTGACTACTGAGGGCGATATAGCCAGAAATATCCCAAATATCCCGAGAACACGATGATTAATAAAATACAAATTGCAAAAATGACGGTCTCCGTTTTGCTGAAGTGGTTATCACCATCCCTGTTTTCGGGAGTGTCTCCATCAAGGTAACGGATGCCGGAGTAAACCTCTGCATCTGTGACCTCCTCGATGTTCCACTTCGGTTCCGGTTTTCTCGACATAGCGATTTCCATCAATGCATGGCCGCGTCACTGCGCGCGCCGAGTTGATTTTTGCGAAGCAGGAACGAAAGCAGAAACATCGCCACAGCAATGACGGAGAGCAGCCAGTACACATCGATGTACGAGAGCGCTGCCGCCTGGAGTTGAACCATGCCATACAACCTCCCGAGCGCCTGGCGCTGAGCTTCATGGATACTGATACCAGCATGGCTGAGCTTGAGGGCCACTCCCTGAATCAAGGCCTGGAAGTGATGCGATCGTGTGTACTCGGCTAAGACAGATTGATGGTACTGGGATCGGCGCGCGAGAATTGTAGTTACTGCCGATGTTCCTACGCTCTGCCCCATGTTGCGCACGAAATTTATCAGTCCAGCAGCAGCGTTGCTTTTGTCCTGCGGAAGACCCACATACGCAGCCAAAGTGAGCGGGACGAATAAGAATCCAACTGGCACATACTGCCAAATACGCATCCACGCGGCAGAGTCAAAGCTCATGAGCAGATCAATGCGTCTGCATGAGAGATACATTGCCACAGCGAGTGTGATCCAGCCGAACGCGAGAATGTACCGGGCTTGAACAATCCCGGCAAGTTTCCCAACGAGCGGCAGCAGAAAAACCAAAAGAATGGCCGCCATGGAGATAACGATGCCTGCCTTTTCCGCCGTGTAACCCATAAGAGTTTGCAGAAACTGTGGAAGAAGTACGGTAGAGCTGAACAAAACGGCGCCAAGCACGAACATCATCACGCTGCAGCTGGCAAAGTTGAACAGTTTGAAGAGACGCACATCCACGATCGGTTCTTTGTGTCGCCACTCCCATATGACGAGCCACACCAAACCCACCACTGCAAGAATGATGAGGGTGGTAATGAACTGCGATCCGAACCAATCGTCTTCTTGTCCCTTGTCTAACGCGATCTGGAGGGAGCCTACGCCAACGGCGAGCAGACCAAACCCGACATAGTCGAACCTCGCCAACGCACCTTTAAGGCGAGGCAATTGGGGCGGATCTTGGATGAGCTGCGAAACCAGCAGCACGGCGATAATGCCGACCGGAACATTGATATAAAAAATCCAGCGCCAGGAATAGTTATCAGTAATCCACCCGCCGAAGGTGGGGCCAATCGCAGGCGCACAGACGATGGTGATGCCATACAACGCGAATGCCAATCCGCGTTTCTCTGGCGGGAAGGTATCGGCCAGGATTGCCTGCGTCATTGGCTGGAGTCCTCCGCCAAATGCGCCTTGGAGCACGCGGAAAAGAAGCAGCATTCCCAAACTGGGCGCGATACCGCACAAGAACGAGCTGAGCGTAAAACACACGATGCAGGTTAAGAAGAAACGCTTACGTCCGAGCCAGCTAACAAGGAAGCCACTGATAGGAAGCACGACAGCGTTTGACACGAGATAACTCGTCAGCACCCAAGTGCTCTCGTCGTTGCTGGCGCCTAAAGTTCCGGCGATGTGGGGCAGGGCCACGTTAGCAATGCTCGTGTCCAGCACTTCCATGAAGGCAGCAAGGGAGACGACAATCCCAATCAGCCAAGGGTTAACTGTGGGCTGCGGGAGTGCGTCTTGTGCCGAAACGGAACCCGAGCTCATCGCACCCTCACGTCAGGTTCTACGGACAATCCTGGTTTTAGCAGGCCATTTGCATTGAAGCTCTGTCCCGCAACACGATCGAAGTCGATTCGTATTGGAACTCTTTGCACGACCTTGACGTAATTGCCGGTTGCATTCTCCGGCGGCAACAAGCTGAAGACGGAACCGGCACCACCTCCGAGGTTGCTGACGTGTCCTTTCCATTTGTGGTCGTATGCATCAACCTTGATTTCGACTGGTTGCCCCGGCTGCATGTGCGCGAGCTGTGTCTCTTTGAAGTTGGCGGTCACCCAGATGTCATCGAGCGGAACGACATCAAGCAGTTCCTGCCCGACACTTACGTTCTGTCCTTCCTCGACACTCTTCTTACCTACGATTCCCGTGACTGGAGAACGAATTACCGTGAAGCTGAGGTTGAGTTCAGCCTGATCAAGTTGTGCCTTACGTTGTATTGTTTGGGCGTCGGCAGCCTCGGCTTTCGCGCGCGTGATCGAAACCTGTTGTGGAGCCGTCTGCGCGCTGCGCAGATCTGCCTTTGCCTGCAGTAGCTTGCCCTGCTGTTGCCGGAGCGTCTGCTCTGCCGCAAGGACCGATGCCTTCGCCGAGACAACCGCTGCCCGATTCGCTGTCGCGCTGGCGTTCGCCTGATCGTAGAGTTGGCGTGAGATGTCTTCTTTGGCTACGAGCTGCCGGTAACGTACGAGATCGGCATCGCTCTTCAGCGCGTTCGCTTCTGCTTGTTCCGCACTTGCTTTTGCAGACTCCAGATTTTGTTCGGCGGCCGCAACGCCCGCGTCGGCATTCACGACCGCGGTTTCGGCAGAAGCGAGATTACTGCTAGTGGAAACCGAGGTGATTGGGATGTTCCAATGTGAACTTGCGGCTGTGGCTTGGGCATCCGCCAGATTCGCTTGCGCTTGCGCTACTGCAATCTTGTAGTCCCGTTGATCGATGGTTACGAGAACGTCACCCGCGTGGACTACTTGCCCCTCAACGACCTTCACTTCCTGGATTTGGCCGGTAATGCGCGCGCTCAAAGGCATGATGTGGCCGTCGATCTGAGCGTCGTCCGTGTCTTCGTATTGAAAAGCGTTCCAGATGAAATAACCACCGCTGATCAGAACCAGCACAGCCGCCAAAAGGATGACCGCCATCTTTCTGCGATGCTTTTCAGTCACATCGACTCCATCGACATCAGTCGCGAGTTTTTCGAGATCTTCGACGGCCACGGGCCCTTCAGGTTCCTGGTCACGACGGGACTTTATGTCTTTTTCCATTTCGGGAAGCCTGAGAGTTTTAGCGGAATTGTGTTCGCCGGGCATTACTTTCCTCCTAGATACTGGCTGTAATTCGTTCGTGCGATGCCCAGGGCGCGAGCGAGCGCGAGCTTGGCGACGCTGTGGTTGTAAACGCTGGTGATGTATTGATCGTTGGCGCTGGCGAGAGCCTGCTCGGCCTGCACTACCTCGACACTATCGGTGACCCCAGAGGTAAAGCGGTCCTTAGACCGAGCAAGGCTCTCATTCGCAAGGTCGACATTGCGCTTCGCGACATCGACTTGCTCTTTCGCGGCATTGAGATTCAGGTACGCTGTGCGTACGTCGTAGTCCACCTGGCCGCGAACGTTTTCTGCTTCTGCTTTTCGCTGACGTAAAGATGCTTCGGCTTGGGTGATATCGCCCTTAGTGCGACCACCCGTGAATAGCGGCACTCGAACTCCCGCCTGAAAGCTGAAGTTTCCGTTGGAATGTCCGAACGTTGAGCCGACATCGCTGTAATCCCCGTTCATGGCGATTACCGGATAACGTTCGCCCCGAGCGGCCGACAGGTCTCGTTCAGCCGCCTTCTGCGAATCCAGAACTGAGCGGAAATCGTTGCGCGAGTTGTACGCCTGCTTCAGCGCCTCGTCCACAGTTGGCGGGTTAATGTCGGAATACGGAAGCTGGTCCGCAAGCTCGAACTGCTGTCCGAGCGGCAGTCCGATCGCGCGAGCGAGATCTAGTTTCGCAATGTCGAAATTGTTATGAGCGACACTCAGATTGTATTGCTCGGTGTGAAGCTGAACTTCAGTGCGAGTAACGTCAATCTTCGGAGCGGTGCCGGCCTGGAATGAATCGAGCGCCTGATCATTGAGAGCTTTTGCGTTTCGCACCTGGGCTTCCTGTGCCTCGATGCGTGATCCGGCTTCTATTACCTGAATATATGAATTGCCGACAACTAGCGTGACCGCATCGAGCGTGTCCTGATAACTGAGCTTCGCGGCGTCTTCTGCGGTTCGGGCTGCGCGAAAACGCTGGATGGAAGAGAAGCTGAAAAGGGTCGCGCTGACATTTGCATCGGCAGTGCTGAAACTGAAGGGCGCAATTACCCTCGGAATCTGCGGCACGTTCTTGATTCCCAGTTGGGCCACACTGGTTTGATTTACGTTTTCGCTTACTCCGGCAGTAACCTGAGGCAACAGATTGCTCAACGCGAGCAATCGCTGGCCACGAGCTATAGTCGCGTTCTCTCCGCTTTCAATCGTTCCCAGGTTGTAGCGAAGGGCTCGATTGATTGCGTCGTGAAGAGTTAAATGAAGGACTTCATTGCTCACTGGACTGCTAGGAACGCTCCCCCTCAGTGGATTTCCTTGACTTGATGCAGAGCTCGTAGAGTTTGCATAGCTTGCTGACGCTGCTATCCCGACATTGTTCTGCGGTGAAGCCGTGAGCCCAGTCCCGAAGATCGTCGCGATCGCTAACATCTTCGCGAAAGAATTTCTTTTGTTTGCAGAGAATCTCGTCCTCATGTTGCTTGTTTCGTTCCTTTTCCAAATCTCGTTCATCAGTGCGCCTGAGACGCGACGTTGCCGGGCCTCACCGCACGGCAGCGGCAGCCTTTGGGTCGTCTTCTCGTCTCAGGCGCGCGAATGACGCAGGGTCGACAGCGCAAGGTGAGTTGCCAATTTGCTGAAGAGCCCGCGAGCGTGCTTCGCGAATGTCGTGAACCAGGCAATCAAGAAAAAGCGAGGATTCGTGATCGGAGTACCCTTCCAGAACCGTCATCACAAAAACGAACCGCTCAAAGTCTTCCAGCGCCAGCACACGACAAAATTCAGGACCCCCGATCGAGTGCGAGACGTTTCCGTGAATGGAAGAGCCGGTTGCGCTGGTTGCGTTTGGGCGAGGCTTCAAGATATGAATCGCGTTCTGAACAATCGTCCGTTTAGCCCAGGAGTGCGCCCACGACTGGAATACCCGATTAGCCTGAACGCTGTCTTCCAGCCCGGCGACAAAGGACTGCTCTGCTTTCTCGTGATCAGCCGTAAGCAGAAACGCGAGCCAATACAAGCTGTCCATGTTTTCGCTGAAGAGTCTGCAAAAATCGTCTCCACTTGCGTATTGGGCGACCTGAACTTTCTCAACCTGATTTTTCTGACGGCAGTTCATGGTGTTGTCTCCTGAGCATTTCTGCGGGCTCGGCGCGCAAGCTGAGCCAAAACATGTTTTGTGAACACGCCGCGAGAGCGGAATGTGGTCCCTTCTTTCATCAACTCAAGAAGGAGGTTTTCTCCCTCCTGACTGATCGCGATCAGGTTCTTGATGTCCACTACAAGTTCGCGATGATCTAGGCTCGCTCTGGCTCTGTCGCAAACACTCCTCAACTCAGTTGTCCAAGGCGCGACGAGCTTTCCCTCCAAAACCAATCGGCGTTGCTTGCGGCGATCGATGATGGAGATCTTCAACATGTGCTTTCCATTACAGTCCGATAAAGGCAAAGCGCGTGCCAAACTCGCGGGACCGTAACTCAGTGATTTTTCAGTGAGGGGAGTGAATCTGGCGGTGTTGGCGAGTTGAAAGTGTTGAAGGTGGTTCGACAGCTTAATTCAGATCAGTTTTGGGAGAGGAGGTCGTTCGAGGGCGTCCCTAAGGTAAGGAAACTTGGCGACTCAGGCGTACTGTCTGGGATCGATTCCATATTTCTTCATTCGAGACAAGAGGGTCGTGCGGTTAATGCCCATGCGCGCCGCGGCTCCGTCCGCGCCACCAACTCGCCCTTTGCTTTCGGCAAGTGCCCGCTCGATCTCTTCGCGCTGCTTTCGGATATATTCATCGGCAACAGCAGTGTTCCCATTCAGGGCCGAGATGGTTTTTCTTACGATGCGGGTAATATCGTCCTCACCGGTTTCCACGAAGACACGAGTCGTCTCTTGGACACTCGGTTTTCGCAGTTCTGCAAGCGGGGCCTCAAGTGACTTTCCGCGTGTCAGGAGCACGGTGCGCTCGATGAAATTTTCCAATTCGCGAATGTTGCCGGGCCAATCCCATGCCGTTAGTCCCTTCATTACGGCGGCCGGAATTGCTTCAATCCTTTTTTGCATTTGCTTTGCAAACTTCTGGACGAAATAGCTAACGAGAACTGGAATATCTTCCCGGCGATCGCGCAATGGAGGAATGCGGATTGGAAATACGTTCAAGCGATAATACAGATCACTGCGAAATTCCCGGTCGGCAACCATCTGCTCAAGATTACGGTTAGTCGCAGCTATCAGACGGACGTTGACCTTCCTCGTGTGAGTGCTTCCCAGACGTTCGAACTCTCGCTCCTGCAACGCGCGTAACAGCTTCGGTTGAATCTCAATCGGAATGTCTCCGACTTCGTCCAAAAAAAGCGTACCGTAATCGGCGAGCTCCAGTCGCCCAACCTTTTGAGAGATGGCGCCGGTGAACGCACCTTTTTCATGTCCGAACAACTCGCTTTCCAGCAGGCCAGTAGGTATTGCAGCACAGTTCAGCTTCACGAATGTTCGGCCTTGGCGGCGACTGTGCTCGTGGATCGCGCGAGCGATAAGCTCCTTTCCCGTTCCGGTTTCGCCCAATAGCAATACGGTTGAATCGCTGGGAGCGACTGTGTTCACCAGTTCCAAGACATGCTTTAGAGCGGCGCTGTTACCAATGATTTGCTCGAAGCCCATCTCGCTGCGAATTTCTTCTTCGAGGTAGAGCTTTTCCTGCGCGAGTTTGTCCCGCAGTTCGGAAACTTCTTTGAATGTCAAAGCGTTTTCAATGGCGATCGTGATCTGTCCCGCAGCTTGAGTGAGGAAATCAAGGTCGTCCGGTGTGAAGGCAGTGTCGGTGACCCGTGAGATGGCAAACACTCCCAGCGCTCTACCTCGATTGGCCAGTGGTATCAAACAGGTACTCTTCAACCCTTCGGCAATTACTTTTTCGTACACCTCGGGAGCGACATCGGTGCGGTTATGGTTGGTAATAATTTCCGGCTGTAATGTCTCGATCACGCGTTTCGAAGCACCGCTGACCCTGACGACTTCCTCTTCTTTAAGGAACCCTTTGCCTTGGGGGAAATCAAGAGCGTACAGGCTGTACTTGCCTGAGCTCGGATCAAGCAGAGAGACTGCCACGGCGTCGCATTGCATGGCTTCGCGAACGTTTGCGGCAATAGCTCGCAGCAATTCCCGAAGTTCCAGATTTGAGGTGATGCGCTTGCTTAGATTCAGAAGCAACTGCAGGCGATCGTTTTGATATTGCAAGAGTTTTTGCGCATCGCGGGCGCGCCTCAGATTAAAACCATCATCAACTGCAAACGCCACGACGCGCCCGATCAACCGCAATAAGACGATGTCCTCCTCGCTGTATGCGCCTGGGGTCTCACGAGTAATTCCGAAAGATCCCAACCGGCGATGTGGGGTGGTCAGGGGTACGCTGACCGTCGAGCCTAACGTGCGTCCAACTTTCTTGGCCCAATCTCTAAAACGCGGGAATCGCTCTTCGGCAGCCCAATCGCGAATATAAACGAGATCCTGGCGATCAAAAGCCTGCCAGCTTGGCAACTCCTCGAGTGGCAGATCAAGCAAGGGGAACTCCCCATTCGCGACAACAGCAAACTCAATTTCTTTGGCGTCTTCCTTCATCACAAGAAGGAATAACTGATCGAAGTGAAGAATTCTGCCGAGGGCATCTGCGAGCTTCCTCGCCAAGTCTTCAGGCCCGCGGCACGCAGTGAGTGCTTCGCTTACGCGAAGCACGGCTTCGTATCGTTGGGTACTGATCTCACTTGGTATCCGCGCCGTGGTGCTCATGCGATCTCAGGAACGCTCTGGCTGGGCTTTGCCGGTCACATTTATCACAGGAGAAACGATGATTCAAGACGACACAAAGTCGCATTTTGATTGTGAGTGGCTGGTCTGGTGCAAGATTCAGTCGACGATGGAGTCGTGACACTTTCAAACTCTCGACACATCGTTAAGTCCAAGCGCCGCATGCGCCTTTTAGTTCCACGAGCCGAGAGACGCCGTCCTTTGGCATGGATTTTGCAGCGACAAGGTTTAGAGCCGAGCAATCGACCACTCACGAGATGACTGCGGTGAACCTGGTCAAATCTCCCCCCTCGCGAAGAAGGACATCGCGGTCATCTCTCCAGAATCATTTCCACGACTAACGCAATTGTCTAGAAATTCCTCGTTCTCTGCCTTATCAAGTCCTCCAATGTCCCACCCGGACGAGTGTCGCTGTCGTAATCGACACTTTCAACTCTCGACAGCTGCGTGCCGTCGGAATTGCTCACCTCTTTTGATTTCCGCGCAATTAGGAGCCATCCCATTTTGGCACTCAAGTTGCCTTGTGCACAAGTAAAGGTGGAATACAGGTCGAAATGTCTTAACGGAGGTCAATATGGAAAAGAAATGCGCAATTAAACGAGCAGCTTTGGCAGTGCTTGTCGCCATGATGATTTCAATCAGTGCAGCGGCACAAGAGATGCGGTCGGAGATCAGCGTCCAGGGCACTGGATTCTTCACCAAAGACAGTGATGGTAGCGGCATTCACAATCGCGCGAGCGAAACAGGCGGGTTCCTTGTCGGCTATCGCTACAACCTCAATCCTTGGCTGGCAGCGGAAGCCAACTATGGCTACGCTCGTAATACTCAGGGCTTCTTCGTCCCATTCGGAGCTGCGCGCGTCCAAACCGATGTACACCAGATCACCGGCGCGGCGGTGGTGAAGCTGCCTCACATTTTTCGCCTATATCCATACGTGCTCGGCGGTGGCGGTGCTCTCGTCTTTGATCCGACCGGAAATACAGGCGGCGCGTTTCCAGGCGCAACGCAGCAGACTCAAGGCACATTCCTCTACGGCGCGGGGGCCGACTATCCCTTCACCAGACATCTTTCACTGCGCGCCGAGTACCGCGGCTTCGTGTACAAAGCGCCCAGTTTTAATCTCGCGAGCCTCAACACTGATTCCTGGACCCATGTTGCACAACCCTCAGCCGGTTTCGTCTTCCGCTTTTAACAGCGGCCGCCAAACGTGGCGCGGATGATCACAATCATGATCACCCGCGCCACAACAACATTTGCGAGGCATTGCCGATGTACCAAGCGCGATTGTGTGGTTTATGCAAGAAAGCGCCGCCGCGTTCCGTCCAATCAGTGTTATGCCATTCATGTGCAGGGGTCGTGAGTAGCGTCATGCCTTCCGAGCTGTACGAAGCGAACTACCAGAGAGATCGCCAGGTGCAACTCGCGCAAGCACGACTATTTGTAAAAGCAATCAGGCAAGGAGGATAAAGGTAATGCCGATTCAAGTTTCTACAGGCAAAGACAATGAGCCACAAAATTACTTACGCGCGCGTGCATTCCCTAGAATGACGGCCGAGGAGCAAAAAGAGTTTATCCGGAGGAGATTCGGCGATATTGATCCGGCAGAACTAGTGACTATCGTCAAAGCCATCTATGGCCATCCTGACGACAAAGGTCGTCCGAGGGTCGCTCGCGAACACAAGCATCATCCGACTTCATAGTGTTCCTCCCTTGTAGCTGGAAGCAATGCGACAAATACTCACGAAGACGTTTATTCAACAAGCTGTGGTGGCTTTCTTTCTGATACTTCTTACATTGTGGCTCCACTCTGTTGGGATCGCTGGACTCATAGCCCGGATAAGACGTGCCGTAAAAAGCGATGTTTCCAAACTGGGATCATTGCGCTCGGCGCGTCTCGTAGTGCGATTTACTAGCGCAGTTGTCAGTCTGCACGCTTTAGAGATTCTGCTGTGGGCGAGTTGTTATCGATGCTTCTGTTTTCCATCATGGGAATCAGCCTTGTACTTCTCAGCAACCAGCTATTCAACCGTTGGGTATGGAGACGTGACCCTGCCAGTAAAGTGGCGGATGTTGGGACCAGTAGAAAGCCTTGTCGGAGTGTTGATGTGCGGAATATCCGTGAGTCTTTTGTTTGCGATCGCCCTGCGCCTCGTAGGCTCAGAAAGACGCTCGTCGTCGGCCTACAATCATCGCTCCGCCTGAGCCTGACA
>CAYZHX010000069.1:0-1775 GCA_964476905.1 uncultured Terriglobales bacterium
ATCCTTTTCGCGGTCGTACCGCTGATTAAAAGGGAACTCCACCCATCCGACACTGCGCTCGGAGCTTTGACATCGGTTTTTTTTCTCTTCTACATGTTCTCGGCTCCAGCCATCGGGTTTCTTGCCGACCGCAAGTCCCGCAAAATGATTATCACAATTGGGGCAATTGTCTGGAGCGGCGCAACCCTGCTCACAGCGGTCACCCACAGTTTCATGACCTTGCTAGTCCGCCATACGATTGTGGGCATAGGAGAGGCGACTTTCTCACTAATCGCACCAGCGTACATCGCGGATCTGTTTTCTGAGGAGAAGCGCGGACGAATTCTCTCGTTTTTTTATCTTGCCCTTCCCATGGGCGCGGCGCTTGGCTACATTGTGGGTGGCGCGTTGGGAACGCGATACGGTTGGCGCTCCCCCTTTTATGTGTGCGCCGTTCCGGGATTCCTTGTAGCCCTTGCGTTCTATTTCGCGGGCGCAGAGCCAGCGCGAGGAGCGAAAGAAGCAGGCCTGCTGACAGTGGAGCGAACGACTTTTCGCGGACTGATGCGTAATCCTGCATTCTGGACCGCTACAGTCGGCCTAGCTTTCTGGACGTTTGCGGTCGGGGGGATCTCCAGTTGGATGCCCACATTCCTCGAACGGGAAAAAGGAATTCCGCTCGATCGCGCTAACTACTACTTCGGACTGATCACTGTCGCGTGTGGCTTTGCAGGAACTGCGGTCGGAGGGTGGCTGGGCGATCTCTGGCTGAAGCGCTCACGAGGCGGGTACTACGGAATTTCAGCAGTTAGCGTGCTGTTGGCAATCCCGCCGGCGTTGTATGCATTCTACGGAAACCCAAGGTGGCTTTTCCCTTCGTTCTTCATTGCTGAGTTCTTCCTTTTTCTAAATACAGGACCGATCAATGCAGCAATTGTGAATTCGGTGGCAGCCCCGATCCGGGCGACGGCAATCGGCGTGAATTTGTTCGTGATTCATCTTCTTGGCGATGCGATGTCGCCCACAATCATCGGTGCTATCTCCGATCGCAGCAGCCTGCGGCTTGGGTTTTCCGCAACGCTTTTTGCCATGCTCCTGTCCGCGGCAGTGCTGTTCATCGGCATGCGCTTCGCTCCGCCGCTGTCGTCTGAAAAGCCAAACCTCGCCGGAGCTTCGGCGTGAGTCGATGGGTCTGGCTTGCCGCCGGACTGATACTCGGCGTGGACTGGTTTCGTCGCTCGGTTGCCGCAGTGCGCGGAATAGCGAGGCTTGCCGATCTTACCTGCCCAGAATGGGACAGGCTTCCGGTGCTCGGCGGCGGTCAGCCGCGCATTTCAGTAGTCGTACCCGCGAGAAACGAAGCTGCCAAAATCGAGGACTGCCTGCGTTCTCTTCTGGCGCAGGACTATCCCAAGATCGAAATCTGCGCCCTCGACGATCGCTCGAGTGATGCGACGGGAAGCATCATGGATCAGCTGCAGAGGGAGTTTCGGGGCAAACTGGACGTGATCCACGTCAACGAGCTTCCTTCCGGATGGCTGGGAAAAACTCATGCGATGTGGAAGGGTGCAGCGGCGACCAAGAGCGACTGGATTCTCTTCACCGACGGAGACATCGTCTTCCGCTCTGACGCACTTCGCCGCACGATCACGTACGCCGAAGTCACGCGCTGCGATCATCTCGTCATGTTTCCGACGTTGATCATGCACACGGTGGGCGAAAAGATGATGCTCGGTTTCTTTGGACTCGCATCGTCCTTCCTGCTGCGCTCATGGAAGGTTCACGATCCTCGTGCC
>CAYZHX010000069.1:1875-21856 GCA_964476905.1 uncultured Terriglobales bacterium
ATTCAAGCAGCGGCTTCCCAGAGCCGTGAAGAGCGGCTGCAACGCCGCACAGAGCAGGCGACGAGATAACAAGCCGAGCCGGGCCCGCGCTCTATATCAACTACGCGCCCAACTCTCTTACGAGCGCCTGTGCCAGTCCATCCATGGTGAACTCATCGGCCTCCACGTGAACCGGCAGCGCATACTCGCGCAAAGTTTCTGACGTGACTGGGCCGATTGACGCAAACTTCGTTTTTGCCAGCTTCGCTGGAATATCCGTTCCAAGCACGATGGAAAGAAAGTTCTTTACGGTTGAAGAGCTCGTGAAAGTGATCGCGTCCGGCGGCGCCCCATCGCCGAATATCTTGTGCAATCGCTCCTTTGCGCCGTCGGGAATTACCGTTTGGTAAGCCTCGGCAACATCCACATGTGCTCCAGCGCGCCGAAGCTCGTCAGGGATCACGTCACGCGCAACTTTCGCACGCACGAGCAAAACTCGCTCGCCTTTCACTTGCTTCCGCAGCACGTGTACTACTTCTTCGGCGACATATCGCCCCGGGACCAGATCGACAACGAGTCCATGGTCTTGAATGCGTTCTTCGGTCGCGGGGCCGATCGCCGCAATCTTGAGATGCTGAAGCGAATCGATGCTGAGCCCAAGAGGCTCCAGCCGAGAGAACATCGCTTCCACTCCATTCACGCTGGTAAGAATGAGCCAGTCATATTGCAGGATGTTATTTAAAGCTTCGTCCAAAGCGTCGAAAGAATCAGGCGGACGAATCTCGATCACTGGAGCTTCAATCACCTCCGCTCCGTAACCGCGTAGAAGCGAAGAAAGCCCTTCCGCCTGCTTATGTGCACGAGTGACGACGATGCGTTTTCCCGCAAGCGGGCCAGCAGTTACCAAGTCGGCAACGCGCTGCGATTCACGATCTGTGGTTTTCTTCTTTGCGCGCATGAATATCGCAGGATACTACGGCTGCTCCGGAACAGATGTCCTTGTGCCGTACACCGACGCGAGAATTCGTTCTGCGCCGTGCGCAATGAGGCTCTCTCCAACCTCTTTGCCGAGCTTCTGCGGATCAGAGCCCGAGCGCAGCTCGCGAACGATCTCTTGGCCGTCAGGACTCGCTACTACAGCCTGCAGTGTGAGCTTGTCCTTTTCGTGGAAAGCGTACACGCCGATGGGCACTTGGCAACCACCGCCGAGCGCATTCAGAGCAGCGCGTTCGCATTCGACCGCAGCGCGCGTCGGAGGATGATCGAGAATCTTCAGGGCGGAAATCGTCGCCGAGTCATTAGACCGAGTCTCGATGGCCAGTGCGCCCTGTCCCGCAGCGGGACACATTTGCTCAGGATCCAGCCGCATACGCAGCAAGTCTGTGAGTCCCAGTCTGGAAACGCCCGCCGAAGCCAGAATGATCGCCTCAAACTCGCCTGACTGCAGCTTGCGCAGGCGAGTATCGACGTTGCCGCGCAAGGGAATGATTTCAAGATCGCTGCGAATGGCATGGATCTGTGCTTGACGGCGTAGACTGCTCGTGCCAACTCGCGCCATAGCCGGCAGCTCTTGAATTCGAGAATACTTGGTGGACAAAAATGCGTCGCGCGGATCTTCCCTCTCCGGAACGGCAGCAATCACGAACTCGGGTGCAAGCTCGGTAGGTAGATCCTTGAGGCTATGCACGGCGAGATCGATCCGGCCGTCGAGCATCACCTCCTCAATCTCTTTAGTAAACATCCCTTTCGTGCCTACCTTCGCGAGCGCAACATCGGTGATCTTGTCTCCTGTGGTTTTGATCACTTCGATGTGGACGGTATGTCCGTGTCCGCGCAGCAGATCCGCAATGTGGTTCGCCTGCCAGAGCGCCAGCTGCGAGCCGCGAGAACCAATGCGCAGATGAGCCATTTAGGAACGTGCGGTGAATTTCAGAGTGGGAGTGTCGGCTTCGGAATCCTTACCAGAAAGCCTGGATTGTAATGACTCAGGAGCCGAAGGTTTGGAGCGTTCCTCCTCAGGAACAAAACCATTGGTGTGAGAAGCAAGTTCCAATCCGAATAGAGCACGCAACATTTCCGAGGTTGCTGTCAGCTCTTCCGATCCACTTGCGGTCTTGAGAGCGGAAATCGGAGGATGCAGGATCTTGTTGACGATGCTGCGCGTGAGATTCTCGATCGCGGTCTGCTGCTCCGCAGTAAGCGGACCGAGCTTCGCCCGAAGTCTTTCGATCTCATCCTGGCGGATCTGCTCCATTCGCTGCTGCAGCGCAAGGATTGTTGGCACAGCATCGAGACTCTTAATGCGGCGTCGGAAGCGCTCAACTTCCTCCTCGATCAGCGCTTCTGCTCGCTGCGCCTCGCGTCCGCGGTCGCTTACATTCGCTTCGACGATCTGCTGCAGGTCGTCGATGTTGTAAGTAAAGATGCCATCTACTTCTCCCATTTCAGTATCAACATCGCGCGGAACCGCAATGTCGATAAAGAACATAGGACGATTCTTGCGGCGATGCATGAAGAGCTCGCCATGTTCTCGTCGGAAGATCGCGTGCGGTGCTCCGGTAGAGGTAATTACGATGTCGGCGCGATCGGCGGTTTCGTAAAGCCGATCAAAATGGATAGCGCTACCGCCGATTTTCTCCGCCATGCGCTGTGCGCGTTCGTGTGTACGGTTAGTGACGAGAATCGCTCCCGCGCCATGCGAATGCAGATGACGTGCTGCGAGCTCGCTCATCTTTCCAGCGCCTACCAGATAAACGCTCCGACCCTGCAAGCTGCCGAAGATTTTCTTCGCCAGTTCGACAGCTACCGATGCCACAGATACGGCGGAACTTCCTATAGCAGTTTCTGTGCGCACACGCTTAGCTACCGAGAACGCGCGAGTGAGAAGTGCATCCAGGTTGGTCTGAATCGAACCCACAGCTTTGGCAATTGTGTACGACTGCTTCACCTGTCCGAGGACCTGAGGCTCGCCGACGATCATCGAGTCCAGGCTTGCTGCGACTCGGAAGATGTGTCGGATGACATCCTCTTCCCAGTATTCGTAAAGGTATGGACCAAAGTGGGAATCGTCGGCAAGGAGGTACTCCCGAATGAACGCGCGCAGATCCGTGCCTGCATCGGAACAAACGGCAAGTTCCACCCGATTGCAAGTGGAGAACACCACACATTCCTGTACATCCGGATGGCCCAGCAGCTTCCGCGTAGCCTCTTCCAGCTTCCACTCGGGAATCGCTAGCCGCTCGCGCACTTCCACAGGCGCGGTCTTGTGATTGACGCCGAGGAGCTGAAGTCTCATCGCGCTACGAACCTGTGAACGCCGCTGAAGTAGTTGGCGGCCCAAACGCTCAATGCAGCCGCAAAAGCAATCGCGGAAAGCACCGCAGCCCGGCGACCTCGCCATCCGGCGTTCCATCTCGTGTACAGCATCAGCATGTACACGCCCCACATCAGCAGGCTGAGAATGACTTTGGGATCCAGGAAATAGCGCGATCCATATTGAACCTGAGCTATCACCGATCCTGCAATGAGGCCGATCGTCATGAAGGGAAAGCCAATCAGCAGCAGCTTGTAGCCTATGTTGTCGATGGTCTCGAGCGCCGGAAGTTTGCCGGCGATCCCATTCAGGTTCTTGTTCTTCAGACTGCGCTCATGAAGCAGATAGAGCACGCTCGCGATGAAGCTGAAGAACAACGCCGCGTATCCAATCAGGATGAGAATGATATGCGTGTAGATCCAGCCGCTGCGCAGCAACGGCGATCCGAACTGTGGCGCAGCCTGCGCCATCGCTGCCGACAATGACAGCAGAAAAGCAATGGGCAGGACAGCGATTCCCGGGGAGGTCGTCCGGTACAGGTAATAAACGCCGAGGAACAACAGCATCATCAGGAATGCCAAGAGCGATTCCGACTGATGCAGTGGCATCGCCACCATTTTTCCGGCGGCAAAGGCCTCTACAAGGGCGACGAAGTGAAGCGTGACGGCGACTGCTGCAACTGGAAGCGTAGCTCGTGAAAGGATCTCTCGCCTACGTACGAGCGCGACCAATGCGTACAGCAGGCTAATGCCATAGAGGCAAACCGAAACTCGCAACCAGAATAGGGACATCACAAAAAGGGCAGAGTACCGAATATTATACGCAGCCTCTATGGCCGAATTGTGACGAACTGGGCCGAATTTGACGGTCGATTCACGGAGGAACGTTAGCCCAATTCAATCACCTGATGATCCCTACATTCCGGTTTGTAGCCTTCGATGAGTTCATCGATCAGGCCTAGACCGTGCTTGGCGACGAAGTAAATTCCGGCAATCTTGCGCTCCTGCAATTCCCGGTCAGGGAAAAGCATGGTGCTAAGCAGGCCTGCGTGGCGATCGAGTACCTGTTCGCGCTGCAGATGCGCACGGGCTGCGCGTGATTCGAGTTGCTCGAGTTGGTAGCGCATCTTCTGGCCTGCCACTTCCCCGGCGGACGCTATGGTCGGATCAAGTTTTTGCAGTGTCTGCAGCAACGGTGTGAGCAGACGATCGAGTTGCTCGCGACTGCGATCGAAATCGTCCTTGATGTCGGCGGGAATCGTTCGGCGTGAAAGCGTCGAAACAAACTCGTCTTTAGGACGTAGCACATCGCGTAGGCGCAATCCGTATTTGCGCATCCAGCTCGCAAGACGCGCTTCGACGAGCGTACTGGAGAACCGCGGCCACACCGGCGTGGCTCGGCCGAGCAGGTGTTCATACACAACCTGCACCTGCGCGAAATAGGCGGTCTCGGCAGGTCCTGCAATGTAGGTAGCCGTTGGCAGCAGGTAATCCTGAAGCACGGGACGAAGCAGTACGTTCGCGGTGAACAGCTCAGGATTTTTTTCTATGCGGCTGCGCAGATCCTCTACCGACCAAAGCTCTCCATTGAAACCAAACCCGCCATTCTTCTTATGAATCGGAACGCGTGCTCCATCCTTCAGGAAGAACAAGAGTGTTGATGCCGACGTGATTTTTACCTGCGCCTCGTGTCCGGTGGCCTCAATTTCTTTCGTTCGCTCCAGCAGCGCCGAGACGAGCGATTCGGTTTCCGCTGCGGCCTTTTGCAGGAGTGGTGAGGCGATCTGATGCACCTCAACATCGGACGGATCGAGAAGAATGAGACCGTGCCGCGAAAACAGCCGTGCCATCACATTCGCAAAGGCTGTTGCGAACGTTTGTCCTGGGACATAGGCCTGAGCCAAGAAACTGGCGACTTCAGATTCGCCGGTGACCCCTTTCAGCTCCTCAAGACGCGACAGAATATCGGAATCAAGGCTGATCGAGCCGACCGGAGCGGATGCGAGACCGTGAGAAGCGGTCTCAAGTCTGAGCAACCCGCCCTGCGCATCCGGAACGATCGCGTGGTTCACCTCGGCGAGGTCATGATCCTCGGAAGCTACCCAGAACACCGGAACAGCGTCGACTCCGCGGGCGTTCAGTTCACGCGCGAGGCGAATGATCGTGACTGCCTTGTAAATGGTGTAAGCAGGCCCGAGAAATAGTCCTACTTGCTGGCCGCTGACCACTGCGCAGGCGCCGCCCCGAAGCTTTTGAACATTGGCGAGTGCAGCAGACTCCGCATTCCAGGCTTGGTTCTGCCTCGTCAGCACATCGGCAATCCTTTGCCGTCGGTCTGCCGGCATTTGGATGGTTTTCGCGTGCTGGGCCAACTCATCGACGGAAAAAGTTGCAGTGGGATAGAAAGGCCGAACGTGCGGACTGCCCGAGAGGAAGTCCAGGAAGAGCCGCGGGACGCCGGGTACATCACGAAATGGAAGACACTGAGTGTCCAATCAAGCCCTCGTCAATAACGTGACTACAGTCAGACTTTGATTTCAGCCACGGCTGGAAAGATGCAGAAATGCTCCGAATTATCCCGCAGCTACGGCTGGCTCGGTCGCGTGTTTCTGGATCTCCTGCCACGCCGCACGAACATTTTCCTCATCGGTATAGCTCTGCCCGATGCAGAGCCGCAGCACGAATTTACCATTCAGCTTTGTATGTGAAAGAAAGAGACGGCCGGACGCATTCAGCTTTTGCAGAAGCGCTTCGTTTGCCGAATCCGGTCCTTTCAGCCGGAAGCAGACCAGATTAAGAGAGACCGGCGCCACCATTTCAAAACGGGAATCGTCACTCAGCCAGGAGACGAACTCGTTTGTAAGCTGCACGTGCCTGCGGACCAGGGCGCGCAAGCCTTCGACGCCATAAGACCGGATTACGCACCACAGTTTCAACGCCCGGAAGCGGCGGCCAAGCGGAATGTGCCAGTCGCGGTAATCGACTACGGTTCCACTCGCGGACGCTGTATTGCGCAAGTACTCAGGAGTAATCGTCAGCGCATTTGTGAGCTCGTTCCGATTGCGCACATAAAAGCACGTGCAATCGAAATTCGTCAGCATCCATTTATGGCAATCGAAGCAGTAGCTGTCGGCATACTCAAGGCCTTTGTGGATGTAGCGAAGTTCATCGCACAAAGCTGCCGTACCTGCCATCGCGGCATCCACGTGCAGCCAAATGCCATGTTCGCGGCAGATCGCGCCGATTTCGGGAAGCCGATCGATCGACATTGTCGAGGTGGTCCCGACGGTCGCGCCTACGAAACACGGGACTCGTCCTTCGCGCATGTCCTGCTCGATCGCTCGTGCGAGATGGGACGCTTTCATGCGAAATTGATCATCGACCTCGATGACGCGCAGATTCCTTCTTCCGATGCCGGCAACCTTCACCGCTTTCTCGATTGAAGAGTGGGCTTGCGCGGACGTGTACGCGGTGAGGCGCTGATCGCATCCTTCTTCGTTCGATCCGAATTGCGTGGCGCGCTCGCGACCAGCAAGAACGGCACAGAGGTTCGCGCTCGACGCTGAATCCTGAATCACGCCTCCACCGCTCCTGGTCGAGAGAAAGTGCTCAGGTAACCCAAGCATCTCAACCAGCCAATCGAGGACCCGCATTTCGAGCTCCGTGCAAGCAGGGCTCGTGGTCCATAACATTCCCTGTACGCCGAGGCCTGACGAGAGCAGGTCTCCCGCAACCGATGGCGGCGAGCTATTCGCCGGAAAATAGGCGAAATAATTTGGCGACTGCCAATGGGTGATGCCGGGCAGGATGTGGGAGTCAAGATCCTGCAGAATTGCGTCGAATGGCTCGGCTTGTTGCGGCGCGTGCTGGGGAAGAGAACGCAGGATGTCGCCCGGCTTCACCGGTGAAAGCACCGGAAGGTCCGGTGCACGCTCGAGATATCGCGTCACCCAATTAAGGGCGGCCTGCCCATCACGACGAAGCTGTTCGGCCGCAGCTTTGGATTTCTGACTACTGATGGGCATCTCTACTATCTTCCCAGAAATTACAGTTCGGCACTGACGTTCTCTTTCAATGCATAGGAAAGCGTCATACCCCCCGCCCCCTCCCCTTCCTGGTCCTCACACCAAAGCCCTTGTCAACGAAGGAGTTACATCCGTTTCACATCGCATTTGTCGCAATTCGGAACGCAATGTATTGTGATCTCCATCTTGTAATCACAAAATCTTGTGATCAGGTCTTGCGAAAATCCCTATTCCCGAATTCGTTTTGCGGTGAGGATCTTTGAGACGCGACCCGTCCGTAGTCGGCACATGGCGGCGAACTCACATCTAATCGCGAAGCAGCATTGATCCCAGCGCCGCTGGCGCAGGAACTCTTCTTCAGATTCCTGATTCAGAACTCATATTCCCTTTTGTTCGCTACCACACTTGTAATGAACGCAGGAATCCGCATCGAGATCAATAAAAAAGAATGTGGAAAAATGAACGGAAACTCAGCAACTTAGAGGGATAAGAACGATGGTATTTTGCTCCGTCGTTCGTGACTGATCCGCTCTGCGGCTTCAAAATCTAACTTTGAACTCCGGCCCCTGATGCACGTGAATACTGTCGATGAACCGCACTTTGCCTGTGCTTCGCGTCATCACGAGGGACTGGGTTCGAATGCCGTCGCCGAAGAACCGCACGCCCTTCAGCAGAGAACCGTCCGTAACTCCGCAAGCCGCGAAGACGATATTCTCGCCCGGCGCTAGATCTTCGGAGCGATAGATCTTCTTCATGTCCTTGATTCCCATTTTGGCAACACGCTGTTCGAGTTCGGGACGATCGATTACAAGCCGCGCCAGAATCTCGCCATTCAGGCAGCGCATGGCGGCGGCGGTAATGACGCCTTCCGGGGCGCCTCCGGTTCCCATGACGGCATGAACGCCGGTTCCAAGCACAGCGGCAGCGATGCCGGCAGAGAGGTCCCCATCGCCGATCAGCTTGATACGCGCTCCCGCCGTACGGATTTCGTCAATCAGCTTTTCATGGCGCGGACGATCGAGAACGATGATCACCAGATCGTTTACAGCGCGATCCAAGCTTTTAGCGATCATCTTCAGGTTGTACTTCACCGGCGCATCGAGATCGATGCCGTCTTTGCAGGCGGGACCAACCACCAGTTTTTCCATGTAACAGTCGGGAGCATGCAAGAGTCCGCCGCGTTCAGAAGCAGCAAGAACAGTGATGGCGTTCGGAGCGCCGGTAGCGCAGAGGTTGGTTCCCTCCAGGGGATCGACAGCGATATCCACTTCAGGGAGGGCGAGGTTGCCGTCGACTGTGGCTCCGACTTTTTCGCCGATGTACAGCATCGGAGCTTTATCGCGTTCGCCTTCGCCGATGACAATGGTGCCCCGCATTGGAATCGTGTCCATCGTACGGCGCATGGCTTCGGTCGCAACCTGGTCGGATTTGGGGCGATCCCCCATGCCCATCGTCTTGGCGGATTCAATCGCCGCCTCTTCCACAATGCGGGTGAACTCGAGCGCCAGCTCGAATTCCATTTGCTGCGTGAGTCCATTGCCCGATTGCACGGCTCCCAATAGGGGCTTTGCCATGGAGATCCTCCGGTGAGCTGTTGCTCAGCAAAAGTACCGGCAGGAAGGGGCGGCCTGCAGGCGAAAACTGCTGATTATAGCCTGCATCGGGACAGAACCGCCCCCGGTTGGCGTCCCCCGCGAACGCCGCCTTTGCGTTTATTGCGGTGCTGCGGTGGGCAGTCGCACGTTCCTGCGGCTGCCTCTCTCAGACTGCAGGCGGCATCGTCGTGCGCGGAGCTGGCCATCCGGCATCTCCGCCCCAGCGGCTACCGCCGCCGGTTCTGTTCAGAAGGCGTCAATTCCCGTCACATTCGAGCCGATGATTAGTGTGTGGATGTCGTGAGTGCCCTCGTAGGTCTTCACTGATTCAAGATTCATCATGTGCCGCATGATTGGGTAGTCATCAGCGATGCCATTCGCGCCAAGAATGTCGCGGGAGAGGCGAGCGCATTCGAGTGCCATCCACACATTGTTTCGCTTCGCCATCGAGATGTGCTGGTGCTGAACTTTCTCGCTGTCTTTGAGACGCCCCACTTGTAATGCCAGCAACTGTGCCTTACTGATCTCCGTGATCATCCACGCCAGCTTCTCCTGTACGAGCTGGTGAGACGCGATAGGCTGATCGCGAAACTGTTTACGCAAGAGTGAGTACTGCAGTGCTGTGTCGTAACATGACATAGCAGCTCCGATCGCGCCCCAGGCGATCCCATATCGTGCCTGATTGAGGCACATCAGCGGCGACTTCAAGCCGTCCGATTTTGGCAGCAGATTGCTCTCCGGCACACGCACATCTTGGAGCGAAAGACCGGATGTAACCGACGCTCGCAGCGACCACTTTCCGTGTACATCTTGCGCCGAGAAACCAGGCCGATTGGTCTCAACGAGAAAACCGCGAACTTTACCTCCGTGCTCCTCACTCTTTGCCCAGATCACTGCAATATCCGCAATCGAGCCCGAGGTGATCCACATCTTTTCCCCATTGAGAACGTATTCTTTGCCCTGTTTAACTGCACGTGTTCGCATGCCTCCAGGATTCGATCCAAATCCAGGCTCAGTCAGTCCGAAACAGCCGAGTTTCTCTCCTTTCGCAAGCTTTGGAAGCCATTGGTCCTTCTGCTCATCGCTGCCGAAGGCGTAAATGGGATACATCACCAGCGCCGACTGCACGCTCACAAACGAACGCACGCCACTGTCGCCGCGTTCGAGTTCCTGCATCACCAACCCGTACTCAACGTTCGACATGCCGGCGCAGCCATACCCTTTCAGGCTCGCTCCAAAGAATCCGAGCTCGGCCATGGGCTTGACCAGCTCGCGCGGAAAGCGTCCTTCGCGGTTGCACTGTTCAATTATGGGAATCAGATTTTCTTCAATGAACTTGCGAGTGCTATCGCGCACCAGGCGCTCGTCGTCTGAAAGCAGCGAGTCGAAAGCGATGAAATCAACACCTTTGAACTTGAATGGAGGCATTTCGGAGTCTCTCTTCCGGCAGGGTTGCAGGATGCAATTTTGTTTGGCGAAAACAGATTAAGGTAACAGATTCCAAGTGAGGGCTCTCGATGACCCTCAATCACACGAGAGATCGAAGCTCTTCAATCTGTCATCCTGAGCCTGTGTTGGTGAAGGATCTCCCGCGATGCGTAAGATGCCCACGCCGTTGCGAGGCTCTTCGGCCGGAACCTGGAGTTATCGGTGGAGGAGCCAGGCGAGTGCAATTAAGTCCCATACATTCGCCGGAGATCCTTCGCGCAACAGAAGCGCTTCAGGATGACAGACTCTGAACACCTTTTCCCAAATGTGCTAGAGGAAAAACTCCCCCTTGCAGATCAAACGCGCTGGGCCTTCCAGGAGGAGTGCATCTGCTCCGTCCCAGTGGACCACCTGCTTGCCTCCCGGCGCGTACACTTCAACCGGCGATGTCACCTTGCCGCTGTGGATAGCAGCGATAGCCGATGCGCAAGAACCGGTGCCGGACGATTGCGTCTCGCCGGCGCCACGCTCCCAGATTCGGAACTCAATGCGGTTACGTCCAAGGATACGCACGAGTTCCACATTGGTTCCATTCGGAAACTCTCGGCTTTCGGCTATTGCCGAGGCTCGCACTTGCCAATTTGATGCAAACTGCTCGACGAACTGCACGAAATGCGGATTGCCGGTTGAGATCTCGAGACCTTGGGTCGACGAGTCGCTGATTTTAATGATTTTCTCGCCGAGAACTTGTGCTGTTCCCATTTCGGTCATGAATTCGAAATCGTTATCGGCCCGGCGCAGGAGCATGCATTCCTTTTCTCCTGCTGCCGTAACTACCTGCACCTCCGAGCCTCCACGAGTCTCGACGCACCAGGCGGCAACACAGCGGGTTCCATTTCCAGAAATCTCAGCTTCGGAACCATCGGCATTGAAGAGGCGTGCACGTACTTTGCCTTGAGCATCAATGCTCACCCACTCAACGCCGTCTGCGCCGATACCACGATGACGATCACAGAGTCGGCGGGAGAGCCCTGCGGGATCGCTGCCCATGCGGGTTGAATCCACAATCAGAAAATCGTTGCCGCAGGCCTCGGCTTTGAAAAAGGGGATCGTGCGCGAGCTCATTCTTCTTCTGGCTTGGTGAAGGTAGACACGTTTTTGAAGTCAGGCTGCATCTTCATCTTCGATTCGAGTGTACGGTGCTCCGGTATCGTGCAGGTGAGATCAAACATGACGCGCGACAGCTCTTGTGCTCCGACCACCTGAAGCCCATGCATTGAATGATGCGCTTCCCCAAGAATGTCCTTGAGTTCGTTAATGATTACAGGGGCGCTTTTGCCCGTCACTTCATAGCTCACAGTGATCGATTTAAGACCGAGCCGCGTCTCGAGATATCCGAGCAGGTTCAGAGCAATGAGGATGATGATGGTGGTGAGTGTTGCAAGCAAATAATATCCGGCCCCTGCCGCCATGCCTATCGAGGCAACTACCCAGATCGTTGCCGCGGTGGTCAGGCCGGCGACAGTGCCTTTGTTGTGAAGGATGGCGCCCGCGCCTAGAAACCCAACGCCTTGCACGATGTTCGACGCGATGCGTGTGCGGTCTGTGACGCTCGGATCGGGAATCACTTGCGACATGATCGTGAACAGCGCCGCACCCACGCAGATGAACATGTTGGTGCGAATACCCGCGCTTTTGTGGTGGATCGTGCGCTCCACCCCGATCGCTCCGCCGAGCGTAGCCGCGAGCAACAGACGTAAAAGGTTTGAGTAAAGAAGCGCTGCGCCATCCCACAGCTGCGCCGCTACGATTGAGGGTGAATGCATGAAATCGCGTGAAGGCGCGATTCTAACAAAACCACATCTCTGAGAGTCTCAGTGTGCAGATGATCGATAGACTCTAGTCCGCGGCTGTCCGGGAACCCTTATTTCGGCAACGGGCGTGAGCGACTGCGCATGCGCCGCGACGGCTGTAGCGACAGGATCATCATCCGAAGCTACGACGCAGTCTGCTGCCGCCGGATCCCGGAGCGACGAATCCCAAACCAGAAAAGTCCCTTCATTGATTGTTCTTCTGAACGGCACACCGGCCAACTCGAATGCGCCGGAATGCGATCCGACGTAGGCGAGAATTGTGGATTGTAGCGGCAGCGAGGATAGAACTTTGGCGAGCTGGGAATCAAGCTGCAGCCGTGCCGCTCCGTTGGCGCGCATTTCGCGCAGGCAGATCGGCGTCGCCCGCCAACTTCCCAAATAGGAGACAGCTGCCAGCGCGACCATACAAAGGGCTCCGGCCAAGGGCGCCCGCAACCATGTCCATCGTTGCCGGAGAAGGACTACCGAGAAACCTGCACCGGCCGCGACAGCCGGAATCAGCTCTAGCCCATAGCGGACGTTGTAATAAGAAAAGGGCCACCAGACCGGCAGAAAGATCGGTACGGAGCCGTAGGCGATTGATAGCGCGTAGAACACCACCGGCGACCACAGCAGTAGAGGCAGCTGCCAATCGAACCGAGCGGCGAAATAGACGCTCGCGAACGCAGCGAAGAACACGAGGTACTTTGCCGCAGGCCCTTCGCCGATGTTCAGCTGCGCTGCTTTTACGAAGTAAACGCCGGCAGTCCACGAGTGATTCTGGCCCGGATACGGAGCAGCACCTTTGGTTGTGGTCCGTTCTGCGATCGCTTTTGCCGAATAGGGTCCATTCGCGAAGTCGAACGCGTTGCCTTTGGAGCCGAAGTTGAAGGCTAGCCAAAGCGTTGGAGCCAGCGCTGTGAGCAGCAGAGCTTTGAATACTGCATTGCGGATGGTTTTGCGTTCTGCGTGCGGCATCCTCTGCATTCGATTGATCGCGACCGGGAGAAGAGTCAGCCAGCAGGCACAAGCAAGAAACCATCCGTCATACCGAGTGAGAACGGCTGCGGCAAGCGCGATGGCACCTCGTTCTATCCACTTGCCCACAGCCAAGTCGTTGCGCAGCAACGCCCGGCTTGCTTCCACAAAGAACACGACCGACCACACGAAGCAGGCTAAATACATGGGCTCATTCAGCGCAGTGGCTTGCACGTAGAGAATGTTGGGATTGGCTGCAAAGATCAGCGTGCTCACCCAGGCAGCGAGACGCGACCACATCGATAGCAAACGGAAAATGCCCAGCCCGGCGATTACATAGGAAATAATCGTCGGAATCGAGCCACCCAGGCCTGACTTCCACAACCAGCTACCAGCGACAAATGGAATCATCAGTACATGAGGGAATGGAAGCCAGACTGTACCCAATTGCATCGGGCCGGGGGTCCGCGAGTCGAAGACTCGGCGCGCGATGTTGATGTGTGCGACCGCGTCTCCGGAGAGAAGAATCTCGTTTCGGGAATAGAACAACCAGAGGGAGAGCGCCCCGAGTACTGCGAGAAGAATACCGGCAATCCAATAGTCGAGTCGAGGATTGCGACTCACAATCTCAGGCGAGTTCGCGTACCCGCGAACTCGCCTGCCTGCCAGTACTTGTGAGCTGGAGCTTCTCTCGCTAATGCGCGTTGAACTCTCCAAAACAGATCGCTCCAAACTTCCCGCTGCGAAATTATTTTCCAACCGAGGGCTTCTCTCAGCCGATATGCGTGAGTTCACGAAAGACTTGATAGCGCGCGTCGATCTCTTCCCTGTTGAGCGATTGCAGCCTTTCGGTCCCGAAACGCTCGACAGCGAACGATCCCATTACTCCGCCGTAGAACATAGCGCGTTTGAAGACCTCGCGATCCACCTTCTTCTGCGACGCGATGTAGCCCATAAAGCCTCCGGCGAATGAATCGCCTGCGCCAGTGGGATCGCGCACTTCTTCCATCGGCAATGCAGGAGCACGGAAGGGGTGGCTCCCTCCTCCAAATTCAGCGTCTTTGAAGAAGACGGTTGCGCCGTACTCTCCGTGCTTGATCACGAGGGCGCGCGGACCAAGCTGTAGAACTTTGCGCGCAGCTCGTGGAACGCTTGTCTCGCCGGCAATGAGCTTAGCTTCGGTGTCGTTGATCAGCAGAACATCCACGCCTTTGAGAGTCTGAAAGAGGTTGCTGCGATGGTGCGGATCGGTGATCCAGTAATTCATGGTGTCGCCGCCGACCAGTTTCACGCGTCCATCCATCTGGCGACGAACGTTGCCCTGCAGCACGGGGTCAATATTGGCCAGAAAGAGGAACTCAGAATCCAGATACTCCGGAGGAACTTGCGGATTGAAGTTTTGAAAGACGTTGAGCTGGGTCTCGAGCGTTTTAGCTTCATTCAGGTTCTCGCCATATTCGCCGCGCCAGAAGAAGCTCTTCCCTTTCGCATGCTCGATGCCTCGAGTATCGACCTTGTGTGATCGGAGGACGTCCTCGTCTTGTTTGTTGAAGTCCTCACCTACCACAGCGACAATACGTACTTGCGTAAAGTAGCTGGCTGCCAGCGCGAAGTAAGTTGCCGCGCCGCCGAGGCAACGATCGACGTGACCGGAAGGACTCTTAATGCCGTCATATGCGACGGAACCGACAACGACGATTGCCATTAAGCTTTCGCCTCCTGCGTCTTGAGGTATTTGTCGAGCAGCAGGCTGAGCTTGCGGCGCGTGTCAGCAGGAATCTTCGAGCGGTCGGTCAGAATCGCGTACTCCAATGCCGAGCCGCATTTACAGGAGCGTGCCTTCGGCATGTCGGCTACCGTCTGCCGCACAACCTTGCATGCGTTCTCCGCGTTCTTGTTCAGGTAGGAAATCACGGTTTCAACTGTGACCGCGTCGTGCTCGGGATGCCAGCAGTCGTAATCCGTGACCATCGCGACAGTCGCGTAGCAAATCTCAGCTTCACGAGCTAGCTTAGCTTCCTGCAGGTTGGTCATGCCGATTACGTCCATGCCCCAGCTTCGGTAAAGATTCGATTCTGCACGAGTGGAAAACTGCGGACCCTCCATGCAGATGTAAGTTCCACCGCTCTTGCCGGTCACTCCAGATTTCTTGCATGCGCCGACAGCAGCCTTCGCGACTTCTGCGCAAACCGGATCTGCGAATGCGACGTGCGCAACCAGACCTTCACCGAAAAATGTAGATACTCTCTGGCGAGTGCGATCGACGAACTGATCGGGAATCACAAAGTCCATCGGCTTGTGCTCTTGTTTGAGAGAACCGACGGCAGAAACCGAGATGATGCGCTCCACTCCGAGCTGCTTCATGCCGTAAATGTTGGCGCGGAAATTTAATTCTGTCGGAAGGATGCGATGACCACGCCCATGGCGCGCGAGAAAGGCGACTTTGCGACCTTCGAGAGTGCCCAGGATGTATGCGTCGGACGGCGCGCCGAAGGGAGTTTCCAGCATCTCTTCGTGTACATTGGAGAGTCCTGGCATCGAATACAGTCCACTCCCTCCAATGATTCCAATTTCAGCTTTTTGCAATTGAACGGCTCCGGTGAGCTAGGGATGAGGTACTTGAAATTATATCGAAGAGGCTTTCGCGCACCTCAATCGAACTCGCCTCTGAGTTGCCTTTTACGCACTGCTTCCGGCATTCGCTCGATGGCATATCGCAAAGTCGTGCGCGGCATCGCCGAATAATGCTTCTTAAGAAATCGGAGCAGCTGCGGCTCAGATTGTTTACCGGCTTCGCGCAGCATCCATCCAACTGCTTTGTGGATCAGATCGTGCTTGTCGCCGAGCAGCAACTCGGAGATGTTGAACGTATCGGTGAGATCTCCGCGGCGAATAAAGGCGTGCGTGGCAATAATTGCGATCCGGCGCTCCCATAAATCTCGAGATTTCGCGAGGGTGTAAAGAATGTTTCGCGAGCGTGAGGCTAGATGCTCGCCAACAATATCGCGCGCCGAGGCATCGACCAGATCCCAATTGTTGATGTAGCGCGTGCTTGCCAGATAGAAATCAAATATCCTTTGGCGCGCCGGAGCGTCTGCGCTTTTGTATTGATCGACTAAGATCAGCAGAGCCGCCAGACGATGTTCATGAATCACAGAGCCCAGAAGCTTCTTTATGTCAGCAAGCTGTAGATGTCGGTAGCGGCTCGCGACCTTGCGAAGCTCCGGTACTGTGATTCCGCAGAACTGATCGCCTTCCCCGTATTCGCCCTTTCCGGTTTTGAAAAACCAAGCGAGATTGTTTGCACGCTGGGCGTCGGATGCCGACTCGAGCTCGCGCCTGAGGTCAGAAAGAGTTAGGAGCGGCGTTGACGATGTTCGCTTCGGCTGTGCCATTCTGGAATTGATTGCCGAATCTTAACAGCTCGTTCCCATACGCCATTGTCATGCCGCGCAGTCGCTGCTCTATTTCTTGCTCTCCGCTATAATCACGAGTTCTCTAATGGCTTCCGAAGCTCAAAAGAAAATTCGCGTGCTCGTCGCCAAACCGGGGTTGGACGGTCACGACCGGGGCGCCAAAGTTATTGCACGTGCGTTGCGTGATGCCGGCATGGAAGTGATCTATACCGGCTTGCGGCAGACGCCGGAGATGATCGTGAACGCCGCGCTCCAGGAAGATGTAGATGTGATCGGCCTGTCTATTCTCTCCGGGGCCCACAATGCCATTGTTCCCAGAGTGGTCGCGCTCATGAAAGAGAAGCAGATGGACGATGTCCTCGTCGTGCTTGGTGGAACGATTCCGGAACAGGACGTCCCTAATTTGAACCAGTATGGAGTTACCGGCATCTTCGGACCCGGCACTCCTATGGACCAGATTGTGAAATTCATACGCGCAAACGTGAAGCCGCGCGGCATTCCTGCTTAGCCGCAATGCAATCTGCAGCGGGCGTTCTGTTTGTTCCATTATGCGGTTGTGCTCTCACTCTCGCGTGGAAGCACGACCTCTTCGGCGCGTCTTTCCAAATCGGGAACGAGCCACCGGAAAACCCAGGTTGCGGTCAGCGCTCCAAGGAGTTGGGCAGCGATGAACAACGGCACATCTACAGGCCGGATTCCAGCAAACGTGTTGGAGATGCAGCGAGCCAGTGTTACCGCCGGATTTGCGAAAGAGGTAGAGGCAGTAAACCAATATGCCGAAGTGATGTAGCAGCCGACGGCGATCGCTACGACTGCGGGACGTACGCGCGAGCATCCCCAGATGACACACAGAAGGCCGAACGTCGCGATGAATTCACTGAACAACTGGCTCGCTCCGCTGCGTACGTGAGTGGAGAAAGAATAAGGCGACAATCCAAACATCAAGTGAGCGGCCAGCGCGCCGCAAACTCCGCCCGCGCATTGCGAAACAATGTATGCCGGTACTTCGCGCCAGGGGATGCCGCGCTCGATCGCATCTGCCAGAGTGACGGCGGGATTGAAGTGCGCTCCGGAGATCGGTCCGAAGGTCAGGATCAACGCAACGAGAGCGGCACCGGTTGCGATGGTGTTTGCAAGGAGAGCGACGGCAATGTTTCCTGCAGCCAGTCGCTCGCCCATGATGCCGGAGCCGATTACCGCGGCAACCAGCAGTAAAGTTCCCAGAAACTCCGCAGTAGCTCGCTGGGGCAGTGTCTTCATTCGTGACCTATGCGCTCGATTTCTTTCTTGATAGCGAGCCTGTCGAGGCTCTTGAGCGGCAAGGAGACAAAAAGGCTGATTCTCCGCTCGAGCATCGAAAAAGCTTCGCGGAAGGCGCGCATAACTTCGAGCGGCGTTCCAGAAACGGTGGCGGGATCGGGAACTCCCCAATGTGCGGTCATTGGCTGCCCCGGCCAGATGGGACACACTTCTTTCGCTGCGTTGTCACAAACCGTGAAGACAAAATCCAAATTCGGCGCACCAGGCCGCCCGAACTCATCCCATGCCTTACTGCGCAAGCCATCTGTCGGTAGGCCTACTTCCTCCAGTTGCTTCAGTGCGCCCGGGTGGACTGTGCCTTTGGGGTGGCTTCCTGCGCTGAACGCTGTAAACCTCGGCGCGCCCCTCCGGTTCAGGATTGCTTCGGCCATGATTGAGCGCGCGGAGTTGCCAGTACAGAGAAACAACACGTTGTATTGATCCTTCATAGGGGGCCTTATTGGCAGCAGTTCGGACCGCATCCACAGTCAGGTTTTGTCGCGCGCACGAATGCGCTGATGAACTTGCCCTCGACTTGCTTGGCAATCGCGTCCACATCGACGCCTTCGGTGTTCAGAAACGCTCGGGCATCTTCGATGTTGTAAACGCGAGTGGGCTCGATATCGATCGATTCGAATCCGGCAGTTGTGAGCTTGGTGATGTAGTCCTCGTCTCTGAGCGCGCCGGCAATGCAGCCCACCCACAGCAGCATGCTCTTGCGGATATTGTCGGGGACGTCTCCGCGCACCACGACGTCGGAGACGGCAAGGCGTCCTCCGGGCTTGAGGACTCGGAACGCTTCGCGGAGCACGCGATCTTTGTCGGCAGAGAGATTGATGACGCAGTTGGAGATGATCACGTCGACGGAGCAATCCGGAAGCGGAATGTTTTCGATTTCCCCTTTCAGGAATTCGACATTCTCAACGCCTGCTTTGCGCTGGTTTTCGCGTGCAAGAGCGAGCATGTCGTCGGTCATGTCGAGGCCGTAGGCTTTTCCCGTCGGCCCAACGCGGCGAGCTGAGAGTAGAACGTCGATGCCGCCTCCCGAACCGAGGTCCAGCACCGTTTCGCCGGGCTTAAGTTCCGCGAGAGCCGTTGGATTGCCGCAACCGAGAGAGGCCTTTACTGCCGCGTCGGGAAGCAGGCTCTTTTGCGATTCCTCATAAAGATCTTTCGTGATTGGATCGATCTCGGCGCCGCAGCAGGCCGACGCTCCACAACACGAGCTTGCCTCTCCCGCGGCGACGCGGCGCGCGGCCTCTCCATATTTCTCCTGTACGGCTTGCCTTACTTCCGTGCTCATGACTTCTCCTTCATATTCGTCTATGCGAATGCAATCAGGCTACGCTGTGGAGTACATATCTGTCAAGACGAATGTGTATAATGCGTTCATGGCGAACTCAAAGGACAGGCCGGTTCCGCTGGATCAGTTCTTCCGCGCGCTGGCCGATCCCACGCGGCTGCGGCTGATCCACTTGATGTCGGAGCAGGAAATCTGCGTTTGCTATTTCATCGAAGTGATCGGCGCGCCACAGCCGAAGATCTCGCGACATCTCGCCTACCTGCGCAGAGCAGGGTTAGTGGCGGCACGACGGGAAGGGAAGTGGATGCACTATCGGCTCACCGTTCCTCGCGATCCACATGCCGCCGCGATTCTCAAGACCACTCTTGATGCACTAAGAAAAAGCGCCGAGATGCAGCGCGACTGCGAGCGTCTCAATCGTGCTTGTTGCGGTCCAAAGAGCCTGGTTCAGGTGCTCGGCGCTCCGACGCCAGCGAGAATCGAAACAGGAATTAAGAACCTGTAGCAGGTGATCGCGGCTGCCGAAGCACATGGATGGCAAAGCGACTCTGGCGGGACTCGGGATTCCGCTGGGACCAGCACGCAGGATAGCGGCTTCTTCCTCGACTATCATCAGGATCTTCACATCGAAGGACCGTCTGGTACTCACCGCCTGGTCAGTTCCCATTCCTTTCAGATTGCGATTGAGTGGTAGACGAGAAAACAGAACGCCGTCGGCATACCTGACGTTGGCAGTTCTGCGGCCACAAAGACAAACGCTCAGGCTGCTGGCCTGAGCGTCTTCTTGTAACTG
>CAYZHX010000070.1:0-15995 GCA_964476905.1 uncultured Terriglobales bacterium
AGCTCGACATCGAGAATCGCGCCGACGGCAAGATTTATGAAATTCACTTCGATCCGTCGATGCACGTCCCTGAGAATCTGCTTGTGGGAAGCACTGTGACGGTTGTGGCCAGGTTCGAAGGTGATACGTACACGGCGCAAAACATTCAGGTCAATGCGGGCCCGGATCAGGCGCTGGCCGCTCCGAATTCAGGACAGTCCCAGAAGGGGAATTCGGTGAAAAAGCCGAGTTCCGACGAAGATCAGGAATAAGGACAGAAGCAGGAAAAAGACCCGCCATCTGGCGGGTCTTAGTAGTTTCGAGGTTCGGTGCGCTTAAATCTGCGTTGTCTTTCGGCTATTCAGGAGAACGCCACAGACGAAAACTACTCCCGCAGCGATCAACCATTCACACCGCCAGGCCTGAATCGCTTGCCAATCAACTAGCGTATTGGCCGTATAAATGAAACCTGTGGCGATAGCCGCCCCGACACAGGCTACGCCGAGGATGAAGCAGATCATCGCCCCAATGCTCAGTCCAAGAGCGCGGCGAAGCTGGTAAAACTCCATTGCGCGCCAGAAGTTCTTCCTTTCGCGACCGATGGCAGTCTCGTTCTTCGCACGTCCGCACATACGGCAGAACGGAGAATCGACTACGAACTCCGCGCCGCAGTGTTGGCAGAGGTCGTGACGAGTCGATGGCTCGGCTTCGACAACTGCTGTGTGCGTTGCTGCGCCTAAGTTTCCGGCGCGATCGTCAGCTTCCCAATGCTCGTAATCGAGCACTGGCTTCCAGTAGGAGCCTTCTCGTCGCAAAGGGTTGGTACTCATCGGAAAATCCTAACTTTGTTGCTCGCACGCAAAGAGCCAAAGTTACGACACCGCAAGTCCTTACTGATCAATCACTTAGTAATTCTACTCGGGGAAGCTATGGTGAAAGTTTTACCGCTCACTTTCAAAATCGTCGGTTCCGGTGCCCCGACGCATGCTGCGCGACGGCATCTGTATGAGTTTGGGCTGGTCTTGCTCGAGCCAAAAGCGGAGCAGGATGAGGTCGGTGCTCTGGAAGCTGAGAGTTGCGGGACGTCCGGAGCCGTCGTTGAAAAGTTTGCGGTCGAGCAGATAATTGAGCCGATCGACGGAGATATTCAACTCCGCCGCAGCTTCTGCCTCGGTGTAGCAATCCTTTGCCATTCTAGCCGGCCTGTTCATAGATAGAGTTTCTCGCAGTCTTTCCGGGGGCAGGTTCTTTGTACCTGCTTCAGGGCAGCTCGAATATCAGGTAAACTTCGCAAGTACCCCGCCATGAAGCCTTACCCGGTCCTTAGCTCTCCGGTGCATGTACGAGCGGTTTTCCTACTGTGTTTCCTCGGTGGCTTGGTAGTAAATACCTTCATCGTTAGCCCACAGACTCTTGGCGCTTCCATATCAGCGGCGTCTGCCGCCGCTTACCGTGCCGCCGACGATCCTGAGGTAAAGCTCGCGCTCGACGACTTCTACAACATGGAGTACGACAAGGCGGTTTCCCAATTCGAGCGCATCGAAAAAGCTCACCCGCAGGATCCATTTGCAGTTGTCCATGTTCTGCAAGCGACCATCTTCCGCGAGCTTTACCGCCTTAACCTTCTGGACACCACCTTGTACGCGCATGATGGCTTCTTGAGCGGAAAAGCCCCGAACAGCAATCCATCGGTTCGAGCTCTGGTAGATCAGCTTACGGCGCAAACGATAAAGCTGTGCGACGATCGCCTGGCGAAGAATCCAAATGACGTTGACGCCCTCTATGTCCGCGGCGAGGCACGCGGACTAAAGTCGACCTATATCGCCCTGGTGGACAAGAGCTTCATCTCGGCCTTGCGTAACGCGGTGGCAGCCCGCCGGGACCATGAGCGCGTGCTCGAGCTTGACCCTAAATACACTGACGCAAAAACCGTAGTTGGAGCTCACAACTATGTCGTCGGCAGCCTGCCAATGCCAGTGAAAATGCTAGCCGGCATCGCAGGGCTCGGGGGAAGTAAGAAGAAAGGCATTCAGTACCTGCAGGACGCCGCCAAGGAAGGCCACGAATCGAGCGTCGATGCGCGCGTGGCTCTTGCTTTGTTTCTCCGTCGCGAGGGCAAATATGACGAAGCAGGAAAGGTCGTCGATACGCTTACCAAGCAGTTTCCGAAGAATTTTCTTTTTGCCTTGGAAGACTGCAATCTGCTGAAGGACGGCGGCAAAGGACCTGGTTCGATCGCTTGCTACGAAAAACTGGTGGACGGAGCAAAGTCCGGACACTACGCAGGTGCGCATCTCGAGTTTGCGACTTTCGGATTAGCCGAGAGTTTGCGCGGACAGAAGAAATACGATGAGGCGCTCAAGAACTACGAGTTCACCGCCAGCGTCCCGACCGGCCAACTCAGTCTTCGACAGCGTGCCGAACTCGCCGCAGGCCAGCTGTATGACCTAATGCGCCAGCGAAATCAGGCGGTTCAGGAGTATCAGACGGTGATCGCCCAGGACGACTCCTCGACACAAGCTGAGATTGCGCGTAAGCTGCTGCGCGAACCATATCGGGCAGAGTAGGGCGTTACGGAACTTTTCGGCCTTCGATTTCGTTACCCATAGCAGGAGGACCTATGTACTGCAATTTCTGCGGGCGCACGATGGCAGATGACTGCTTGTACTGTTCAGCCTGTGGGCGTCAGTTGGGTGCTCGCGTTGCGCGACGTCCCCTGGAGCGCGCCAGAGAAGGACGTAAGATCGCCGGCGTGTGTATGGGTTTCGCTCGTCACCTCGATGTCGATGTAACTCTCGTGCGCCTCGTATGGCTGGTGCTTGCCTTGGCCAGCGGTGGCATTGGCTTCATCGGCTATCTGGTAGCGTGGATCATCATTCCGGAAGAGCCCATGATTGTGCCGCAGCCCTACCCAGCGCCGAGTCAACCGAGTACGCCGTCAGCTTAGTTGGAAGGGGTTAAAGCTCTCATTACGCGAAGGTGAGGAATGTTCTTCGGACGTCCGTGGAATGAGTGGGTTGCGCAGTATTCCGCGAGCCATCGGAACTCGATCAATCGCCTCTGCCACACAATCGGCATTCCGTTGATCATCGTCTCTTTCCTTCTCGCACCTCTGGCCATTTTCCTCAGAGGGTTCTGGAAGCTGCCACTCTCGCTCTTCGTCATCGGGTGGATTTTTCAATTTGTGGGCCACGCTTTCGAAGGAAAGCCTCCCGAGTTCCTTCACGATTGGCGTTTTCTCCTGGTAGGGGCGCGATGGTGGGTGGCTAAAATAAAGGGCCGCGCGTAACCACTCAGCGCCTATACGCTGACCTGACGCTTATCCTTCGGCTATCATCAACCTAATGTCCACCACGCTGCAGCCCACGACCGGCGTTTCTTCCACTCGACATGGATTCCAGGCTGATGACGCACGGCTTCGCCCAATTGCGGAGAAGGTTCTCGGGAACGAGCGGCTTAGTTTCGAAGATGGTCTCGCGCTGTATCGTTCGTCGGACATTCTCGCCATCGGCTGGCTTGCCAATAATGTTCGCGAACGCATGTGGGATAACACGACATTCTTCAACGTCAATCGCCACATCAACCCCACAAATGTCTGCGTAGCCGCATGCCGGCTCTGCGCATTCGGGCGCAAGAAAGAGACGGACGGCGCGTACACCATGGCTTTGGAAGAAGCTTGGCAGACGGCGGCTTCTGGATATTCGGAAGCAGTCACAGAGTTTCACATCGTCGGCGGACTGCATCCTGACCTACCCTTCCAGTACTTTCTTGATCTCATTTCGGGACTCAAGGAACGTTTCCCGCAGGTGCACCTAAAAGCGTTCACGATGGTGGAGGTGGCGTTCCTCTCTAAGCGAGCAAAGCTGACGATTCGTGAAACGCTGGAGAGGCTGAAGACTGCCGGAGTGGACTCTCTTCCGGGAGGCGGCGCAGAAATCTTCAACGAACGCGTCCGCCGCGTGATTTGCGATCACAAAATTGATGGCGACCAATGGCTCGATACCGCCCGTATCGCACATGAGATCGGATTGAAGTCGAACTGCACGATGCTATACGGCCATGTCGAGAACGAAGAAGACCGTATCGATCACCTGGTACGCTTGCGCGAATTGCAGGATCAGACGCATGGATTCCAAACGTTTATTCCGCTGGCGTTCCATCCTGACAACACACCGCTTCAGCATCTGCCGAAGACAACCGGGATGCTCGACATCAAGCAGATCGCGATTGGACGCTTGATGCTCGACAACATTCCGCACATCAAAGCGTACTGGCAGATGCTCACTCCGAAGATCGCGCAAATTTCGCTGCGCTTTGGAGCAGACGACCTCGACGGCACCGTCATCGAGGAGAAGATTTACCACGACGCCGGAGCAACAACTCCCCAAGGCATACGCCGCCAGGAACTGGAACGCCTGATCCGCGAAGCGGGACGCGTTCCGGTGGAGCGCGACACTCTATACCGGCCAGTTACCAGGACCGAAGATTCCTTTACGGTGGCCGTGTAAGCCGCGCGAATTCCCGCTTAGTTCATTCCTAAGGCCGTTCGGTGTGTCTTTCTCCCCAGCAACAGCGCCAAAGCTGGCGATCCCAAGCAGCTAGCTGCTAAAATAGCTAGTTGAAATTGAAATTCATTTTCAATTTCAACTCTCGACTTCCATTCATGTTGCAAGCCCTCATCGTCACGCTCCGAGAAGGAGTCGAAGCCGCTCTTATTGTTGGCATTACTCTCGCCTACCTGAAGAAGATTGGTAGGGCCGACCTCCGTCGAACGGTGTATTTCGCCCTGATAGCCGCTTTTGTGTCGAGTATTGGCGTGGCTATTGCTCTCTCGCGGACTCAGTTCAATCAGGATGTGTTCGAAGGCGTGGTGATGCTGATTGCGGCATTCTTTGTGGTCACCATGATCTGGTTCATGGGCCGAGCGGCGAAAAAGCTCAAAGGGGAGATCGAAACCAAAGTTGGCGCATTCGCAGCGAAAGGAAGCGGACTCGGGCTCTTCTTTTTCATCTTTCTCATGGTGCTGCGCGAAGGTGTGGAGACTGTTTTGATCCTCGCTGCAGTCGAGTTCAACTCGACCGAGTTGCTCAGCTTCATGGGCACACTGATCGGAGTCATTCTCGCGATCATCTTCGGCGTGATGTTCGTCAAAGGCAGTGTGCGCATTAATCTGCAACGCTTCTTCCGCGTGACGACGGTCATCCTCGTTTTCGTCGCCGTACAGCTCCTCGTCTCCGGTCTGCACGAGCTTTCCGAGAATGGGATTCTGCCGTCGAGCAAGCAAGAAATGGCGCTTATCGGACCGATCGTCCGAAATGATCTTTTCTTTTTCATCACAATTCTCGCGCTTGCTGCCTTAATGGTCTTGTTCGACCAGCGCCGGAGACAGGGCAACCGTCTACCGCCCGGAGGTGGGAGCGCGACCGGAAATGCCGTCGAATCGCGAGCGCTGTGGCGCAAGGCACAATGGTCGGCCCGCAAGGAGAAGCTGTGGTCAACGGCCGTGTACGCTTCATCGTTCATCTTTATCCTCCTCGTGACCGCACAATTCATCTATGCCAAGAGCACCTATTCCCTTTCACCAGCCCACGAACTGACGATCAGCAACGGTCAGCTAGAGATTCCCTTAGCTGAAGTTTCCGACGGCGAGCTGCACCGCTACGCCGTGAACATTGAGCACAAGGAACTTCGTTTTCTTCTTTTCAAAAAGCCCGACGGTAAGGTGGTGAGTGTGCTCGATGCCTGCCAGATCTGCGGTCCCGTCGGCTTCTACAAGAGCGGCAACCAGATCATCTGCAAAAACTGCTCGGCTCCGGTAAATCCGCAGTCCGTCGGACAAGCGGGCGGATGTAATCCAATTCCGATCAAGTCCACTAGCACCGGACAAGAGATCGTCATAACGCAGGCCGACCTTACGTCTGCCTTGCCGATCTTCGGGAAGTAGGCTCTGTGTTTCTTCGGCTTCTCTATCAATCGTTCCGCCGACAACAGCGGCGAAAGCTTCTAGCCGGAATCGCGGTGATGCTCGGAGTCGCAGTTGCCACGGCGATGATTGCTGTAGGAGTGGACGTCGGCGATAAGATCAATCGCGAGCTGCGCAGCTACGGCGCAAATATCCTTGTGTACCCGGAAGACGCTGAACTCGACGTGCGCGTCGGCGATCAGCAGATCAAGCCCGTATCCGCGGGCGCCCGTCTCAAAGAATCTGATCTACCGAAAATCAAGGGCATCTTCTGGGGACACAATATCCTGGCCTTTGCACCGATTCTCGAAACCCAGTCAGAAGTCGAGGGGCGCGAAGTTCGCATCGTGGGCACATACTTCGCCAAACAGCTCCATTTCGGGACTGAGAGCTTTGTTACCGGAGCCCACACGCTTTACTCCTGGTGGAAGATTGACGGAACTTGGCCCAAGGACGAGAGCCGCGAGGTCCTAGTCGGCTCGCGTTTGGCTGACCAAATTGGGAAACACCCTGGGGACGAAATTAGCATCAGTGGCTCCTCCGCTCGAATCGTCGGCATCGTGAGCACCGGCGGTGCAGAGGACAACGCGATCGTCGCACCGTTGTCTCTTGCGCAGCAAATTGCCAATGAGCCAAACGCGGTGGACAAGGTTTACGTCAGCGCTCTCACGAAGCCCGAGGATGCGTTTGCGCGCCGCGACCCTGCTCGCATGAATGCTGCCGACCACGATCGATGGTACTGCTCGCCGTATGCGAACTCGATCGCTTTCCAACTTCAGGAGGCCTTTCCGGGTTCTCAAGCGGAGCAGATTCGACAGGCAGCGCAGAATGAAGGCACCGTTCTCTCGCACATCTCGGGCATGATGCTTCTGATTGCCCTCGCCTCGTTGATGGCGGCGGGGCTGGCCGTTTCCGCAGCAATGGCGACTACCGTTCTAGAACGCCGGCGCGAAGTTGGACTAATGAAGTCGCTTGGCGCAACCGCCACGACCATTGCTTCCCTTTTCGTAACTGAAGCCTCCCTGCTTGCGATTGTTGCTGGTCTATTTGGGTTCGTCCTGGGAATTGTGATCGCGCAGCGCATCGGACACACAATCTTTCATTCCGGCGTAGAGATCACACCAGTACTTCTTCCCATCGTGATCTTCCTTGCACTACTGGTCACGATCGGCGGTAGCGCCGCGGCGATTCGACGCGCGTTGCGCCTGGATCCTGTGGTGGTGCTCCGGGGCGACGCATGAGCCTGCGCGGCTCGATGTTCTTCCACCTTCTTCGACGCGGTTTGCTTGGCCGTGGTAATCGGCCCCTCATTGCGTTCATCGCTCTAACTGTTGCAGCAACCATGATCACGGCGATGCTCAACCTGTACTACGGGCTCGAGAGTAAGCTGAATCGCGATTTCCGAGCATACGGCGCGAACGTCACAGTGGCCGCGCCGGAAGGAAGCGTGCTTCCGGCTGGCGTGCTTCAGAAAGCGCAGCAAATCGTGCCGTCGGGTTCACTCGTGGTGCCGTTTGCGTTTGCCATCGCGCATGCGAGCGACGGCAGTGCTGTGGTGATCGCTGCAACTGATTTTTCCAAGCTCCAAATGCTGGACAAGTGGTGGCTGGTTTCAAAGTGGCCGACGGGAGCAACTGAAGCGGTTGTCGGTATCAAAGCGCAACCGCACATTTCTTCGACAAACGGCGCATTCGATCTGAATTTCGCTGGACGTACTCAGCGTCTTATCGAAGCTACAACCGTAAAGACGGGAGCGGAAGAAGAGAACCGCATCTTCGTGCCACTGCCGACGCTTGAAAGCTGGACGGGCGTTCAGCCATCATTGCTCGAAATCTCTGTGCCCGGCTCACGCGAGCAGATCAACGCCACGATTCAGCAGCTGCAGTCGACGTTTCCATCGCTGCAGGTCCGTCCGGTTCGCCAGCTTCTGGAAGCACAGGGCGCTGTCATCACGCGGATGCGCTCGGTGATGCTCGCCTCGACTCTCCTCATCACGGTAACAGTCGCACTATGCGTCCTTTCGACACTCACTTCTTCAGTGTTGGAGAGACGGCGTGATTTTGCCGTGATGAAGGCTATCGGATCTTCACAGGGGACAGTAAGCGGACTGTTTGCGGGCGAAGCGTCAGTGATTGCTTTCGTCGCAGCCCTCGTTGGCTACTTGCTTGGCTCCGGACTCGCGGCCTGCATTTCCCAAGCAAACTTCCACACAGTAGTCGCGCCGCGCGTCGTAGTACTTCCTCTCGTAATCGCATGCAGCATAGCGCTGGCACTGCTCGCGGCGTGGCTTCCTTTGGCCCAGTTGCAACGGATTGAACCGGCGGGCATTCTTAAAGGCGAATAATGTCCATCGAACTCGTCAACGTTCGCAAGATCTACCCGGGCGGCCAACGCGGGCAAGCCGGAGAAATTCGCGCACTGGACGGAGTCTCGCTCGGCGTACGCAAAGGCGAGTGGCTCGCGATCATGGGTCCGTCCGGATCGGGAAAATCGTCGCTAGTGAATTTGATTGGCTGTCTCGATCGCCCTAGTTGGGGTGACATTTACATTGACGGCCAGGATCTAAAGGAACTCTCCGGCTCGGAGCTGAATCGATTTCGCGCTGAGAAAATCGGATTCATTTTCCAGCAGTTTCATCTTATTCCTTACCTCACTGCGCTTGAGAACGTCATGCTCGCTCAGTACTTCCATTCCATGACTGACAAGCAAGAGGCGCTTGAGGCACTCGATCGCGTCGGCCTCAAAGATCGCGCCAATCATCTCCCGGCGCATCTTTCCGGGGGAGAGCAGCAGCGTGTCTGCATTGCGCGCGCTCTCATAAACGATCCCATTATCATCCTCGCCGACGAGCCAACGGGAAACCTCGACGCCAAGAACGAGGAAATCGTCCTGCGGCAACTACGCGAGCTGCATCGACAGGGTCGAACGATTGTGATGGTCACGCACGATCCTGTGGTCGCCCGGCTGGCGGATCGCTCTATCGAACTTCATCATGGAATGATCGCCAGCCAGCAGATGTTCAACATGTCAGACGAAATGCAGTTCGACGAAGTGCTGGAAGAGATTTGGACGCTGCATGAAAATGGTGAGATTGCTGAAGTCGGCCGAATGGAAGTTGACGGAGCACTGCCTGTCGCAATCGCGATTGACCGTATGGAAGAACTCGGGTTGCTCCTCAAGCGCCCACATGGAGCAGCCGATCACACGCACAAGAGCGTTCTAAACCGCTGTCATGAAATTGTTCATCCGCACACATATTCGCCAGAGCACGGCCAGTTCATCGTCGAATTTACACCTGCTGGACGACAGCGAGCAGCGGATGTCATTCGCCGCCATCGGCTTGCTGAGCGCCTATTCACGCAAACCTTGCAGGTTCAGAACGAGGACGAAATCGAGCAGCAGGCGTGCAAGTTCGAGCACATCCTCTCGCCGGAGGTGACGGACAAGATTTGTTCCTTTTTGGGGCACCCTGAGAGCTGCCCACACGGCAGTCCGATTCCCGCTGGAGAGTGTTGCGAGAAAGCCGGCAGGGCGGGAACGCGTGTCTTGGAAAAGAATCAGGTTGAAGCATAGATGTTGTTGCGACGTTGCCCCTGAACGGCCATGCAAATGAGCAAGTCTGATCCGATCGAGAAGGCTCTCGATCGCCTCGCAGAGCTGCGTCACCGAGATCCGTCATCTCAAGACGCCGAGGAAATTCGGAAGTTCCTGGCCCATAAATCGAATCTGGTCGCCGCAAAGGCCGCCAAATTAGCGGTAGAGCACCGCAGATCGGAATTATTACCCGACCTGGTTTCCGCATTCGACCGCTTTATGGCGAATCCAGCGCAACTCGACAAGAGGTGTGCGGCGCTCACCGGAGTTACTGAGGCTCTTTACGCGATGGACTACACGGAGCCGGAAATTTACCTCCAGGGCCTGCGGCATATTCAGATGGAAGCATCATTCGGTCCGCCCGTGGATGCAGCTGCCGCTCTGCGGGGGATATCCGCTCAAGCTCTGCTGCGCACGCGCTATAAAGACGCCATCAGTGCGGTTCTGCCTCTGCTTGTCGATCGCGAGCCGCCCGCCAGAATCGGCGCCGTTCGGGCACTCGCTACGAACGGCGGCAGCGCAGGCGTTCTCCTGTTGCGCCTAAAGGTTCTGACGGGTGATTCCGAACCCGAGGTAATCGCCGAATGCTTCTTGGGATTGCTCAGCAGCGCGCCGGAAGATTCGGTCAGTTTCGTCGCCAGCTACATTGACGCCGAGGACCAAGCGAAATCAGACGCTGCGATTTGGGCACTTGGACAGTCCCGGCTGCCGGCAGCTTTCAAACGGCTACGGGATAAATGCGAGAGAACGGTTGCGCGAGATCAGCGAATGAAGATTCTGTCGGCAGTTGCAATGCTGAGGCTGGACAGCGCAATTGAATTCTTGTGTTCGATTATTTCAACGGAAAACCAAACTGCCGCAATCGATGCTTTGAATGCGCTTGCAACATTCAAATCCAACAGCAGTATCAGCGAGGCAGTCGCGACGGCTGTCCGAAAGCGCAATGACGAAAAGCTACGGAGAGCATTCGCACACGAGTTTGGCCAAAACGAGTCCTGAGTCAAAACTGCGATTGCCGCGGAAATACAAAAGGCACGAGCCGGTTAGCTCGTGCCCTTGGTTTCTCCTGATGATGACTTACTTCAGAAGAGCCTGAAAGCAACTTCTACGCTGATAGCCACTGCGACTGGTTTGCCGTCTTTCTCAGCGGGTTCGAACTTCCAGTTTTTTACAGCTTCCATCGCCTTCTCATCGAGTCCCATTCCGAGGCCGCGCTCGACTTTGAGTCCCCGCGTACGGCCGTCAGTCCCGACGATGCAGGCCAGAACCACGGTGCCCTGATACTTTGCTTTGCGAGCTTCTTCGGAGTATTCCGGTTCAGGCTTAAAGATCACCTTAGGCTCGGTGACTCCGCCCACGCCGGGGCGAAACACGCCGCCGCCATATCCGCCGCCGGTGCCAGGACCAACACCGCCGCCCGCACCGGAGCCGATTCCGCCGCCATTACCAGAACCGATTCCAGCACCGCTGCCGATGCCATTCGATGGAGGACCAGCAATCACTGGAGACTTCGGATCACCGAAGTTCGGGAGATTGTTATTGGCCAGCTTCACCTGCGGAGGCATTACCATCGTCGGCTCAGCCGTAAGCTTGGGATGCTCGTTGCGTACCACAACTTCAGGAGGCGTAATCTGCTCCATCGCCGGCTTCGGCAGATGTCCCTTGGGAGCAATGACCTTGTCGCGATCACCGCCACCGCCACCACCCTGCAACGTCGGTTGCTGCTTCGGCGTCATCGGCATGTATTCGGAAATGTCCGGCGCGACCAGCGTGACCGTCTCCTTCTTGGCCTCGGTGTAAACCTTGTGTCCCAAAATGGAAACGGCAACCAGCGCGGCGATCAGTCCGGCATGGACAATGACCGATGATGTTCGCGCAACTTTGCGATTGTCATAGGCGCCCCAGATGCTCTTAACCGCAACCGGGCGAGAAGTCAGTTTGAGTGGGGGAAGCTTTTCCGGAAAAAGGACGTCGCGAATATTCTCCTTCAGAGACTGAAAGAGAGTGCCTTCCGCCTTGAGACCGAAGTTCGGCACATGCTGTGCCGGCACCGGTCTGCGTACCGGAGTGTTCTGCGTCTCAGTGGGAGCGATCAACACCTGGTTTGCCATAGGAACTAGTGATCCGACCCTTACAGCCGATTCCGCTCATCGCGTGGAGAGTGGCTGCTTACCTCTATCCGATGAGTCATCTTGATGTTTTGTTGCTCGCGCAGCAGCCCCGATATTTACGACTTTGTCAAGACCTTAGACTGCGAAAACCTCAAAAAGTTTCTCGCTTGTCCCGACAATCAGAGCAACTCTGCACACAAACTTGCATCCGCAAAATTAACAGCATTCGCATGCAAATTCATCGCTGTTTAGATGCGAACACCTGCGGCGCGGAACCAGACGTGAGTCTCCTTTGATGTAAACCCATCCCCTATAATGAAGTTTCCCGCCATTTTAGGAGTAGATAACGACCGGGCATGGCCTCTGAACTGAAAGACACGCTGAATCTGCCGAAAACCGACTTCGCCATGAAGGCGAATTTGCCGCAAAATGAGCCGAAAAGGCTCGAGTTTTGGCGCCAAGTTGGCATTTATCAGCGCATCCGCCAAGCGCGAAAAAATGCGCCCAAGTACCTGCTTCACGACGGTCCCCCCTACGCGAATGGCGAGATTCACCTTGGCCATGCGCTGAACAAGTGCCTGAAAGACTTCGTCGTGAAGTCGAAGACTATGGCTGGCTTCGATGCCCCATACGTCCCGGGATGGGACTGCCATGGCCTTCCCATCGAGATCAAAGTCGACGAAAAACTGGGGCGCAAGAAACTGGAGATGGCGCCTGCACAAGTTCGCAGCGAGTGCCGCAAATACGCTCAGAAGTATCTTGATATCCAGAGCGAACAGTTCCAGCGCATCGGTGTCTTTGGGCAATTTGATAATCCCTACTCGACGATGTCGCGTGAGTATGAGTCGGTCATCGCACGGGTCTTCTTCGACTTCTGGGAGAACGGATTCGTCTATAAAGGCCTCCGTCCCGTCTATTGGTGCATCTTCGATCGCACCGCGCTCGCCGAAGCGGAAGTTGAATACGAGCAACATACGAGTCCGAGCGTCTGGGTGAAGTACGCGCTCACCAGCTCAGCGGATTCAATCGATCCCGCTCTTGTTAGCAAGCGAGTAAACACCATTATTTGGACCACCACGCCATGGACGCTGCCTGCGTCGATGGCCGTGGCCTTCCATCCTGAGTACGAATATGTCGCGCTGGAAGACGCGAAAAGCGACGAAGTGTACATCGTTGCTGAGGGATTAGCGGAAGCTACTCGCGAGAATACGGGGCTGAAAGAAGCTAAGATCATCGCGCGTTTCCCGGGGCGAACGCTCGAAGGCTCGACCTTCAAGCATCCATTTCTCGATCGCAAAATCCTTGGTGTTCTTGCCGATTATGTGACCCTCGAGCAAGGTACCGGAGCGGTGCATACGGCTCCTTCCCATGGTGCGGATGACTTTTACACCGGCGTGAAGTATGGGATCGATCCTACCTGCAACGTTGATGCGGCCGGACGCCTTCACAACGGCCTGCCTGAGTACGACGACAAAACAGTCTTCCAAGCTAACCAGCCGATCATTGAGCTGCTGAAGTCGCGCGGCGTGCTGATGGGTGAGTCGAAAATCACGCACTCATATCCGCATTGTTGGCGTTGTCATAATCCAGTCATCTTTCGTGCAACCGAACAGTGGTTCATCGGCATGGAAAGCACGATGCACACCTCAACGCTACGCAAACGCGCGCTCGACGAAATCAGGAAAGTGAAGTGGGATCCGAGCTGGGGCGAAGAACGTATCTCAAACATGGTCGAGTCGCGTCCGGATTGGTGCATTTCGCGCCAGCGCGTATGGGGCGTTCCCATTCCAATCTTCTTCTGCGAGGGATGCAATCAGCCACTACGCTCGAAGGCTGCTGATGATGCAGTGGTCACGCTCTTCGCGCACGAGGGCGCTGACGCTTGGTATACGAGCGAAGTCAACCAAATCATTCCCGGCGATGTGAAGTGCCAGCAATGTTCCGGCAAGAACTTCCGCAAGGAGTTCGACATCATCGACGTGTGGTTCGAATCTGGATCGAGTTGGGCCGCGGTGATGAAGGAACATGTCGCCGATATGTATATCGAAGGCGGCGACCAACATCGCGGATGGTTCCAGTCTTCCTTGCTCTGCTCAGTGGGCACCCGCAATCGCGCGCCTTACAAAACAGCGGTCACCTGCGGATGGACGCTCGATCCGCAAGGGCGGGCCATGTCGAAGTCGCTGGGCAATGGCGTCGATCCAGTGGAAGTCGCGAACAAGCTTGGAGCGGAGATCGTGCGCCTGTGGGTCGCATCCGTCGATTTCCGCGAAGACATGCATGCGTCCGACGAGCTCATGCAGCGCGTCGCCGACAATTATCGAGACATCCGTAACGCTTTCCGCTGGATTCTCGGCAACCTCGACGGGTTCGAACCCGACGGCGATCAGGTGACCTTCGAGCACATGGAGCCGATCGACCGCTACATGCTCCTGCTCACCGCCGATCTCGTGCGCGATGTGTTGAGTTGGTACGAAAAGTTCGAGTTTCACCGCATCTATCAGCGCGTGATCGCATTCCGCACTAGCGAGCTGAGCAATTTCTATTTCGACGTACTCAAGGACAGGCTCTACACTTACCCGCGAACTTCGCAGGCGCGCCGCTCCGGGCAAACTGCAATCTGGAGGATCGGGCAAGCACTGGTCCGCTTGCTCGCGCCGATGATGAGCTTCACTGCGGAAGAGGTGTGGCAGTTTCTGCCTTCGGTTGGAAAGAAGCCCGAAAGCGTTCATCTCGCGCTCTTCCCAACCCCTGAGGAAGTGTTAGGAAATACCGAACACGTTCCTGATGCATCGGGCAAATCCGTCCCCAGCGGAACCGACCAGCTTCGGGCAGATTGGGATCGCCTACTGCTCATCCGCGAAGAGGTCTTCCGACATCTCGAGAGCGCGCGCAAGGACAAAGTAATTGGCAGTGGACTCCAAGCGAAAGTGCGGATCTCGGCGCCCGTTGAAACTTATGGTTTGCTGGATCGTTATCGTGAAACTCTGAGGTATCTCTTTATCGTCTCTCAGGTGGAGCTGCAGCCGTTGTCAGGCAGTGGAAACGGTGCAGGATTGAAAATCGAAGTCCTCCCTGCTGACGGCCGAAAGTGCGAACGTTGCTGGAATTATTCGACGCAGGTAGGAGCAGATTCCGAATTTCCAACTGTCTGCGAACGTTGTAGCAAGTGGCTGCCGGAAATTCTTGCAACCGCAGGACGACGGAACTAGTCTTCAAAGAAGACAGTTCTCAGCCTGGGTTGGCTGCTGAGAACTGATGACGATTGCAAAGCACCAGAGTCTTAACAAAGCAGAAAAGCTTCTCAGTTCCCAAGCCGCGAAGCATACAAGCTCAACAGCTTAGGAACCTAACAGATTAAGTAATGTCCACCGGGACCCTTCGCAAATACGTTCTCCTCATCGCCGGCGTGGTGCTCGCACTCGACCGCTTCAGCAAGTGGATCATATCGCGGAGCATTGCTCTGCACGACAGCGTCAACGTGGTCCCGGGATTCTTCAAGCTGACGCACGTCACCAACGGTGGTGCGGCGTTCGGACTGTTCGCAGATTCGCCTTCGGAACTCCGTATTGTCTTTCTTATCTTCTTTTCGCTGCTCGCGCTTGCGGTCGTCCTCGCCCTACTCTGGAGGCATACGCAGGGGCTAAACAGCACGGCAGTGGCTCTTTCGTTGATCTTAGGCGGGGCGTTTGGCAATCTTTGGGACCGCGTGCTCTCCGGTCACGTAGTCGATTTCCTCGAGTTCTACATCGGCCAGTATGTCTGGCCTGACTTCAACATCGCCGACAGCGCAATCGTAGTAGGGGCGGCCATCCTTATGGTGGAAATCCTCTTCGCTCCCAAACATCAACCCGCCTACAAAGAGGGCGTAATCGCCCAGCCGAGTTCGGAAGCAGAATAGCCGGAATACTTGGAGTATTCAGTATTGCGGTCAGCACGCTTCACTTTAGTACCGTTCGCCGTAGCGACTTGAGCCAGCAAGAGCCAAACTGACCGTTCCCTGAATCCTCCACGCGTCTCTCGGAATCTATGAATCCAGATTGCTTCCTGGAGGAAGGGCGCGATGAAACTGTTCAGTTGGCGGAAGCGCGATGAAGCGGCAAATGGGACGTGGCAAGTCTCAATGTATACACTGTCGGTCTGCCCATCTTGTGAAAAGGCAAAGAAGTTCTTTACCGAGCGACATATTCCCTTCCAGTTCACCAACTACGATCTCGCCGACGAGGCTACGCAGGACAAAATCTTGCGCGAGCTAGAGGCTGAGGCTGTCGAGGCGTTTCCCTTTGTTCGCATCGGCGACCAGACCGTTCAAGGCTACGATCCGAAACGTTATGCGAAGCTGTTGGGAA
>CAYZHX010000070.1:16095-18575 GCA_964476905.1 uncultured Terriglobales bacterium
AATTCGTAGCCCTTCAGTTTGTCTTTGAATAGCGCTACAGAACTAAGCGCAAGTAAAACCGGCAGTATGCCCACGATCAGCGAGGCATGCGACACGGTAGTCAGCTGCAGTCCTTTGAACTGCATGAGAAATTGGATTGGGACACCAATTACGCTCGCGATGAGAAGCAGCATCCACGCATGTCGATCGCGAAATCGTGGCGGTCCTTTCCAAAGAATCGGCAAGAGCCCAAGGCATCCGAAGACGAAACGATAGCCGCAGTTCTCGAAGACGTTGATTTCGGCAAAAGCGATCTTGCCGAAGAGAAATCCGGTACCCCACAAGCAGCCCGCAGCAGCGAGGCTCGCGACTGCCCACACAGAATTCGATTGACGATGAATTTGTTCCGGAGCCTGCGCTTCCAAGTGCGTAATGGTAACAGCAGCAACCACTGTGTGTTCAGTGTTGCCCAGGTGACCACATTGCGTCTGCCGCACAGTGGATTGCTCGCTCGAATCAGGAGATCGTGCAAGTGCCGCAGAAGGGTTAGGCAATTCCTGATAACGAAACTCTTCCCCACCCTGCCGAAACTCAGATTCACACCATTCTCAATTTCCAACGCCCTTGTCGGAACAGGACTGTAGCTACAAGGGCTAGAGTCGAGTATCCGATCATGATGGCGAGGAACACGCCTTGTGGTCCAAGATTCAGCGCGTGCGCGAGGACATAAGCAAGCGGAATCTCCCACAGCCAGAAGCAGAAGAGATTGATCCACGTGGGAGTCCACGTGTCTCCAGCACCATTAAATGATTGCGTAACAACCATGCCGAGCGCATAAAAAATGAAGCCGTAGCTCATGGTTCTTAGCGCTTGGGCACCGATCATGGCAGCTTCCGCAGAATTGGTGAATAGTCCCACAATGGGACCAGCCAAAGCGATGAAGATCAAGCTGACAACTCCCATCACAATCATGTCGTAACGGGCGGCGATCCAAACAGCCCGTTCGGCGCGCTGGGAATCGCGCGCGCCAAGCGATTGTCCCACCATGGTGGCAGCTGCATTGGAGAGTCCCCACGATGGCAAAATCCAGAACACGACCAGACGGATCGCGATCGTGTATCCCGCAACCGCGTTGCTGCCGAAAGTCGAGAGAATGCGCACTAGTCCGACGTAGCTCGCAGTTCCGACCAGCACCTGGAACGTTCCCGATCCGGAAAGACGTATCAGATGCGCCATGAGCGATGGACGGGGCGCGAGATGTATGCGCCGTATGGTGAGCCGAGCATCACCGCGTGAGACGCTGTAAAGCTGGTAGAGCACCCCGCATCCGCGTCCGATGGTGGTCGCGACTGCTGCTCCAGTCACGCCGAGCCGCGGGAATGGCCCGAGTCCGAAGATCAAGCATGGTCCGAGCAAAATGTTAATAGCATTGGCGAACCACAGGACGCGCATCGCAATGGCGGCATCACCCGCACCGCGGAAGATCGCGTTGATGAGAAAGAGCAGAAGAACGTTCGCGCTGCCCCCCAACATCACACGCGTGTAATTTGAGCCGATGGTGCGCACCTGCCCCGAGGCTCCCATCATGGCAAGCAGTCTCGGCGCAAACGCGACTCCGACCACCGCGACGCCTGCGGCCACGATCAATCCAAGAGCAATTCCCTGCACTGCAGCTTCGGCTGCAGCATCGGGCTTCTTCTCGCCAATCCGACGCGCCACCACCGCTGCGACTCCGATCGAGAGTCCGATTGCCATCGTGTAAACCAGTGTCATCATCGACTCGGTAAGCCCGACCGTCGCGGTCGCATCCGGCCCGAGGCGCGACACGAAAAATACATCGCACACTGCAAACACCGATTCCATGCACATCTCGAGAACCATGGGAATCGCGAGCAGCACGACCGCACGTCCGATCGGCCCAGAGGTATAGTCGTGATGCGTGCCGCGGACAGCATCACGAACAACTGTCCACCAAGTGACGTGTTCTTCGGGGACTTGGGCAGGCGAGGACATGACGGTTAGAGTACAGGGAACAGATTGGATGGAACAGCACAAAGCAGGAGCGCTTTCAAGTGGAACCCAGCATTGAATCGGAAAGCGGTCCTGACACGTTGAATCTCACGTCCCATCTAGGATCTTGCCGTTCTTAGCCGCCCGCGTGTCGACTGAGTAAACCATCTATTTTGCTGTTGCTTTGTCTGCTTAAGAGCAACAGCTTTGAGTCTTCCGAAGCTTGTAAGCTAACCACGATGGCCGGAGAAATCTATCCCTCAGGGGCGTGGCGCGGTTTCTACAGCTACGGCCAAGGCGATCGTCATCACATGCAGCTCGACCTGTTGTTTTCAGGCGGCATTCTTGCCGGTGATGGGCTTGATGATGTCGGCAGTTTCATCATGCACGGCGGCTACGATCCGGTATCTGGCATATGCCGATGGACCAAGACCTACATCGGCTCGCACGACGTGGGCTACTCCGGCGGGCGCGATGGCAACGGCATCGCT
>CAYZHX010000070.1:18675-20548 GCA_964476905.1 uncultured Terriglobales bacterium
TATAGTTCCAGGCTTGCCGACGTTGTGCTGCCGGATACAGAAGGCACCCACGTAAGACTCGGCTCTCTGTGGCAGGAGCGGCCGACGGTAGTCGTCTTTCTACGCCACTATGGGTGAATCTTCTGCCGCGAGCACGTCACGCAGTTGCGTGAACATCAAAGTGAATTTGATCGCAAAGGGGCTGCCTTAGCAGCAATCGGACTAGGAGACGCGTACTATGCCCGCTCCTTCCGCGAGGAAACCGGAATAAAGTTTCCGCTTCTCATTGACGAACAGCGGCAGGCCTATGGAGCGCTACAGTTGAAAAAGGCAAACCTGTTTCATCTCTTCTGGAGATTAAATAGCCTCGGCCGCAAACGAGCGAAAGCTGCCGGGCATCGCCAGCACCGAATGGGGAAAGATCCATTTCAACTCGGAGGCAGTTTCGTCTTTGGACCTGGAAACGTGGACCACTTTGTCCACATCAGCGAGACGTTCTCAGACAACGCTCCGCCGGACGTACTCTTGAGTGCGGTTCCTTAGGCCGAAGTCAGGGTTGCGACTTCCGCCTTCCACTGAAAGCACAAATTAAATCCGTCCGGATCATGAAGATAAAGCTGCTTCATGCCATAGGGGGCGATCTGTGGCTTTTTCACCTGGAATCCGCGTGCAATCAGGTGATCGTAAACAGCATCGACGTCCGGACTTCCGAAGTAGAGGCAGGTATCGTGATGGCTGCTGACGCGGCGCGGATCGGGTTCGGCCGGGCGCTCATCGTATTCGTACGCTGTGTTCAGCATAAGATCGGCGCCGCCGAGCCGCAGCCAAACCCAATTGTGATTCGGCGCAACGGTGTTATTGTCGGTCATCACAGTGTCAAAGCCAAGCACATCGCGGTAAAACTTGAGCGATGTCGCCATATCGAAGACTTCTAACAACGGTGTCATGCCGCGAACATCGAGCGCCATTTTGATGCTCCCACCAATCGATATGCCAACCCGCTGGATAGGTACATCTGCCTCACTCAGTGTGCTACGTCTGCGGGCTAGCTTTTCCCGACAACGACGATCATGAAGCTTCCGGGCTTCGCCTGCGGTCTCGCACCCGGCTTTGCAGGCTCTAACTCCGCAGTGGGTAGATAGACCTTGTGCGCCGAACGATCGACGTCCATCGTTCTTGCGCCTTCCGGCGTTTGCACGGTCTGCGCAATTTCGAAATGACCTGGAGAAGTCTCGCTCGCAATAAACAGTTTTCCGTCGCGGCAGCTTGCAAAAATCTGTGATCCATCGAATTTCGTGGCATCAACTCCGGCGCTGATCGGCAGATCTGCAAGAACTTTGCCGTTGTCCGCATCCATCACAATTAGCTTTTGTGGACTCCGACATCCGATGAACAGACGGCGTTTGTTGGTATCCATCGACATACCTACGGGATTACCGCCTGGCGCGACGGACCAGTGATCAAGGACTTTTCTTGCCTTAATGTCGACGACTGCGACCTGACTTTTGTCGACGAGGTTGACGTAGATCTTTCCCTTTTCATCCGACGCCAGGAATTCAGGCTTGCCGCCGAGGTCAATCGGAGAATCGATCTGTCCCGTTTTGGGATCGAGGTCTGGCTTCAAAGACATCAGCGTGCCACCGTCGCCTGAAACGAGAAGGACAAGCCCACTCGCTGGATCGAAGATAATGCCGTCGGCATCTGCTTGGGCCTTGATCGTGCCAAGGACCTGGTTGGTGTTCAGATCGAAGATGACCACTGCGCCATCGCCGCCGCCATCGGTAATGAATCCACGACCTGTTTTGTGATCGAGTGCGACGCCATGATTGCGTTTCTGTCCTGGAATATCCGCCAGCGTCTTTCCCGATTCAGCATCGATCACGAGCGTATGAGT
>CAYZHX010000071.1:0-2790 GCA_964476905.1 uncultured Terriglobales bacterium
GTCCTGAGGTGGGCAGCTAGAGCTACAAAGCGCTGATTGTGATGCAGCGAATTGAAGAAGGGATCGGTCTGAATGCCCAAGGCAGTCTCTTGTGGCAAGCCGTGGTCCAAAGCCTGACGTAGCAGGGAGATTGCCTCTTCGGGATGTCCAGTCTTAGCGAGGAGGCAAGCCAGGTCGTATTGTGTGCCGGCGGTTTCTGGCTGATTCGGCGGAAGAACACGGTGTTCGATCTCCAGCACCTGGTCGAACAGTTTCCTGGCTTCTTCATACTTTCCTAGATCGCGTTCGATACAAGCCAGATTTTCCATCGAGTCGATCGTTTCAAGGTTTTCCGGCCCCAGGACTCGTTGACGAATCCGAAAGTTCTCTCTTTCCAGTTCTTCTGCTTCTGCAGATTGTCCGGACTTAGTCAGTGCGATAGCGAGATTGTCCCTGGTCACCAGCGTGTCGTATCCTTCCGGTCCGAACATCCTCATTTGCCTCGCCAGCAGTTCGCGGTGCAGTTGTATTCCCTCATTGCACTTTCCTTCTTCACAAAGGGTGTAAGCAAGGATCCCTATAGCGTTAAGCGTAGTCCGGTCATCAGGACCGAGTACACGTGTAGTCGACTCAATCAGGGTCCGTTGAAGCTTTTCGCTTTCGGCTAACTTTCCCTCCTGGAGAAGGTCCCATGCGAGGTTATGAGAGGTGTCGAAGCTCATGCGGTTCTGTTTCTCGCCAACAGAATCGGCAACAGCGAGACTCTTTTCCAACAGCGATTGCGAGCGATCGAACACGCCGAGGTTCATATACGCTCTGCCCATGGCAGCCATCATTTGCGCCTGGAGTTCAGGGTTCTTTGCAAGGCCGGTCTCAACTTCCTCAGACGCTCGATCGAGAAGCTCTCGTGCAGTGACTTGCTTGCCGGTTTTCTGCTTCGGGTCAACTACTTTAAAGATGCCGGTCATAAATTGTGTCACGCGATCGGCGCGGTCGCGCTCTAGAATGGCAGCATCCCGCTCGCGGCGTGCAGTACGCGCCTGGATAAGAGTGGCGCCAACTCCGGCAACGATTGCAAGTAAGGCGACCGACGCCAAGCCTACGGTTACACGGTAACGACGAACATATTTGCTGACACGATACGAAACCGAATCCGGACGGGCGCTGATAGGCTCGTTTCTCAAGTAGCGTCGAAGGTCAGATTCGAAGGCGGCGACCGAGCGATAGCGCTCCTGCGGATTTTTCTTCAGCGTCTTGGAAACAATGGTATCGAGGTCACCGCGGAGAACTCGCGCAAGCTTCTCCGGAGTTGTGGAGCGGTTGGCGGCGATTCTGGTGACAGCTTCCGCCTCGCCTTTCATTGCGTTCATCGCATCCGATGCGCGCCTTGGCTCAATTTCGAGAATCGCCTTCAGCAGCTCCGCAGCCGAACTAGTCGCGGCGCCGGCAGGATGTTGGCCGGTCAGCAGGACGTATAGCAGCACGCCGAGCGCATAAACATCCGTAGCAGTTGTGACTGGCTCACCCTTTATCTGTTCGGGTGCCGCATATGCTGGGGTCAGTGCTCCTCCGCCTTCCTGAGTCAGCATGGTTCCAGGCTGCTCTTCAGCTTCAAGTAGCTTGGCGATACCAAAATCCAGAAGCTTGACCTGACCGTCCTTTCTGACCAGCACATTCGAAGGCTTGAGATCGCGGTGCACGATCAGGTTGGCATGGGCGTGAGCCACGGCAGCGAGCACGTCCAGAAACAATCGCACGCGGGCGGCTACATCTAGTCGACGCTGATCGCAATAGCGATCGATCTCTTCTCCCTCGACATATTCGAGAACGAGGTAGGGCTGTCCGTCGGAGGAAACGCCAGCATCGATTAGACTCGCGACATTGGGATGGGAGAGTCGAGCAAGGATGCTCCCTTCACGTTTGAAACGTTGTTCGCCGCCCCGACCGGCTAAAGCCAGGCTCAGGAACTTGACTGCCGCGTGGCGGAAAAACCGTCCATCGTTGCGTTCTGCCAACCAAACTGCACCCATCCCGCCATGGCCAATTCGGGAAGTGAGGGTATAAGCTCCGAGTGTTTGTCCCGCCAGCCCAGGCTCCGCTATTGCGGGAACCGGAGACTGCGCGAGAAAGCCTTCATCTTCCAACTCGCGATGCTCGGCCAGAAGTTCCTTGAGGCGATCAGCGATTTCTTCGTTCTCTTGACGCAACGAAACGAGCCATGCTGCGCGCTCAGTTTCGGGCAGCGTGAGCGCCTGGTCAAGGTATCGGCTCACGGCCTCCCACTGATCTGGATGAAGCGTCGACATTGTCCTTAAAGCAAGTGCGCTTGAATGTTGTGGTGAAGGTAAATGCGCGCCTTCTCCCACATCCGTTGCGCTGTCCGCTCTGAGATACCGCGAAGAACGGCGATCTCCGCGAAAGAAAACCCACAGAAGAATTTCAAGTCCACGATTTCTGCAAGCGATGAATCGCTCTTGGCCAGCTCATCCAGCGCTTCGCCGATTCGTTCAAGCTCCCGATGATCGGCCAAGTACTCGCTGACATCGGTGGAAAGAGCGGTGATTTCAAATTGCCCGCCGCGCTTATGAGCGTGCCGGCTGCGCGCGTGATCGATGATTAATCCGCGCATGACTCGCGCTGCGTAGCACATAAAACGTGCGCGATCGGGAAAGGATGGGGTCCCGTTCTGGGACGCGACATCAATATATGCTTCGTGCAAGAGCGTGGTGGCACTCAGGGTCATAGGCCCGCCGTACCGCGCCAGTTCACGTCGCGCCACTCGACGCAATTCTGAATAAAGAGCACCGAACA
>CAYZHX010000071.1:2890-6658 GCA_964476905.1 uncultured Terriglobales bacterium
CGGAGTGAACAGAACGCCGCGGAGTGAACGGATAATACGTTCGCATTATTGAAGCGTTCCGTCCCCACTACTACATTTCTGCAACCCTGAAATTTAATCGCCATCTGCGCGTTGGAGTGCGGTGCTGACGCTTGCAGAGCGTTCCGGAGAGTCAGTTTGATATCGAAGTTTCGCGTTCTGCTGTGTTTCCTGGTCCTCGCGACACTCACGTTTGCACAGAGCAACTATGGCGTTATCACTGGAACAGTTGCGGACGTCCAACATCTGCGAATTGCTTCGGCTTCGATCCAACTGAAGGCATCCAGCACGGGCGCGATCCGGCACGTTGTTACGAACGAGCAGGGACTGTTCGAAGCACCCGCACTTCTGCCCGACGACTATGAAGTAACCGTCGAAGCTCCTGGATTCTCCGCTTCTACGCAGACCGTTCGGCTCGAGGTCGGGCAAAGGCTGGCGCTCGACGTAAGTCTGAAGGTCGGTCCGGTGAGTGAAGGAGTTAAAGTCAGCGCCGAGGGCGAGGTGCTGCATACCAAAGACGCAAGCCTAGGCGAGGTGATTGAACCAAAATCGATCCGGGAACTGCCATTAAATGGACGCATGCTGATCGACCTCGTGCTCACCGTTCCGGGTTCCCATATTGGATTTGGGGCGCAAACCGGAGCGACCAATCCTCTTTACTGGCGTCCCGGCCAGCGCTCGGCGGTAGTGATTGGAGGCAGTCGCCCCAACGCCAACTATTTTCTGCTCGACGGAGCCACCAATACCGATCCCACGTTCAACACGCAGAATCTGAGCCCCTCGCCTGATGCGGTGAAGGAATTTCAGGTTCAAACCAGCAGTTACAGCGCCGATATGGGGGGAGCAGGCGGAGGCCAGATCAACATCGTCACGCATTCTGGCTCAAATCAATTTCACGGGACTCTGTATGAATTCCATCGCAATGGCGCCTTTGACGCGAGCAGCTTTGGCTCGATGGGAAACAATCACCTGGTTCAAAACAACTTTGGCGGCTCCTTCGGCGGACCGCTGCCGGGCAAGAACACCTTCTTCTTCGTTAACTATGAGGGTTTACGCCTCGCCCAAACTGACGCCCAGATCCTGACGGTTCCTACGCAGGACGAGATCATGGGCGACTTCAGCATGAGCAATACGAAGGTCTACGATCCGACCACCGCCGTAGCCAATCCCAACTTCAATCCGAGTCTGCCGACTGGTCCTTCGAACTTTCCGTACACGCGGAGCCAGTTTCCGAACAATCAAATACCGACGAATCGAATCAATCCTCAGATCGAGGCGTTCCTGCTCAAGTATTTGCCCCAGCCGAACATGACGATGGCTATGGGCGCTGCGGACTCCAACAACTATCTCGATCTGCGCAACGAAACTCACTTCCAGGATCAGGGCACAATTCGCGTAGATCACAATTTCACAAACGGCGATACCGCATTCATCCGCTATTCGGCGGGAGGGGAGAACGGATTCTCTCCCAGCAGCGGCAATACCTCGACGACGGAGAATCTGCCGGGATTCGGCGCCGACTTCGACAACCTTTCCCAGCAGGGCGGGCTCTCGTGGAATCACATTTTTTCCAATACGAAGGTGAACACGGCCACGCTGGCGATCTCACGTCTATCCATGGACCGCACCTCGCAAAATGACGGGGTCAACGACATCGTTTCCCAATTGGCGGTTCAGGGAATCGGCTTTGGTGGAACTCCAGCGTCCGGCGCGCCATGGTTTGCAGTTCAGGGATATACCGGCATCGGCGACACATTCGCTGCGACTCCAATGCATGCCTGGGACACGATGATTGAAGGCCGGGATGCTTTCACCTGGCAGCGCGGGCGCCACGGATTGAAGTTCGGCGGCGAGTACCACCGTTACATCTGGCCGATGTGGGGGTTCTTCCAGAACCGCGGGTTTTACCAGTTCACCAATGGCTACACAACGCGGTCTGGATTCAACGACGGGAGCGGATCGGGTCTCGCCAGCATGCTCTTAAGTCTGCCCGCAGTAAAGCAGCGTCAGGCCGGAGTTCCGCAAATGAATCTGCGCGCCTGGGGACTCGGTGGATTCGCTGAAGACAGTTGGCAAGTCACACCCACCACAACGATGAACATCGGACTGCGGTATGAGTATGCAGATCCGCTTTATGACTTGAAGAGTACAAACACGAATCTGGTATTCCAAAATGGAACTCCGTCTGTTTTCATCGGCGGACAGCTGGGCTATCCAAAGGGACTGTACTATGCGAAGAAGACAAACTTCGCTCCTCGTTTCGGAATCGCCAAAAATCTTCCCCAACGCGGACTGGTTCTCCGCGGAGCGTATGGCATCTTCTACACTCCCGTCGATTTGAATACCTGGTGCAATCAACGTCACAACGTGCCTTATGTTTTTCCCGAGACGCAGCAGGCCGACAATTTCACCCCTCCTGCCGCACTCTTCGCAAGCGGCCTGAACTTCGGCACTCCGGTGCTGGGCACAGGTCCGCTGCCGGCCACCACGGTGAGCTTTACTGCGTTCGATCCGCATTCGCCGTCGCAATACATCCAGCAATGGAATAGCTCCGTGCAGAAGAGCCTTGGAGCAGATACATCAATCGAAGTCGGATACCTCGGCTCGCGCGGGCTTCACCTGCAACGAGCGCATTTGATCAACAATCCAGCGCCTGCTCCCGGGCCGCTGGGGCCACGGCGTCCATTCAAGACCCTGACTTTCCTGCCGGGTACCGCTTTGACACCGAGCAGCACGAACGCGATCGTGCAGAGCCTGACGTTTCCCGTCAGCACCATTAACTTGCTCGAGAACACCGCGCGTAGTTGGTATGACGCAAGCTATGTGAACGTGCGTCGGCGATATTCGCATGGGCTAAGTTTTCTGGCGAACTACACGTTTGCCAAGAATCTGACCAATGCGCCCGACTTCCGCTCGGCCATGGACGAAGCCACGATCCCGCAGAACAACAGCAATCTCGACGCAGAGAAAGGTCCAGGATGCGACGTCCGTCACCGCTTCGCGTTGAGTACCGTGTATGACATCCCGGCGTATCGCCGCGAGGAATGGCTAAGACTCGCGAGCCAAGATTGGCATCTCTCGGCCGTCTACCAGGCTCAATCTGGGATGCCGTTCACCATTTCCGTTTTCGGCGACACGGCTAACGCCGGAACTGTGCTTGGCGAAAATCCGGTGCGCGCGAATGCAACGGGGCAGCCAGTCTTTGGTCCCGGCACGCATACCGCGGCCGAGTGGTTCAATCCCGCAGCTTTTGCCACTCCCGCCGCTTTTACCTTCGGAAACGTGGGCAGAAATTCTGTGTATGGTCCCGGACTGCAGACCCTCGATTTGGCCTTATCCCGTGCTTTTCAGCTGACCGAAAAGGCAAATTTCCAGTTTCGCGCAGAAGCATTCAACGCCCTGAACAAGACCAATTTGGGAACACCGAATCGGTTCGTGAACACACCGCAGTTTGGAACAATTACGATGCCCATGACGCCCGGCCGCGAAATGCAGCTAAGTGCCAGGATCTCGTTCTGAGTCTCGCGGAATAATCGAGCTTTAGCTGAGCTCAGTCTGAGTGGAAACATACACTCCACGGACAGTCGAGATCGCTCAATCTTGTCTGGTGATCCAGGAACCGCGCAGCATTCGAATTTGCCCCTGCATTTTTTCCTGTTCCGGCGCACAATTATCGTGCGAGGTGCTCCGTGAACGCTCTTCCTTCGCTTCTCACATCGCCTGAGCCTTGGCCTGAGTTGCATCTGGCTG
>CAYZHX010000071.1:6758-10686 GCA_964476905.1 uncultured Terriglobales bacterium
GCTCTTCCTTCGCTTCTCACATCGCCTGAGCCTTGGCCTGAGTTGCATCTGGCTGATTGGGCGGATACGCGCGATACCTTGCATATGTGGACGCAGATCGTCGGGCATGTGCGCATGGTGTTATCGCCGCCTGTGAATCACTGGTGGCATGTCACGCTTTATGTCACCTCACGCGGGCTGACCACGTCGCCGATTCCGTTCGCGGATCATACCTTCGAGATTCACTTTGACTTTCTCGATCATCGGCTGGTGATCGCGACCAGCCGAAACGAGTGGCGCACGCTGAAGCTGGAGCCGAAGTCGGTAGCAGACTTCTACAGCGAGTTCATGCGGCTGCTCAGCGACTTGGGGATTCGGGTCAAGATCCACAGCAAGCCCGACGAGGTCACCGACCCAATTCCATTTGCGGAGGATCGCGCGCACCACTCGTACGATCCCGAGTACGCGCGCCGTTTTTGGCAGGTACTGGTCGCGACAGATTCGGCGTTGAAGGAGTTTCGTGGACGCTTCATCGGCAAGTGCAGTCCCGTACATTTTTTCTGGGGCAGCTTCGACCTTTGCTGCACCCGCTTTTCTGGCAGGCGCGCACCGGAGCGCCCGGACGCCGATGCAATGACTCGTGAAGCGTACTCGCACGAAGTGATCAGTGGAGGCTTCTGGCCCGGTGGCGGACCGGTCAATGATGCCGCGTTCTATGCCTATGCCGCTCCTGCGCCTCAGGCATTCAAAAGCGCGCACGTGCTGCCTCCGACAGCGAACTATAACGATGAATTGGGGGAATACATCCTCATGTACGACGATGCGAGGCAGGCGCGTGATCCGAAGCAGGCTCTGCTCGACTTCCTGCAAAGTACATATGAGGCCGGCGCTACGCTGGGCGGATGGGACAGGGCTGCACTGGAGCGTTAGCGCACGTGAATTTGAGAAGGTGATTTCGACGGCGATCAAGCGCAGCGTCGCATGAAGGCAGATCCCAAAAATGCCGGATTGATGCCCTGCTTCCCTCTAACCTGGCTCTTCGGCGTAGAATTTCCGGCGGATAATCATTGTCCTTACTCATGAACTCGCAAGACTTGATCATTGAGCCGTTATCCGGCACTCCTCGTGGCCAGAACGTGCTTTGCCTCCGAGGTCCGCTGACGATGGAGAACGTTTCCCAATTCAAGACTGCGATTCAGCGGCAAGAAGCGCCGAAGATGATTCTCGATCTCAGCGAGGTTCCGTACATCGATTCCATCGGGTTGGGATCATTGGTAAGCACTTACGTTTCGCTGCAGAAGTCGGGACGACTTATGGCGCTGGCTGGGGTCAACGACCGCGTTTCAAACTTGTTTGAGATTACTCGCGTACAGGATCTGTTCCTGACTTTTCCGAATGTTTGGGATGCCATCGATGCCCTCGCCCACGCAGGTCACGCCTAGCTTTCGCTGCAATTTCGGCTTTTCTGCCGAGGTAGATCGTCCTATCCATCAGCGCATGATTTCATCCTGGGCCATCATCGGCGTGCCTGCCGATGCCGAACCGCCAAACGAAAACTTTCCTGATCCGTCCAAAGTAGGACAATTGATCCCAGGAGCTCGGATTCGATGAAGGACCTGAAACTCGCCTTACGCCAACTCCGCAACAGTCCGGCATTTGCGCTTACCGTCATCCTCACCCTTGCTCTCGGCATCGGCGCGAATACCGCGATTTTCTCTTTAGTGCAGGCTGTCCTCTTGCAGTCGCTTCCGGTGGCCAATCCGGCCAGTCTCTATCGCATCGGCGATACTGATAACTGCTGCGTAAACGGTGGGTACGAGAGCGAAAACGGCGACTTCGATCTTTTTTCTTACCAACTCTTTCTTCATCTGAAGCAAGCAGCGCCTGAATTTGAAGAGTTGGCAGCCTTCCAGTCTGGATACGACTACAACAATCTCACCGTCCGGCGCAATTCCGAGCCGGCGCGAGCCTCGCATGGGGAGTTCGTAACCGGCAATTACTTTTCCACTTTCGGGATCAAGCCATTTCTCGGGCGCATGCTACTGCCTTCTGACGACAATGCCGGTGCAGCTCCGGTGGCGGTTCTGAGTTATCAAAGCTGGCAGAACGACTACGCCGGCGATTCGGCTGTCGTGGATTCAACGTTTTACATCCAAGGACATCCGTTCACGATTGTGGGAGTTGCGCCTCCCGGGTTCTTCGGAGATCGCGTTGACAGCCATCCACCTGAGGTGTGGTTGCCGCTCTCGACCGAGATGGTTATCAATGGCGAGAATGCCATCCTGAATCATGCCGACGCAAACTGGCTCTATGCCATCGGACGTCTGAAGCCCGGAGCGAATGTCGTGGCGCTGCAGCAGAAGTTGTCGGCGAGTTTGCGGCAATGGCTGGCAACGCAACCAACATATGTTCAGCGCGGAGGCGATACGCTGATTCCCAAGCAACACGTTGTGTTGACACCTGCGGGCGGCGGTGTGCAGAACCTTCAGCAGGAAACCGGCAAGGGACTCAATCTTTTGATGGCACTCTCAGCGCTGGTGCTGTTAGTAGCTTGCGCGAACGTCGCCAACATCTTGCTCGCCAGGAATGCAACCAGACGCACCGAAACCTCGCTGCGCGTAGCTTTAGGAGCCGCCCGCGGACGTCTGATCCGCCAGATGTTGGTGGAAAGCGTGTTGCTCGGTTGTATTGGCGGCGCGTTGGGCCTGGCGGTCGCCTATGGCGGTACGCGAACGATCCTGGCTCTTGCCTTCCCTGATTCGAAGTATCTCCCGATCCATGCCAGTCCTTCGCTTCCGGTTTTGGGATTTGCTCTTGCCGTCTCGTTCCTTACGGGCATCATCTTCGGCATCGTGCCTGCATGGATCACTTCGCGCTCCGATCCGGCAGAGGCATTGCGTGGCATCAGCCGCTCTACGCGCGATAGCTCTTCGTTGCCGCAAAAATCACTCATCATTTTTCAGGCGGCGTTGTCGCTGGTGCTGCTGATTGGTGCGTCACTACTGACGAAAACGCTGCGCAATCTCGAACATCAGAATTTTGGGATTCAAACGCAAAATCGTTACGTCGTGCACCTCGATCCTCATGGGGCCGGCTACACCATCGATAAGCTGCAGCCTTTGTATGACCGGTTGCAGCGTGATTTCTCGGCATTACCTGGAGTAAAGAACGTCGGACTTGCGCTTTACAGTCCGTTGGAAGGAAATAATTGGGGAGAAGGAGTGTACATCGAGGGCCGTCCGGAGCCAGGGCCCAATGCCCACAATGGTTCTTCATGGGACCGCGTGAGCACGCATTTTTTTGAAACCGTCGGGCAGCCGGTCATCCGCGGTCGCGACTTCACCGAACAGGACACCGCAACCTCGCAGATGGTCGCCATCGTCAACCAGACTTTCGTGAAGAAGTTCTTTCCCAATGAAGATCCGCTCGGGCACCATTTTGGGAATAATGGCCAGCAGTTCGCTGGCAACTATGAGATCGTCGGCGTCGTGGCCGATGCCAAGTACAACAATCCGCGCGGAGAATATCGCCCGTTCTATTACCGGCCGCTGACGCAACGAAACACCAGGTTTGAGAAACCCTCGGACGCGACCGGAGAAAATTGGTCGATGTTCATCAACTCGATCGTCTTGCGATTAGAGTCTCAGCCGCAAAATATCGATGCGCTAGTCCGACGTACTTTGGGAAACATCGACCCGAACCTTACCGTCATCGATCTCCGATCGCTGGATTACCAAGTAGCCGGCAACTTCAATCAAGAGCGCTTAATCGCACGCCTCACCATGCTGTTTGGAATGTTGGCGCTGGTTCTCGTATCTGTCGGTTTGTACGGCATTACGGCGTACACGGTCGCGCGCAGGACGAGCGAGATCGGAGTGCGCATGGCATTAGGAGCTAATCGGCGCGACGTGATTGGCATGGTCATGCGCGGCGCATTTGCCCAAGTGCT
>CAYZHX010000071.1:10786-12925 GCA_964476905.1 uncultured Terriglobales bacterium
CGCTTCATCGATCAGACGCGCCTGCCTACGGAAGAAATTTACGTAACCTGCCGCGACTATCGCGAGGTCGCGACTGCAATTCGCGACATGATCGTTCGGGGAGCACCCGCGATCGGCGTTTCGGCGGCGATGGGCGTGGCGCTTGGCGTGCGAAACTCGAACGCGAAAAACCTCGCCGAGCTGCGGCCTGAGTTTGACGAAATCTGCAACACGCTTGCAGGTACGCGTCCTACAGCAGTGAATCTGTTCTGGGCGATTCAGCGGATGCGCGACCGCTTCGAAGAGCTTGCACAACAGCCGCTGACCACAATCAAGCACGAGCTGATCGAAGAAGCACAGCGAATGTACCTGGCCGACATCGCCGCCTGCAAGAGCATGGGCCGCAACGGCGCGGTGCTCATGCCGTCATCAGGAGGAGTACTGACGCATTGCAATGCCGGCGCGTTAGCCACCTGTGGTTATGGAAGCGCGCTTGGAGTGATTCGTGCAGCAGTCGAAGCGGGAAAGAAGATCCACGTGTTTGCCGACGAGACCCGTCCATTCCTGCAAGGTTCGCGACTCACAGCCTGGGAGCTGGCCAAAGACGGAATTCCCACCACGGTGATCTCCGACAACATGGCCGGAGCCATGATGAAGCAAGGCAAGATCGGGGCGGTAGTCGTCGGCGCTGATCGCATTGCTGCAAACGGAGATGTTGCTAACAAGATCGGCACCTACAGCGTCGCGGTGCTGGCTAGAGAGCACAACATTCCGTTCTACGTCGCCGCACCCTGGTCGACCATCGATCTTGCTACTCCGACTGGCGATTCAATTCCGATAGAGCAGCGCTCGTCGCGTGAAGTGACGCACATGGCAGGGAAGCAGCTCACCCCGGATGGTGTAGGCATCGAGAACCCTGCGTTCGATGTGACTCCGTATCGCTACGTTGGGGCCATCGTTACCGAACGAGGAATCGCGAAAGCGCCCTATTCAGAGTCGCTGCGGAAGCTGGCGAGTGTTGAAGACGTCGCAGCACGAGAGATGCCGGCGGAAGCTGCTCGCTAAAGCGGGCACGAGCGGTACGCAAGGCCGCTTATGCCAACTTACCCGCACAGCTCCGCATCCTTCTTACGAGGAGCGAACTGCAACAATGCCAATGTCAACGAAGCTGACGGAACTTGCCACCAAACCTTTGCCGAAGATGATTAGCCCAGGAATGCATGCCGCCATCGATTGGGGAACTGCGGGTGCATTCGCCTTATCGGGAGCTCTGCTGTGGAGGAAGAACAAACGGGCTGCACTGTCTTCTTTTGTCTGCGGAAATCTTATCGGCGGTTTGATCTTTCTCACCGATTGTCCCGGAGGAGTGTGGAAGAAGATTAGCTTCGAGACCCACGGTAAGGTCGATCCTGGTGTGGCGGCTCTCGTGGCCTCGTTGCCAAATCTGCTGGGATTCTCCGACGAAACCGAGTCGAAGTTGTTCCAGGGAATGGGGATCGCGCTCGCCGCGGTGCGGAGTCTGACGAAGTTTGACGAGGGCTCCAGCGACATCGAGACGCGAAACAGGGCAGCCTGAGAGACTTATGTCCTTGAACTCACCCGGCCTTGCGGCCGGGTGTTTTGTTTAGCATGGAACATTTTGGCCTCAGCTTGCGTATCGACCACCAGGATGAGTGTCTGTATACGGCGTCGGCTGGCACTTGCCCGGCGACGAATCCCGTGACAGATTGGAGCATCTACATCTACAAAGCCAATGGGAAATAACCTGAAGACGTTGGCGCTTCTGACCGGTCTCACACTTTTCTTAATGTTTGTGGGAGATGTGATCGGCGCGCGCCTGGGAACACAGCATGGAATGGCCATCGGACTCGGTATTGCAGCACTGATGAACTTCATGAGCTATTTCTTCTCCGACAAGATTGCCTTGTCCATGTACCGAGCTCAGCCTGTCTCGCGCGAAGACCTGCCGCGTGTATATAACGTGGTGGAGCGCATGACGCAGCGCGTCGGGCTGCCGATGCCGAAGATTTATGTGATTCCTTCGGAATCGCCGAACGCATTTGCCACCGGGCGTAATCCCTCGCATGCTTCAGTCGCAGTGACGCAGGGCATTCTCAATCTTCTTGATGATGAAGAACTCGAAGGAGTGCTGGCGCACGA
>CAYZHX010000071.1:13025-20422 GCA_964476905.1 uncultured Terriglobales bacterium
CATACCGGCGCGAACACCACGGGTAATCCTTACGCTCTTGCCCGAGCGTTGCAGAAGCTCGATGCATGGTCGAAGCGGCGCCCGCTAATCGCATCGCCTTCCACAGCTCATCTGTTCATCGTCGCTCCACTCGTTGGCGGCGACACACTAGCAAACCTATTCTCAACGCATCCGCCAATCGCAAAGCGGATCGAGCGGCTTACCGGACGACCGCCAGAGTTCCAGTAACAGAACCGCCAGCGGCAGGCCGTGGGAAGCCGCAGGTTGCGGCCGCATCTGGTGTCGTGCTTCGTCGGATCGTGAGCGCAAACTACGCACCGCGCCGCATCGCATCGAGAGACAAGCTTCCCGGTCCCACAATCAGCAGGAAGAGCAATCCCAGCAGCATGGAAAAATCCGTCCGCGCTTCGTGCAGCATGCTGAGAACTCCGTAGTGTTTCACATTAGGAAGTGCGAATCGCCAGTAAGCGTGCCCGAGCAGGAGGGGAACTTTCGTGGAGAGAATCGCGACGACGATGTCAATCAGTAATGGAATGCACGCTAGTCTGGTCAATAGACCCAGGATGATTAAGGTGCCGCAGACGATCTCCACGCCTCCAACAAACGGCGCCATCACCTGAGGAGCGGGAATGCCGATGTTTGCGAAGCGACCGACACCGAGCTCCTGCGGCAAGCGAAACTTGAGAATCCCTTCCACAAGAAATACCCAGCCAACCAGTATGCGGATGATAATGATTGCGCTGCGATGAGACATCGCCCTCGCCTCCTCGTAAGCATCGTACTCAGCTGTGTTACCGAGAAGATGAATTTTCTCGATTTCCACCGTAGGACCTCGAATTTCCTCGTTGCGAAATTCGCCTTTCTTTCGCATAATCATACCGCGCGTTGGTAGCAGGCCCGTGGGTATCTCGTATTCGCAGCTCAATTCGAAACAGAAAGAAGCCGCCAACCATGTGCACGGTCCCATGCTGGTGCTCGCCGGCGCCGGCACGGGGAAGACGAGTGTTCTCGTTCACCGCATCTCCCGGCTAATTCTCGGGAAGCACGCGCACCCGGATGAAATTCGAGCATTCACGTTCACCCACAAAGCTGCGCATGAGATTCGATCGCGCGTTGCGAGATCGTCAGCCGGAATCGCCGCAGCCGGGCTGAATGCTTCTACGTTCCACGGATACTGCTACCAGCTTCTGCGCGAGGCAGGCGAAGACTTCCAACTTCTCGATCAATGTGAGCTCTGGACCTTCCTGCGGCAGCGCGTCGCCGATCTGCCACTGAATCGCTTTCTGCGCGCCGCGAATCCAGGGCGTTTTCTGAAAGATCTTCTGGCCTTCTTCGACCGCTGCTCGGATGAACTTGTCACGGCAGAGATCTATGCGGATTATGTTGCGCGCGTGCGTCGCGGCGAAGTGCGTCTGCCGCGAGTCGCGAAAAAGAAGCAAGCGGACGCTATGACACGCGACGAAGTCCTGGAGCGTTGTGAAGAAATCTCCGCGATCTTCAGAACTGTTGAGAAGCTGCTGGGAGAGAATCGCTTGCTCACATTCGGAGCGCTTGTTTCTCGTACTTCTACGCTGCTTACGACTGATGCTCAGCTATTACAGCGCGAAAGGAGCAGCGCGCGTTTTCTTCTGATCGACGAGTTCCAGGATTCGAATCACGCGCAAATCGAACTGGCGCGGGTGCTTGCCGGGGAAGCGCAAAACGTCTTCGCAGTTGGCGATCCCGATCAGGCTATCTACCATTTCCGCGGTGCTTCGAGCGCGGCCTTCAATGAGTTTGCGAACGTTTTCGATAAGCTTGAGCGCCGGCATCTCATCAATCTGGCAGAAAATCAGCGCTCAACGCAAAACATTCTTGACTGTGGCTTCGCGGCAATTCGCCACAATCCGAAACTTACCGAAGCCGGCAGCCGTCTGCAATTTGATCGCGAAAAGCTGATTTCTGCGCGCGACATTGAAGAGAGCGATCGCGGTTCCGGATTGCTCTTTGGCTGTCAGCCCGTCGATGTAGTTCCGTATCGGAACTATGCGGAAGAGTGCTCCGATATTGCGGAATGTATTTTAGCGCTGCACGCCGACGGCGCGCGATGGAGAGACTGCGCCGTTCTGTTCCGCAGCCACTCCAATGCCGAAGGGCTGGTCGAAGAGCTTGGAGCGCGCTCGATTCCATTCGACGTTCAAGATACTGATCTATTCGAAAGCAATGCCCTTCGGGATGTCATGGCATGGCTTCACTGCGTGCATTCGCGAAACAGCGATGTGAACTTCTTCCGGCTTGCTCTTCGCGAGGGATCCGGCGTTGACCTCTCTGAGCTGCATGCGAAGCTATCGTCGGCTGCACGCGGCACGAAGGTCGCGACTGTACTTGAGAACGTAAATGGTGGCCCGGAATTGCTCCGCGTATTGCAGGTCTTTTCCGAGCAACACGGATCTGAAAGCAACGATTTGGTTCAGACCATCTATGCGGCAGCCGATCTTCTCGGAATCGCCCGCAATTCGATCGAACTAACGCGATTTCTCGATTTCACACGCAAGTGGCTCGGAAGCCGCATTTCTGCAACAGGCACGCTGAGCGAGTTTCTTGAATTTCTTGATCTCTATCGCGAAGGCGGCGGAACCCTCGCTCTCTCTCCGCCTGAACGGCCGGAAGAGGAATTTTCTGGTGATTCAGAGGGATGTGCAGGCGAAGACCCAGATGCCGTGAAGCTGCTCACTGTTCACGCGGCAAAGGGACTGGAGTTCAAGAACGTCTTTGTGCTGAGGGTTGTGAGTCCCTCGTTCCCGACCAATTACAAAGAAACGCTGTTCGAGTTTCCGCGGGAATTGAGTCCAGGAAACTACCGCGTCGAGAAAGCCGACGACCAAATTCATCGTGAAGAAGAGCGGCGCCTCTTCTATGTCGCAATTACACGCGCACGCGACACGCTCACGCTCTTCGGCAAGAAGCGCGCGAGTAAGAAGAAAGAATCGGAAATTCCGCCGACTTACCTTCGGGAACTCGCTGACGATCAGGCGATCAAGCACGCGCTCTGTGTCCGCGATCCCATTTTGGTCCAGCGCGAAGAAGTCACAGTCGAAACGCCTGCATGGGTCACGCTTGCTGCGGAACGAGTGGCAGGGAAGATCGAGCTGAGCGCGTCCGCAATCGAGGCCTACGCGACCTGCCCGATGAAGTTCGCGCTGCAGAAGCGCTGGCGTTTGCCCGAAGAGCCCTCGGCCGCTTTGCAATATGGGGCGGCAATGCACACAGCGCTCAAGGACCTCTACGAAGCGGCATTACGCGGAATCGATCGCACCGCTGATGAAACTGTCGAAATCTTCAGAAGAGAGTTCGAGCAAGCGAAAATCGATGAAGAGCTCCAGAGGACGTTGTATGAGCGACAGGGTGAAGAGCAACTTCGTCAATTCATCGCGCTCCGCGCGCTCGAACCCAAGCCGCAGGTACTGTGCACCGAGAAGTCCGTCCGGTTCACGATTGAAGACGTCGTGATCAATGGTCGCATTGATCGGATCGATCATTCGGAAGGTGGCGGCGTGCTCGTGCTCGACTACAAAACCGGAGCACCCCGCAACACGCTCGATGCTGTGAATAGCATTCAACTCGGTCTCTACTGGCTGGCAGCGGAACTCGAAGGTCATCGCGTAGAACGAGCGGCGTTCTACAACCTTGAAGACAACACAACGGCCGAAACGACCAACGTCAAAAAAGAAAAAATCTATGACCAGGTCGTGGAAGTTGCCGAAGGCATTCGCAACGCGAACTTCGCGCCGACGCCCGGGTTCCATTGCAGGAATTGTGGGTATAGGAATTTGTGCCCGGCGACGGTAGAAACAGTGTTCAGTCCCGGCGAGAAAAAAGCGGCAGGGTTGGGCGTTTAATGAGGTAATTCAGCAGAGACGCTGGAGCCGCGTCTCTGCTGGCGAAAATCTAAGCTGCTACTGCGCCATCCGCCCAAGGATCCAGCACAACCTTCGTGCAGTGATCTTCCTTATCTCGGAACATCTTGTACGCCTCTGGAGCTTTCGAGAGCGGTAGGCGATGGCTGATTACGAACCGAGGATCGATTTCTCCTCGCTCAATTCGCTCCAGTAGCGGGCGCATGTAGCGCATCATGTGCGTCTGCCCCATTTTGAAAGTGAGACCTTTATTCATCGCTGCGCCGAAGGGAATCTTGTCGAGGAATCCTCCATACACGCCTGGAACCGAGACGGTTCCACCTTTCCGGCACGCCAGAATGCACTGACGAAGCACGTTCGGACGATCAGTCGAGAGCTTCATCGCCTGCTTTGCTCGATCAACCAGAAATGGCAGCGTGTGTCCGTAGGCTTCCATGCCGACAGCATCCATGCATGAATCGGGACCGCGATTGCCGGTCATGTCCTTGAGCGTCTGCACGACATCTTCGACTTGCTCATAATTGATCGATTCCGCACCGGCATCTTCCGCGAGGCGCAGGCGCTCCGGAACGCGGTCAATTGCAATCACGCGTCCCGCGCCCAGCATAAAGGCGCTGCGAATTGCGAATTGGCCGACTGGGCCGCAACCCCAGATCGCAACCGTGTCGCCCGGACGAATGTTGCAGTTTTCCGCGCCCATGTAACCTGTAGGGAAGATGTCGGAAAGAAAAACGACCTTCTCGTCATCGAGTCCGTCAGGAACTTTGATTGGTCCGACGTCCGCGCAGGGTACACGGGCGTATTGCGCCTGTCCGCCTGCATAGCCGCCGAGCATATGTGTGTAGCCAAACAGTCCAGACGGCGAGTAACCCATCATCTTCTCGGCAATCCAGGCGTTGGGGTTGGTATTGTCGCACAACGACCATAGCTCCTGCTGGCAGAAGAAGCACTTGCCGCAAGCAATGGTGAACGGCACAACAACTCGGTCGCCGACTTTCAGTTTTGCGCGATCGATTCCCGGGCCGACTTCGACAACTTCGCCCATGAACTCGTGACCGAGAATGTCACCCTGTTCCAGAGTGGGCATGTAGCCGTCGTAAAGGTGCAGATCGGAGCCGCAGATGCAGGTGCGAGTGATGCGAACAATCGCGTCGCGAGGATTTAGGATTTTCGGATCGGGAACGTCCTCGACGCTCAGCTTTTCAATTCCCATCCAGCACAGTGCTTTCATGAGGCGCTCCTTTGCGTTTGCAGTTGTTGGAGACTGGCTTCGAACTCGGCAGGTTTGGGCTTCTCGGGGTACGCAGCGTGAATTGCTTTGGCGAGCCTGGAGCGTGGGCCGTGCGTCTGGCCTTCGACATTGGGGATCTCGCCAGCCTCCATCAGCGCTTTGAAGCGGCGCAGATCCTCGCGCATCATGAACTCGGGATCTTTGCCGAAGGCAAGCGCCACTGCCTTGCCCAAGGCGCCCGCCACTGGACGGCACTGCATTGAGGCAGTCACGATCGTGCCGCGATCGCCAACCGCCGAACGGAAATGAACCGAGCCACGACAGTCAATGTCAGAGCCTTCGAGCGAGCGCCACACGATCCACTCATTTTGGCGCTCATCAACGATCTCTGCCGTCCAGTGCACGTTCCGTCCCATTCGACCGAGCGCGGTCCATTCCGAGCGGCCGTCGCCCAAAACCCTTACTGATTCAAGATTGCGCATGAACTTTGGGAGATTTTCAAAGTTGCGCCAGAATTGGAATGCCTGGGCAGGCGAGCAGTTAATGGCGAAGGCGGTTTCGACGTACCACTCGTGGTCGGCATCTTCCAGAGTTGCGCCGCGATACGCGAGCAGACCACCTGCTGCTGCTAGCGCGAACCCCGGCTTCGAGCGTCGGGAGAGCCCGAAAAGCGCGAGGGCACCGCCACCGAGCATCGAACCCCAGCGCAGAACATCAAATTTGCGGCCTTGGCCGTGTCCATCGGGAAAGCGGATGACTGATTCGGAATCCATAAAGCTCCTCAAACGGGAAAGCGTTGTTTACGAGAGGAAACAAGCATCGACAGCTAAGGCAGTAACGGATGTAGGATGCGCAGGCGGGTTCAGAAGAGCGCTAAGGTACTCTCGATTGATTGCCATGAACAGAGTGCAAGGCTATTCCCGGGTGGGGCTTTTGCTTGACAGCGGAACACCTGCGACTAAAGGCTTATCGCAAGCAGATGGATCGATATTATTTATCTTTATCGATGTCCGGCGTAATACTTGCCAATGATGACGCCGATCTCAACCGCGGAATCAGGGCCCAGGTCATCAAAGGCAAAGCCGATGCCTTTCTCTTCCGAATAACGGACTTCGCAGTTCAGCACGCGCTCGATGCCCTCGGTGGGATCGACGATGCGCAGTGTGACCATCTGCCCTGGACGGTAGAGCTTGGGATCGCACTCGCACAGTAGACCGCCTTGGCCGATCACGCGCAGAGCGCCGAGGCGTTTGCCGTTCGCGTCCTCTACGAACGCAGCAGCTTCGCGGGGCAGAGTCACTCGCTCATATTTTCGCTTCTCAGCTTGCTCCATCGAGATCTCCTTATTGGACCTTTTCGGGAAACGGCTGCACTGGATCGACATCGACTGGGATATTTCGCAATTCTGCCATCGCGGATTTTAGCTCGCTCGGCATCACATCATACTTCTGGAACCACGCTGCGGCGCGACCGCGATCGCCAGTAGCTTCCTGTTCGAGCAACTCCTTCGCGAGCGATGCGATGGCGTCAGGCATCTTGGCATAATCCACGTGATAGCGGCCGGAGGAATCGCGCGTAATCGCTTTCTGCTCGCTGAGGTAATTGAACTCCATCATCTCGGCTCGTCCGTGCGCCTCGCCTACACCAAAGCGAACGGTGCGAAAGATGCCGGCCACGTACGATGCATAGTATTCCTGCTCGCGCTCTTTCGGGAGCACGCCTTTGTCGATGAGAAACTTCAATGAAAACATCCCCACTACGTCAGCTTTGGCCTCTTCCAATCCGGGATAGATGTCCGCAAGCGCCTCGCGAATATCTTTCTTTCCTGCGGCAGTGCGCGAGTAAGCTGGGCCGAGTCCGTGGCAGATTTCGTGCATCACGGTCGTGGCCATGTATCCATCGGCGCTGGCCTGCGCTGCCTGCCCTGGATCCATGATGCCTTTCGCCAATGGAAGAATCACGTAGTTCACCCGCGCGTCCATGTAGTTCTTGAAGAATATTTTCTTCGTGCCTTTTTGCTCGTGAATGCGCGCATCATTGGGCAGATTGTCCGCGACGGCTTGGTATCCATGACGCAGATCGCCCCCGCGGAAGGGAGTATCCATTACCTCCATAGGAGTGGGCTGTCCTGCTTTTGAGGGACGATCTTCTGCGGCCAGCGGCAGCGCATCCTGAATCTCGGGGACGTGCTGTTGATAAACGTCGAGCTTCGCGCTCTCGGCTTCGTTGCGAATCATCACCGCCGCACCATAGGACGTCTTCACACCGAG
>CAYZHX010000072.1:0-4776 GCA_964476905.1 uncultured Terriglobales bacterium
TTCTCGAATCCCGCAGGCATCACCCCGATAATCGTGTAGCTGCTGGTCGCATCGAATCCGCGACTTGTCTCAAGTGTGATCCCACGTCCGATGATGTTCGGATCTGCTCCAAACCGACGCCGCCAGAGACGATCGCTGAGGATGAGAACGTTGGAACCGTGATGTTGGTCATCTGCCGGCTGAAAATCTCGGCCCAACGCAGGAACCACCCCAAGCGTCCGAAAATAGTCGACACTCACACGTTGTCCCCAGAAGAATTCTGGTTCCCCGATTCCCACCATTGCCGGCCGCCACACTTTCATCGCGGCCATCGCGTCAAAGGATTGGCTTCGCTCGCCTATCCCTTTGAAGGTCGCAAAGCTCGGCAGACGCGATCCGCCATCCTTCTTTTCAAAGACGCTCATGATGCGATCAGGATGCGGATACGGCAGCGATTTGAAGAGAATTGGATTTACGGCACTGAAGATCGCTGTAGTAGCACCGACGCCCAGACCTAGAACGAGGATCGCAGTGACTGCAAATCCGGGATTGTTCCGCAGCTGACGAATGCCATAGCGAATGTCCTGAAGCACCGTCTCGAAACGGAATTCCACACGCTCGACACTCTGTTCTTTCAAACGCAGCTCGTTCCCAAGTCTCCGCGCCGCCTCCCTGTGCGCCGTCTCCGACGGGAGTCCGTCAACCCGAAGCCGCCGCTCTGTCTGTTGGCGATGGAAGGCCATCTCCTCAGCCAATTCCGTGCTGAATCGTTCTCGAGAGACTAGAAACCGAAGCTTGCGGAAGAACTGAAAAATCGAATCCATCGCAGACTCCTATGCGTTCTGCAATACGCGACTGATTGCGGCGATCACTTGCTGAAATTCGGAGAGCTCGACCCCCAACTGCTTGCGGCCTGAGCGAGTCAACGTGTAGTAGCGAGCGCGACGATTTGTCTCGGTCATCTTCCACTCGGCCTTCACCCAGCCTTGTAGCAGCAATCGTTGCAGCGCGGGATACAGGGACCCTTCTTCAACTGTGAGTACCTCGTCCGAGAGTTGCTTGATGGCTTGCGCTATGCCATAGCCGTGCAGCGGCGCGCGCGTAAGCGTCTTGAGAATGAGCATGTCGAGCGTGCCGGGGAGAAGGTCGGGCTTGTTCGCCATGCCGACGATATATAGATTATCTATGTATAGACTGTCAAGGGACGAGCTACCCGAGAGAGGCGTACACAAAGGTCACGGAGGACAAAAGAAGAGGTCACGGAGAGTTCTTCGTGTCCTCTTGTCTCAACTTCGTGACCTTCGTGTTCGCTCTTTTGGGAATTACTTAACTCCGAAATCGTTTCGGACGATGTCGCCGCCTTTGATCACCATCTTCACGCGTCCCATAGCGTTGATATCTGTTAGTGGATCACCATCAATGCCGATGATGTCCGCGTAGTAGCCTTTCTCGATTGAGCCCACATGATCCGCCCAGCCCATAATGTCGGCCCCATTTAAGGTCGCAGCGCGAATCGCGTCGATTGGCTTCATTCCCCACTCGACCATCTTGGGAAGCTGTTTCCAATTGTCTCCGTGCGGATAGACTCCTGCGTCCGTTGCAAATCCCATCATCGCCCCCGCCTGAAAGGCCTTGCGGAAGTTCTCGCGCTGCGTTCTTCCGACTTGTCGTTCTTTGGCGATTGACTCCGGCAACATGCCGTGCTTCGCGCCCTCGGAAAGAATGTAATCGTCGTTATAAATGTCGAAGTCGAGGTAGGTGTGGTGTTGTTTTGCCAGGCTAATGCCTTCATCATCGATGAGGCTGCAGTGTTCGATGGTGTCGATGCCGGCGACAATGGAATCTTTGATCGACTGTGTTCCGTGCGCGTGCGCCGCAACTTTTCTTCCGAGCTTGTGAGCCTCTTCTGTGATCGCGCGCAGTTCTTCGAGCGTGAACTGTGGCGCGCCCGGCAGATCGCCTTTTGACAGCACGCCTCCGGAAGCCAACACCTTGATCATGTCGGCTCCGTATTTCACGTTTTCGCGAACTTTCTCCCGGGCAGCCCACGGACCGTTGGCGACGCCTTGTCCATAGTGGTGGAACTCCCACGGGAGCAGATTGTCGTCGCCGTGGCCGCCGGTGATCGTGAGCGCCGGACCAGACACCTGCACACGCGGGCCTAGTACGTCGCCCGCGTTGATGCCGTCGCGCAATGCGACATCGGCAAACCCATCCGCTCCAACGTTGCGGACGGTTGTGAAGCCCGACATCAGAGTTCGGCGCGCATTCTTTGCTCCGAAGATTGCCTGGCGGGGAATCGAGACGCCCAGCTCGGAATAGCCAAAGCCTCCTTCTTCGGGATCGGAGGTGAGGTGTACATGAACATCAATCAGGCCCGGCAGACAGGTACCGGGGACATCGATCACGTGTCCTGTGTTGGTTGAATTTGTTCGAGCAGCGGGTCCAACGTCCATGATGCGATCGTTATCAATCGTGATCGCAGCGTTGTCGATGTATTTTCCTTGGCGCACATCGAGCAGCTTGCTGCAGCGGACAATCGTTTGAGCGTGAAGAGAGCAACCAAGACATACCAGGACAGACGAGCACAACGCAAAGCCGATCCGCTTCATGGAGTCGCCTCAGGAGATGAATGGAAATCGCAAATAATGTACCAGCCTCGACCTTGTTCTCTAGCCTCAGTTTAATGAGGCGTGCCTGCTGAAGACGCAGACTCATCCAGCAACTGCTTCAGATATTGCTGCCAGAACATTGCCCAGGTGTGAGTTCCATGTCCGTGCGTCTGAGCAGAAGCCGGGATCAGCACGAAATGTCCGCGCTTCACCCGTTTGATCTCACGCTGTGCGATGCCTAATTCGGGTGGATTGATAAAGTCATCCCCAGAATTGATGTACATCACTGGCACGGTAATCTTCTCGAGATTCGGCGACGGATCGTAATTTCGCGAAGAGCTTACGGCGTAAAGCATATCGTTTGCGTCAATGGTGTGTGTCACGCGCTTTCGATAGTTTTCCAAATACTGATCAGCAACATCCCGCGTGGCGTATTGGAGTTGCATTGGCAGAGGAGCGCTGCCGGCGATCAGCAGAAAATCGGTTGCGATCTCCAATCCGGCGCGAGGCTCGGTGGTGTACTCGCCATCCTTCCAGTCCGGGTCATTGCGAATTCCATCGATGACCATCTTGCGCCAGATACGATTACGTCCGGCGATCTGCACAGGCTGGCAAGCAAGCGGCATGAGTGCATCCATGAAGTCAGGATATGTCTCGCCCCAAACCCATGAATGCATGCAGCCCATCGACGTTCCCATTACGAGACGAAGATGGTTTACGCCCAGACCTTTTTCGAGCATTTCGTGCTGCGCGGCGATCATGTCGTCGTAATCGTATTGCGGAAACCGAGCATGCATGCCGTCGCTCGGCTTGCTCGACTTTCCGTGGCCGACGTTATCTGGAAGGATGATGAAATATCGATTGATATCAAGTAGCTGGCCGGGACCAAAAAGGACACCAGCAAATTGCGAGGCAAAGAACTGGTGTCCAGTTCCGCCGGTTCCGTGAAGGATTAGCACCGCATTGTTTACACGCCCATTCCCATCACGCTGCGGGCGGCCAAAAGTTGTGTAGTGGAGTCGCAGTTCATGAAGAGTCTCGCCGGAACGAAAATGAAAGTCATGCGCGATGTAATCGCCTTCCTGAGGAGCAGGAAGGTTGCTGGGTGGGTTCGTCTGCTGACTGAAGCACAGAGATGGAAGTAAAAGGATTACCGCACTCCAGGAGAAGATCTTTAGAAAACCAGCAATAAAGCTAGAGGCCGCAGTTCTCAGTTCGGGCCTATTCATTGAAAAACTTCTCGATCTGCCGCCAGTAACGGCGCACGACGTATTCAGTTCCAATGTGTCCTCCTCGCGCGAAGGATTTTAGGGCCACGCCGGTCTTTTCCGCAAAGCGTTTTACCGAAGTGTATGGGACGTATGGATCGTCTTTGGCGTGGAACATCAGCACCTTTGACGGCGTGATCTCGTTGATATGGTGTGCCGGATTGTAGAAGCGTCCGCAGCGCAGCTTGTTCCAATTTCGTTCCGAGAGCCGGTAGGCAGCGCCAAATGCTTCGCGAATATAAGCGGCGTAACTTGGATTCGACGTTTCTGCGCGTTCCGAATGAGGAAGAATTGCCCAGTCCACTACTGGACAATTGGCAATCACCTTCTTCACTCGCGCATCCAGCGAGCAGAGGATCGCCGCCGCACCTCCAAAACTCCCGCCGATTACAAAGATTTCGTCGGCACGCACGCGGAAGCGCTTACCGAATGTGACCTCGACGATAGGCTTCTTGAGAGCCTCGATTACGTCCAGAATGTCTTCATGCGGAGAGCGGGCGAGAAACTGTCCAGCACTCTCCCAGGCTCCACGGTAGCGGGGATAAAAGACCCAAAAGCCTTTACCTGCCAGAAAGCTGGCTAAACTTTGTTTGCGTGGGATCGAAGGCATGCCATCGCAGATCACGATGACCTTTTCCTTTTGCGAGCGCAGCTCGGGCGGAAGAAACTCGACGACGATCTCCCGTTTAACTCTCGCTCTAAACATGAGCCTGCTTGCGCGCACTCATCCATTCGAGGAACATGCGGAACGCTGCACCACGATGGCTGACCTGCAGTTTTTCCTCTCGCGACAACTCTGCAAAGGACTTATTCAGCTTTGGAAAATAGAACAGGGGATCATAGCCAAAGCCATTGCTGCCCCGCGGTTCGCGCAAGAGGATACCGTTTGCTCGGGCGGCGACCGTGTGAAGAGTGCT
>CAYZHX010000072.1:4876-19924 GCA_964476905.1 uncultured Terriglobales bacterium
ACTTCGATCTCAAACAGTTTGGCGGCAGCAGCGAAGTCAGCCAGCTTGCCAGGATTCGAGCTGGCGACGAGCACGCGAGTCATCGCTGCCCATCATAAACTCCACCTCAGGCTGCGCGTTTCTTCTTGCTTTCACCAGAACGCGCATTTTTCATACTTTGCTCGAGTAGCTTCATTGCCCGTTTTGGGCCATGCACGCCGAGGGGCTTGAATTTCTTTCCGCGAATCTCGTTGTAGCTCACAAAAAAGTGCTGAATTTCTTCAAGCAAATGCGCATTCACATCCCGCAGGGAAGACAGATCTGAATAATCTCGGGAATGTGCGGCGACGGCAATCAAACGATCGTTGCGCATAGTCTTGCCATCTTCCGTCTGCTCGGCCTCAATCACGCCAATCAGGCGGGCATCAATCAGGCATCCAGGAAAGCCAGGCTCATCCATCAGCAGCAGAACGTCGAGCGGATCACCGTCTGGCGCCTTGGTCGAAGGAATAAATCCGAAGTCATAAGGAAAGCTGCTTCCTGCGGGCAGAACGCCACTCAGTTTGAAAACGCCCTGTTTTTCGTCGTACTTGAGTTTGTTGCGATGCCCTTTTGGTGTTTCGATCACAGCGGTGATCTGGCCATTGGAATTCCGCGCTGGCAGAGTGGATAAGTTCGAGTTCTTCACATCAGGATAGAAGATGGCCCCAAACGTAGGGTTGGATTGAACGCGAGCTGCGCATCTTTACTTCTGTCGCGCCTCTGCCTCGGCGAGCCAACCGCGCCGCAGCTTCTCGGCAGGAATGTTGGAAAGATATGGCTTGATGTCGAGAATTGGCGTGCCGTCGAGCATATCGACACCGCGAACATGAAGTTCGAGACCATCGCGCCGCCGCAACTCGACCACAGTTAGCGCAATCGGATTCGGACGCCGCGGCGATCGCGTTGCGAACACGCCATGCGGACGATTATCCGATGGCGGACTGCCGAGCAGCTCAAATCCGCTGCTCCGATCAAACTCCCACAGAACGTACAAGTGCGAGAAACCTTCGATGTCGGTCAGCCCGGCACCAAACTCCGGCAGAATACTGAGCACTCCATCAGCGTCGTGCTTTGCCCCGAGGCCTTTAGGAACCTCGCTCGTGGCTGTGTACCCGCTACGCACAAACCCAATTGGACGCGAAGTGAAGATCGACTACTCCATTCGGACGTAAAAGCTTGTTTTCGGTGCTAACAGCGTAACGAACAGCGTAAGTTTGTCGAGTCCGATGTTTTTTGCCCTAAAATCGCGGTTTTGCGAGAATCTCTTCGAAAATAACAGCGAATCAAAACATCGGTAACAGCGAAATCAGCGTAAACTTCAGCAGTCTAACGTGGAGCCGACCTGCTCCAAGCGCAGCTTCTACTTAGATGTTCTAGCTCGACGGAAGGATCATTTGATTCCCCTTTCCCATTCGTGATGGCAGCGGAGACTGTTGCTGCGAACGCAACAGGGGCAGCGCGACGGACACCTCGAAGGACACCAAGTCAATGAACGCAATTGCGCAGGATCTTCGTTTCGCATTTCGCCAGTTTCGTAAAGCTCCCGGATTCACTCTGACGGTAATCGCTACGCTCGCTCTTGGCATCGGCGCGACGACTGCGATCTTCTCGCTCGTCGAAGGCATTCTGCTTCGTCCACTTGGGTACCAACATCCTGAACGCTTGGTCCTGATCACCTCCGGGGCAACTCCCATTCGCTTCGACGAACTGAAGAAGTCGGCTCGTTCTTACACGGAGATTGGAGATTATTACAGCGCATCTGCCGATGTGGCCCTGAACGGCGCGTTTACACCGGAGGTCATCAAGCAGGCCCGGGTGTCGGCGAATTTTCTCTCGATACTCGGAACCGAGCCGCTCATCGGACGCAGCTTTTCAGCGGAAGAAGATTTTCCTGACGGTCCGCCGGTTGTGATCATCGGCTCGAATCTGTGGCAGCGGCGATTTGGAGGCAATCCACAAATTGTTGGTCGCACAATCGACGTTGCCGGATCCCCCCACACCGTAGTCGGCATTATGCCGGCCAATTTCAATTTTCCGTTCGCGAATATCGACGTATGGTTTCCGCAACCGGCAAAAGACGTCAACCAGTTCAGCCCTTTGCTCGTGGCTTTCGGACGCCTAGCGTCCGGCGCCACTCTCACGAAGGCGACCGCTGAACTCAAGGTGATTAATCATCAGTATGACGCGGCGCACCCGGGCATGCTAGACACCAGGGCCGGGAAGGTCGCGCGCGTAGAGCCTCTGAAAGAATCGCTAGTCTCCAATATTCGAAGCATTCTCTGGATGCTCTTTGGCGCAGTCAGCTTCGTGCTGATGATCGCGTGCGCAAACGTTGCCGGATTGCTGCTCGCCCGTGCCACGTCTCGGTCCCGTGAATTCGCCGTACGCGCCGCCCTAGGCGCATCTCGCGGCCGCATAATCGCGCAAGTTCTCATCGAGAGCACGATTCTGTCGGTTTTGGCAGCGGTCCTCGGCATGGCCCTCGCGCGCTGGATCATACGCGCGGTGACGCTCAGCAGCTCAAATGCGCTCGAATTGCCTCGGCTTAACGAAATTCATCTTGATCCAGTGGTGCTTGCGTTCGCGCTCCTGCTTTCCATAGCGACTGGCATCATCTTCGGACTGCTTCCGTCGCGCAGCGCATCACGACCTGATCTGACTGCTGTGCTGAAATCACGCGGCGAATCGACTCTAAGCTCGCATCGTTGGCGTTCGTTCAATACGCGCAATGCGCTGGTTGCAATTCAGGTCGCGCTCTCCATCGTGTTACTCAGCGGGACGGCATTACTGATTCGCAGCCTGGTACGACTCAGCCGTGTCGATCCGGGCTTTGACTTCGCAAACCTACTCACGTTTCGCGTCTCGCTCTCGCCCACGCGTTACAGTAAGCCCGAATTGCAGACCGCCTTCTACGACGAGGTTCTTCGTCGCATCGATTCCGTCTCCGGCGTGCGAAGCTCCACGATCTCGCTCACTCTGCCCATGATGGGATTTCCGATGATGCCGGTGCAACCGGCCGACGCAGCGCCGCGCAAACTCAATGAGCGCCCTCTCGGAATGATTCAGTTCATCACTCCGGATTACTTCCGCACCCTAGGTATCCCGCTGGTTCGCGGACGCCTGTTCACCGCGCGCGACAAGACCGGTGAACCGGAAGTGACGATCATCAGCGAAGCTCTTGCACGTAAGCTTTGGCCGGAGTACCCGCAGTTCAATCCGATCGGACAACGTCTCTTGATGGGCGCTCACACCCCGCACTACGAGATCATCGGCGTCGTCGCCGACATCCACCAAAGTCTCGAGGACGAGCCCAGGCCGAGCATGTACTGGCCGGTGTATCAGACAGTCGCGCCAACCATGATGTTCGCTGTCCGAACGATAGACGATCCACTCCGGTACGTCGAACAAATGCGTCGTGCAGTTCTGAGCGTCGACTCGGCACAGCCGATCTCATCGGTCCACACAATGTCGGAGCTTGCCGAAGAGGCAGAAGGACAGCGCCGGCTGGTGCTGCTTGTTCTCGGCGCATTCGCAGGCGCGGCCGTACTGCTGACATTGATCGGGATCTACGGCACGATCTCATATTGGGTCGTGCAACGTACGGGCGAACTAGGGATTCGCCGCGCGCTGGGTGCACAGACAGGAAATATCCTTTGGTTGGTGATTGGTCGTGCTCTCGGAGTTACAGGTTCGGGAATCCTGATCGGTACGGCTGGCGCGATTGCGCTCACGCGCTTGATCCATTCGTTGCTTTTCCAGATAAGTCCAACCGATCCCGCAACGCTCGGTGCCGTTGCGTTGATCGCAGGAGCACTCGGTGTGATCGCCAGCTATCTACCAGCACGACGTGCAGCTCGTGTGGATCCGATGGAGGCATTGAGAGCAGAGTAGTGCCAGGAATTGTGTCGCTACTTATTTGCAGATCTCTTGTAGTTGCTTATAGGGCTTTGGCATGGCTTCAGGAAATTTGATTTGCTTGGCCTGCATCCACAACTCGAGCAGTGTTCCACCGTATTTCGAACCCACGTCCGGATCACTCTCGTACGCCGGATCGCTCTCTGCTTCCTCCAACGTCACGGGCTTGAATCCTTTCTTCTCCAACAGGTCAAAGGCATCCGGCAGGATCGTGCTGCTGAAGGCGCCGAGGTGTAGCAGCAGAACATGATTGACATCGTGTCCAAAAACCAATTGCGCCAGTTGACGGTCGAGATCGAGGTAGGAAGACTCGATCTGCAAGTAGCTCGAATGCAACCACGCGATTGACTGTGTATCGTTCTTAGCGACACAGTGTGCGTAGGCGCTGTTCCATAGATAGTCTTCCCAGTCGAGCGTCACCTGCGCCACTCGGTATCCATGCGCCTGAAGATAAGCGCGGACGGCGCGCCGCTTCTCGACCGTGTCTCCTTCCCGCAAGAAGGGATAGCGCAGCCAACGCCAGTTCGCGCTCGGTCCTCCGAGCAATTCCAGAACCGGTTCGTTCTCCGCGATTTCCTGCTCGAAGTTTTCAGCAGCATTCGCATTTAGGTCCAGATGCCGGTAGGTGTGATTTCCAAACGGCTCCGACGCCGCCCAGAGTTTCAACGCGTTTGCCGCATCTTCATTGCCTTCCAGCTTCTTACCATTAATGAATCCGTAAGCCGGAGGAAGGCGCCGGGCTTTCAGGATTGCGATCGTGTCGCGCGCAATTTGAACTCGTGTGACTCCAGGAGGCAGATCGCCATTCAGCGGGAGATCATCGAAGGTAATTGCAACCTTCTGCGCGAAACAGGGAATAATGCAAAGAAAGACGAAGATCACTGGAAATTTCATCTCCGCCTTCCGATCTCGCCAGTTGAACTCAACTCGCATAGCCTCCAACATTCCCAGAGATCATGCATCCCAGGGATTCAGAATCGGCACTTGAGTGCTTTTGAAATCGCTGACATTGCGTGAAACGATCGTGAGGTTGTGGTGAAGAGCAGTTGCCGCCAGTAGACCATCAATTGCCGATAAGAGCTTCCCACGACGTTTTGCATCGGCCGCCAGCAAACCCCATCGGTCCGCGACATCTACATCGATCGGAAGAATTCTGCCAGAAAAGCGCGCTCTTAGCTCTACTTCAAGCCATGCTTCCAAGTGCGCGCGCCTGTTGCTTTGCGACAGTGCTGCGATGCCTTTTCGAATCTCACCTAGCGTCAGCACGCTCAAGTAGAGCAGAGCTTCATCCACAGCTCCCATCCAATCCATCACTCGCGGCTCGGGATTGCGGCGAACAACTTCAGAAATGCAATTTGTATCGAGCAAAAAGCCGCTCATAGATCGATATCGCGCTCCACATCTTTAGAGCGTTCAAGATCGAGTTCAACGCCGACCAGCGGTGATTCCCGGAAAAACTCGACTAGATTCTTCGGCTGATGAGACCGGCCCACGAGTTGCTCGTACTGCTCGTCTGAAATCATCACTACACCTTCTTTTCCCTGCCGCGTAATACGTTGCGGTCCATCAGTTCGCGCCAATCGGAATATTTCGCTAAACCGAGCTTTGGCAGTCTGAATCTGCCATGCTTTGCCGGGGCTCTTTCGGAAGCCCGATTGAGAAAAAGGATCTGGATGCCTCCGCTTTCCAGCAGTCTTCGTCATCAACTTTCCTCTTCTTAACTAGTCAGACTAGTCAGATTGTACGATTTTACGCTGGATCGTGTCAAGGAACCCGACTGGCCTCGGGCAATCGTCCGCTTATTGGCTATGCTGTTGTTGACATTCGACAACAGCAAGCGTAGCTTGATGTAGAGATTCGACACCAATGGCTCCCGACAAATCTCGACTCGATCTTCTGCAAGGCACTCTCGACCTTCTCATTCTGAGGGCGTTGAGAGCCGAAGCCATGCATGGCTGGGCGATCTCCGAGCGTATTCAGCAGATCTCGCAGGACGTTCTGCAGGTTAACCAGGGATCGCTCTATCCCGCACTGCATCGCCTCGAACATCGCGGCTGGATCAAAGCCGAATGGGGCATTTCCGAATTAGGACGCCGCGCCCGCTTCTACTCGCTAACCGCCGCCGGACGCAAGCAGCTCGAGGTGGAATCCGAGAACTGGAACCGAATTACCGACGCAATTGCTCGGGTGCTAAGGATGGCCTGATATGCATTGGCGCGACGCTCTTCTCCGACTACGTGCTTTGCTCTTCCGTCGCGAGATGGATGAAGAACTCAGCGAAGAACTCCAATTCCATCTGGAAATGCAGGCGGCAAAAAATCATGCTCGCAATCTTGATCCAACCCAGGCGCGGCGTCAGGGGCGCTTGCAGTTCGGCAGCGTCGAGCGCGCGACCGAAGAATGTCGCGACGCGCGCGGCGTGAACGTTGTTGAAAACCTCTTTCAGGACTTGCGTTACGCGCTCCGGATTCTGAAGAAGAGCCCAGTCTTTACCGCAGTTGCGGTGTTGACGTTGGGGTTTGGTATTGGACTGAACACTACGTTGTTCAGTGTCGTAAATGTTGTCGCGCTCAAGCCAATCCCGGTGCGAGACTCGGGGCGGATTGTCCGGTTGGAGCGCTGGTATGCCAGCAATTCTCGTGGCGATATCCAGTATGTGTTTTCGCATGCCGAGTATCGGTTCTTCTCCGAGCACAATAAAGTCTTTTCCAGCTTGATCGAGGCTACGTTCCCGCGGCACATCGCGGCGTCACTGCCGCTCGATGTCGCCACAGCTCGCGTGAGCAAGGCAGTCATGGGGCCGCCGGAGCAGGCAGTTGCGCAGATGGTCTCGGCCAATTACTTCTCTGATTTAGGAGTCGTGCCCATTTTGGGACGCGTCTTTGGTCAGGATGAAGGCAACACTTCCGGAGCCGATCCACTGATAGTTCTGAGCTATTCCTACTGGCAAAAGCGCTTCAGCGGCGACCCCACGATCGTGGGAAAGCTCATCAAGATCAATGACACGGCCTTCACCGTGATCGGAGTAACTCCTCGCGCCTTTGTGGGAACAGGAAATCCGCCGGTCCTGGTCGATTTATGGATGCCGCTCTCAATGCAATCGCAAGTCGTGCCGGGTCAGGATTGGCTGAATCAGCCGCTCGATTACAGGATTCAGGTGCTGGGCTATCTCGCGCCCGGGGTCTCTATGAGAGAGGCGCAGGCTGACATTTCCGTTTTGGAACAACGCTTCGCGCACGATCATCCGGTGTCAGAGGAAGCAGCTCTGCCCGCACGCGATGCATTAATGCTGAAAACCACTGCGGTAACCGTGCAGAGCGCGACATTCTTCGGTAATACCGAAGATATTCGCTTCAAAGCGATTGTCGTGCTGCTGATGTCCATCGTTGGACTCGTGCTGGTGGTCGCGTGCGCGAACCTGGCGAACATGCTGCTGGCAAAAGCCAGCGGACGGCAAAACGAAATCGCCGTTCGTCTTGCGCTGGGCGCCAGCCGAGAGCGCCTGGTGCGGCAACTGCTGACCGAAAGCGTACTGCTTGCGGTCCTCGGCGGAGCTATCGCCATTCTTTTCTCGCTCTGGGGATCACGACTGCTCTGGCTCGCAGTAGAGCAATTCGCGGGAGTGCATTCTGCCTTCGTGAAGCAGATACCGCCTGACACTCGCGTCTTTGCTTACACGTTGCTGATCTCGTTTAGTACCGGCATATTCTTCGGACTCTCGCCGGCATTGCGCAGCACGCGTCCTGATCTTACGAACTCACTGAAGGATTCGGGTACACCTCTTGGACAGCGGCTCGATCGTTCGCACATGCGCGGATTGCTGGTTGGCGGGCAAATCGCGATCTCGACACTGTTCCTCATCGTTGCCGGTCTGTTGACGCACGGTCTGATTCGCTCCACAGCGGTTGATCCTGGCTTTGAGGTTCGCAGGCTTTATCCAGTGCCACTGCCATACAACAACGATCCCACAAAGAACCAGTCCCAGCGTGAACAGGCTCTTGACCGCCTTGCGCTACTGCCTGAAGTCGAAAACCTTGCGCTGACTGATTACGTTCCCCTACAGAACACATGGACGACGCAAGTCACAATTCTCGACAAGAAAAACAATCCGACGAACGCGTTTACGTGCGCAAGGCATGTCTCTCCGTCTTTCTTCAGCACACTCGGGATTCCCTTTGTTCGTGGAAGAGGCTTTACACGCGGCGAAGAGCGGCAGGGAAGTGCCGTCGCAATCGTGAGCACAGCCCTGGCTCGTGAGGCATGGCAGAGCGATGATCAATTGGGAAAGAAAATCAAGCTGCAAATCGGCCGTCATGAATGGTTAACGCTCGAGGTTATCGGCGTTGTAGGTGACGTGCGCAGCACCAACATTTCAAGGCTGGATCCCGCCTTTGTCTACTTACCTATAGATTCTGCGCGTCTCAGCGACTACTTCGCTCTGGTCCGAATTTCGGGCGATAAGCGCAAAGCAATCGCGGCGATTCGGACCACATTGGAACAGACGGATGGCCAGCTTCGTCCAGGATTTTCGTTAGTGAGCCTGCAGGATGACGCGGTGGAGTCGCAGATCGTAATGGCGAAGACCTTTACTCTTTCAGCCATGTTCCTTGCCGCAGTCGCCCTTCTGCTGGCGTCGATCGGTGTCTACGGAGTGATGGCGTTTCTCGTGAGCCAGCGAGAAAGAGAAGTTGGCATTCATATGGCTCTTGGAGCCACCAGATCCGACGTGCTGGCGCTGATGCTTCGTCAGGGAATGCGGCCGGTGATTTTCGGAGTAATGCTCGGCGTGCTCGGCGCGTTGGGCGTCTCCGGACTGCTGCGCGCAATCTTGATCTTCCCCGGCAGCGTTGACGTCCTGTACGGCGCAAAGTGGTTTGATCCGATCACGTTTATCGGCCTCGCCAGCCTGCTCGCCGCAATCGCCCTGCTGGCGTGCTATCTGCCCGCACGACGCGCCACGTGCGTTGAACCGATGATTGCGCTAAGACACGACTGAGGCTGCTATGCGATGGTCTGACGCTCTCCTGCGATTACAGGCGTTGCTTCGTCATCGCCAGATGGATGAGGAACTCGACGAAGAACTGCAATTCCACCTGGTGATGCAGACACGAAAGAATCAGGGACAGCATCTCGACGCCTCAGAAGCCAACCGGCAGGCGCGACTTCAGTTCGGCAGCGTTGAGCGCGCGACCGAAGAATGCCGGGAAGCAAGAGGCATCAACTTCGTCGAGACACTCTTCGCCGATGTTCGCTACGCGCTTCGCGGAATGCGGCGCAGTCCCATGTTTGCCGCCAGCGTTATCGCGATCATCGCGATTGGCCTTGGTGTGAATACTGCAATCTTTACGATCTTCGACGCGTACGCACTCCGTCCTCTCCCGATTCGAGATCCGAATAGCCTCTACCGGCTGCACTGGAGCGATCGCAAAGGGTACGAGCACCTGTTTAGCTGGAATCAATTCGCAGAGCTACGCGATGACAACAACCAGAGTGCATTTACTCACATGGCTGCCATGCGCCTGCTGCTGGCTCGGCCCATGCTTGGTGGATTAGTCAGTTGCAACTTCTTTGATGTGCTCGGAGTAAGCGTCGCTCGTGGAAGAACTCTGGTTAATGCAGACTGCGCTGCTCCCGGCTCCGGGCCTGTCCTGGTACTCAGCTATCAAGCGTGGCAGCACCAATTCGGCGGTGATCCCGACATAGTGGGTAGGAAAATTTCTTTGCGCGGTTATCCGATGGAAGTGGTTGGAGTCACGCCGCCCGGCTTCACGGGACTTGAGAAACTTCCATTCGATTTCTGGACTCCGATCACGATGACGAGTCACTTGCAGGACGGCTCAGGCACGATCGATGATCGCGTACAAACAATCTCGATCATCGGCAGGGTTGCTGCGGACGTCGACAAGCGCGCCGCAGAGGCAGCGTTGAAGCCATCGGTTCAGCGGATCACAGCCGATCCTGCAATCAAGGATTCGGACGGGTCTCCAACCCTTGCGCCTGCAGGGACAGCGATGTCGCTCTCGCCGGAAGTGATTGCGGTCTTTTCGTCGATCATCATTTCATTTGCGCTGGTGCTGCTCATTGCGTGCGCGAATGTCGCCAACTTGATGCTGGCGCGGGCGATGGCCCGGCAGCGCGAGATCGGCACGCGGCTCTCGCTTGGGGCGAGCCGCCCCAGGCTTATTCGTCAACTCCTGACAGAGAGCCTTGTGCTCGCACTTGCTGCTTCCATTTTCGGCTTCTTTGTCGCCCAGGTCTCTTTGCAATACGGCCAACGATTGTTGTTCGGAAGTATGCCGCCCTATTTCGCGCAGTACATCCGGATTATTCCGCTGCATGCCGATACGCGCGTGTTTGCTTTCATGATCGCTGCGGGAATAGCGGCGGCAATCCTATTCGGACTCGCGCCCGCACTTCAGGTGACGCGAACAAATGTCCTTCAAGCTTGCAGAGGAGAATTCACAACGGATCATCGTCCTGCGAGACTCCGTAATCTACTAGTCGTAGTCCAGGTTACAGCCTGCGTAGTACTGCTGAGTTCTTCCATGATGCTGCTGCGTTCCGCTCGCGAGATGGCGCAGATCGAACCTGGGCTGAACACTCACGGAATTCTTTCAATTCTTTACTCAGAAAAGCATGTGTCAGAGCTACTTTCCTATTTACAAACGAATCCACTGGTGGAATCGATCATCGCTGCGCAATCCTCTCCTCTGAACGGACCTCCCCACAACGCGGTGACTGCGCTATTGGCCAGCGGCAAATCGGAGGCAGCTCGTTGCAACCTCGTTTCACCTGATTTCTTTTCTGTTCTCGATATTCCGATCACCGAAGGGCGAACGTTCACGCCCGAGGAAGCGAACGCGCAGTCGCCGGTTGCGATTGTGAGCAGCTCCACGGCAAGGAGACTCTGGCCCAATCAAGATCCGATCGGTCAGGTAATCAAAATCGCTCCCGATGCAAATAATCCGACGATGCGGCGCTACGACAAAGCACGAGTAATCGGAGTGGTAGGCGACATCATGACCGGACCAATTGAGGGCGCAAAAGAGATGACGATGCTTTATTTTCCGATTCGAGACGCCATTGCTCTTCCTGGTCTGGAATCTGCTTCTGCTGCGGGATCAAACAAGTACATTCTGGTGAAGGTGCAAGGAGATGATCTTCTCGCACTCCAGAAGCTCGACTCAGATCTCGAAAGAACAAGCCTGGGAGCGGTAGTCCAGATCACCCGGTTGCAGGACATGTGGTCGGTGCCGGTATATCCGTTTCGCGCAGCGGGATGGATTGCAGGCATGCTGGCAGGATTGGCTCTTTGGCTTTCAATCTCGGGAGTCTACGGAGTGCTCTCTTACCTAGTCGCACAGCGCAGTAAGGAAATCGGCATTCGTCTAGCGCTCGGCGCCAGTACCGGTTCGGTGGCATCGCTCGTCCTGAAACAGAGCGCCAAATTGACACTGCTCGGTATTGGAACGGGAACTCTGATTGCTATTCTGTTTTCGCGATTGGTTGCGTTCCAACTTAAAGCCCACCCGATCAAGAGCTTTGATGGTCCAGCCTATCTGCTGGCTGTCGCCGTAGTTGTATTGGGCGCAACCGTAGCAGCCTGTGCGCCAACGCGGCGCGCGCTGTCCGTCGATCCGGCGGAGATTCTAAGGTACGAGTGAACGCGACGGTCGAACAAGTCCATACACTTCGTCACGTTGTCCCTAGTTATAGCCATTGCTACAGCACGGGAGGTCCCGACTCCATTTATTTCAAGCGCAGAACGAAGTCCTTGCGCTCGTCGTTATCGACGTGGATGGTGAGTTCAGGCTTAGGCTGGCCTTTGGGAGTTTTCACGTCAGCGGTAATGACATAGTCGGCTTTGCCGGCGGGTACGCGCTGGGCGAATTCGCCCTGGTGGTCGGACATCAACTCCCATTTTGGTTTTTTCTGGTCGGCCCGGCGGATTTTGATGTGGACGCCGTACTCAGGCCGCTGATCCGGCCCATAGACGGTTCCGAACAGCAGCGCGTATGGATCTCGGGCATGCTGCTTGGGGTCGGCCCGCACGCATACGGCTACGTTCCCGATTGCGAGAACCAGGGCGAGGGCTCGGATAGTCTGACGGCGATCAGTAATCACCGTCTTCTTCTTCCTCTTCGTCTTCTTCGTCTTCGTCGTCTTCTTCTTCTTCGTCGACCTTGTTCAACTCGAGAGGATTGATGGTCACGACCTCAAAGTCGCTGCCACACTCCGAGCACGAGACCACATCGCCTTCTTCCATGTCATCTTCTTCGATGTCCAGGTCGGTATCGCATTCAGGACAGAGAACCATTTTCGCTTGCCTCCGGGAAATTACTCCCAAATTATCCGCTATCGCTTAGGGCGGGTGGTGAATGTCGCTGTCGTAGTTTTAGAATCTATGGGTTTTCGCAGTCAAGTCAACAAGCCTGTCGCAAGGAGTCGCACTCAAGTTGATCTCAACATCCCGTTGTCTCGCACTCGTCACCTCTCTGATGTTTTGCTCTTTCACCAGCGTTGCTCAGGAAAATCCGCAGCGCACGCCGCCTCCGAAGCCAGTACCTATTGTTGAAATCAACCCACAACCTACAAAGCTCGATCCACAGATCGTGGCCGCCCTCAAGCAGATTTCTCCCGAGCACATTCGCGCGACAGACGAAAAGCTGGTCTCATACAAGAATCGAAACACGCTCTCGTCGAACGATCAGGAGATGATTTCTCAGGGCCTTGGCGTGACCGCCGCCGCCAAGTGGATCCAGGAGGAGTTTGAGCGATATTCAAAAGACTGTGGCGGATGTCTGGAAGTGAAAACCGATTCCTTCACCGATCCTGTGGCACAGCGCGTACCCACTCCGACTCCACTGACGAGCGTTTACGCCATTTTGCGCGGCACGGATGCGGAGAACGCGAAGCGGATTTACCTCGTCACCGGGCACTACGATTCGCGCAACTCCGATACTCTCAATACGAAAGATCCGGCGCCTGGCGCAAATGACGACCTCAGCGGCACCGCCGTAAGTCTCGAATGCGCGCGGGTGTTGAGCAAATACAAGTTTCCGGCCACGCTCATTTTTCTGACCGTCGCCGGGGAAGAGCAGGGGCTCGATGGCTCGAAGCACTTCGCGCAGATGGCTCGCGAGCAGGGCTGGGAGCTTCAAGGCGTGCTGAATAACGACATCGTTGGCGGCAACACTACTCCCGGTGACACACTCCAACGCAAAGACACGGTGCGAATCTTTTCGGAGGGAATTCCGGCGGCCCTCAAGCCTGAGGATCTGAATCGTTTTCGCAATCTTGGATTAGAGAACGATTCGTCTTCACGCGAGCTTGCGCGCTATGTGCGAACGACGTCGAAGGAGTATCTTTCCACTTTCCAGCCGACGCTGATCTTCCGACGCGACCGTTTTCTCCGTGGAGGCGACCACACGTCTTTCAACGAAGAAGGATTCGCCGCCGTGCGAGTTACGGAATACCGCGAGGACTTCCACCATCAGCATCAAAACGTTCGTGTGGAAGATGGGATCGAGTACGGCGATTTGATCAAATTTGTCGACTTCAATTATGTCGCGAATGTTGCGCGTACAAATGCAGCAACGCTGGCTTCGCTGGCTTCAGCTCCGGCTCCGCCGGCAAACGTGCATCTCGAGACGCGTGCACTGACGAATGACACGACACTCACATGGGAAGCCTCGCCCGGAGGATTGGCGACCGGTTATCAAGTCTTGTGGCGAGACACCGACCAGCCATACTGGCAGCATGCGATGAACGTTCCTGCGAACAGCACCTCGATCACGCTACCCATCTCAAAAGACAACGTGATCTTTGCTCTGCGTGCAAATGACGCAAAAGGGCACATCAGTTTGCCTATCGTGCCCACGCCGAGCGGTAGAATCGGAGTACCGGGCAGAAGTCAGGCGCCGTCTTCGTCTGGAATGTGAGCCTATGCCTCGTCATACCTCTTTTGAAATGGGTCTGCCTCCCTTTCGCGGCGCCGTGAGGCAGATCATTCTTGGCAGCACTGCGATCTACGTCGTGCTGCTGTTACTGCTCTCGTTCGCGCCAGACATCGGGAACGTCGTCTTGGCGCTGGGAGTCCTGCAGCCTGAACGCATCCATCAAGGTTGGCTGTGGCAGTTTGTTACATATGCGTTCATGTATCGCGACCCGCTGGATTTCGTGCTTTCTCTGGTCGGCATTTACTTCATCGGCGGCGCGGTCGAAGATCAGATTGGCTTTGGGCGCTTCTACGGACTGTTTTTCGGAAGTCTGATTTTTGCCGGCGTCGTTGGCTATGGCCTTTCGCTCACGGGAGTAATTGCGCAAGGTTCAGGGTCGGGCTCGGGAGCTGCCGCAAATGCGATCCTGATGGTCTTCTACCTCTTCAACCGCAACGCCCCAATCATGCTGTTTCCGATCCCCCTGCAAATTCCCGTGAAGTGGATCGTGGTTGGAATCGCTGCGCTTGAGACGGCGTATCTGCTGCTTTCGCATTTCGCCTTGCAGTTCTTTCTCCTGCTCCTTGGGCTGCTTGGTGGGTACGTCTGGTTTGTGTTGTTTTCTCGCCGGCGAACTTCGATTGGAGTATCCGAGCGAATCTACGGAGTGCGCAACGCCTACTATCGCTGGAAGCGTCGCCGTGCCGCGAAGAAGTTCCAAGTTTATATGCGCAAGCACGACCGCAACGTCTACTTCGACGAATACGGAAACTACAAGCCCCCAGACGATAAGCGCGATGACGGGCGCGGCGGGTGGGTGAACTAGGGCGAGAGTGGACACCGCTAACGCGGCGATTTTTGCGCACAAAACAAAATCCGGCCAAATGGCCGGATTCTTGTTTAAAGCCTATCGCCTACCGCTTGCCTTTCTTCTCCCACGGCCTTGCAGGGCGCACCGAGGTAGGCTCGTCGCGGTCTTCTACGCGGTCGTACATGTAGCGGTCGCTGACCGTTCCCAGGCTCTCGTTATACAAGCTGATCGAGCCGGTAGCTTCCTTCAGCTCCTCGGAGAAGTTGTGGATGGCCTTCAGGTGGTCGGCGGAAGCCGGAATCTCTGTTTTTGTGGTCTTGAGGAACTTCTGGTACCCTTTGTCCACGAGGCGTGCTATTTCGC
>CAYZHX010000073.1:0-19558 GCA_964476905.1 uncultured Terriglobales bacterium
CAGAGCGGCTCTTTTGGGATATTGCAGACAACGAAACAGAGAAGAACCATGCGAAGCGCAAGTAATGGTTGTTCTGCAATCACATAAATATGTGATACACTCGTCTATGTGTCTACCCACAAAAATGTGACTCTAAGCCTTCCTGAGGCACTGCTTCGTCGATTCCGAATTTTTGCAGCGGAGAGAAACCAGTCCATGACTCAGTTAATGGGGGAGGCGATTGAAGCGCTGATGAACGATCGGAGGCGCGGAATTGGAGCCAATCGTCGCTTCCTTGAGCGGATTCGAAAAGCACCTGACCGAGGCACTAAAGGCAAGATTCGCTGGTCGCGAGAAGAACTCCATGAACGCTGAGTTCGTGGACACGAATATTCTGATTTATGCTCACGACGGGGGCGCAGGCGACAAGCACCAAAAATCAGTGGCGCTGCTCGAAAGACTCCTCGAACAGGGTAACGCAGCAACAAGTATCCAGGTCCTCACGGAGTTCTATGCCGCAGCAACTCGCAAATTAAAGATGAAACCGGAAGATGCGGAAGAGGTGCTCCGAGACATGCAGTCCTGGAACTTGCATCGCTTGTCGTTCGTCGATCTGATCGCTGCATCGCGATTACACCAGCGGTACAAAGTTTCCTTCTGGGATGCCCTCATTCTAAATAGCGCGCTCGAGCTCGGCTGCGACGTCCTGTGGACAGAAGACCTCAGTAATGGACAGAAGTATGGGAATGTTCAAGTGCGGGCCCCTTTCTAGCGTCGCTGAGTTGGAACTTGTGTGGCTGTGCCGTATCGCTGAAACACCTGCGCCGCGGCAAATAGGGAAAACTCAGTGTCTGACGGCACTATCGATCAGCTCGCCATCGCGGTGCAAATCCAATGCGAACACAGCAGGTTCAGGCGACTCCTCGAATTTGAGTTCGACTTCACGCTCCTTCGTCATGAACGAAGTCCACAATTTGAGACCTGCAGCCACTGCGGCCAGCATGATCATGATGGCAACGGCAATCCCGAGGCTGTGAAGCGCGCGCCACTCTACTCGAGTGCAGAAATCGAGCACTGGTACGCCGAGCATGGTGTAGGTCCAGAACGCGAGATACACGTTCGCTTTGCCGGGGAGATATGAGCAGGTAAAAGGAATTTTGCGGAAGGTCAGCATTGATCCTTCGGCCAGAGCAACCGCGAGCAGCGCGAGAATTCCGAGGTGAAGAATCGCCATTCTCAATGGCCAGATAGAAAGAAATAAGACGGCGGATGCAGCCCAGATCGGAACGGCTGCGAGAAGCAAGAGCCCACGTCGAGCGCCAACGATGCAATCAGATGGTCTGGGAAGTGGAACGGTGCGAAAGATCCAATTAGCTCGGAGATCTGCGGGCATGGAAAACGCAACGCGAGTTCCCAGGATCGCCGTGCAAATCATGATGATGCTTGAAGCGAGAAGTGGCACGCCTGCTTGATCAGAATTCAGCGTCCCGAGATCATGCACCGTCTTTCGCTCAATTCCGGATTTCAGATACAGAAACACGACTGCAAAGCCAACTCCGAGATAGAAGCAGACGATAGCGCGGTGCTGGCGACTGCGCATCAAGGTACGGATGCTGAAGTTGGAAACTGCGCTGCTGGTTGCATTGCCCACATGGAAAGGCCAGGTGAATGTCTTGCGAGCCGGCGCGATATCCGGCTCTTCGATGATCTTGCGCAGATTGCGAAAATAGCAAAGCAAAAAAGCCGCTGCTGCTCCGAGCGTTGCGGCTGAAACGCCGATGATCGCCATCTCAGCCAATCGAAGAAGGGCCGGTGGCATGGATCCATTAAGCATCTGAAAGAACGCAAGAAACCAATAAGAAGGCAGCCACGCGAGAGTCGCTTGATTTTGTTCGGCGGTCATCGCCTTGGGATACGCCCAATGCGGCTCGAGAAAATACATGCAGATAAATAGCCCGAACGCTGCAATCTGTAACAACGCCGATACGCGCAGGAACATGCGGCGCGACAACAGCTGAGCCGCCACACCTTGTAATCCCAATACGGAACCAAAGATGAACACTCCTGCAGCCAGCGTCGTCACCCAATAAGCTGCCAGGGCCCGAAGAAATCCGATCGCGCTTCCATTTGGAGGAATCCAGAACAAAGGCCAGGTGAAGCCGCTGAATATGTTCAGAGCGAGAACCGTAGCGCCCAGCGCCGCCGCCACGGCGGCGACTTTTGCCAGCAACAGCGTCTCAACCCGAATCGGCAGAGGAGCCAACACCAGCATGTCCCGGCGGTCAGGGAAGGATGAGTCCCAACTCAGGACGGCGAAGAGCCCGACCACCAGCATGGTCGTGGAAATGAGGAAGTGCTCCATCGTCCAGCTTTGCGCGATGCCTGCGGGGCCTGGCGGCGGACTTCCCATAAACAGAGCGACGAGGGCCATAATCACGCTGAAGAACACCAGCAGAGATGCGAAATGCCCCAACAATTTGGCCAGATCGCCTTCAGGCGCCAGCAGCTCCAGATCGACAATCCGAAACAGGAACTGGCGAAACAGCACGCGAAACTGGACTTTCTCGATATTCGAAAGCATCAGGCTTGTATGAGATCGGCAATTTGCCGCGAAATGGAAGCTGTGTCCTGCTCGACCGCCAGTTGGGAAAAGATGGCTTCGAGATTGGGCGCAGCCATCAACGTGCGCAAGCTTTCAATAGAATCGTCGGCAACGATTCTGCCGCGATGAAGGATCACGACACGCGATGCCACGCGCTCAACCGTTTCAAGTTCATGCGAGCTGAACAGTACGACCTTTCCCCGTGCCGCAAGTTCCTGAATCAGTGTTCTCAGCACCAACGCCGACGAAACATCCAGCCCGGAAAATGGTTCGTCGAGCAGCACCAAATCGGGATTATGTAACAGGGCTGCTGTGATAAGAATCTTCTGGCGCATGCCCTTGGAATAGGACGACAACGGTGAGTGTCGCTCGGCGTGCAACGAAAACAGCTGCAGCAGGCCGTCAATGCGCTCCGCGGTTCTCTTCTCGGGCAAACCACGAAGTTGGCCGATCATGACCAGATACTCTAGCCCGGTCAGGTGCGCGTACAAGTAGGGCTCCTCGGGAACATATCCCATGCGCTGCTTGTACGAAGTCAGGTCGCGGTGAATGGGTACGCCTTCGAACCGTATCTCGCCCGAAGTCATCTCCAGCAGGCCGGTGATCATCTTCATCGTCGTGGATTTGCCCGACCCGTTCGGACCCAGATACCCGGTTATCTCACCAGCACGCGCCGTAAAGGTCACATCATCAACGGCCGTGATTCCCGCGAATCGTTTGCAAATGTGACGAAGCTCCAGCATTGGATCTCATCCCTCCAGACACCAACGGCAGACATTATGTTCCGGAACGTCTCTAGTCGCCGTGCTGTTTGTCTTATTGCACGATCACCGCATCGCCAAGAATGACGGTCTCTTTGTGAACGGAAGAGCTCTTGAAGATATCCTTGTAGCCGTGAATGGTCATGAGCGAATTGTGTTGGATTTCTGCATCCGAACGGCTGCCGGAGGTTGGGCAAATTGTAGGCATACGTGTCGACGAGGGTGGCAGGGCTGAGCAGATCTTCGGTTGTTACGACGGTGAGCGGTGGTTCGACGAAGATGGCGTCGAAACTCTTGTTGGAAGGGTGACTGCCTGGGTTTCGATTCGGATTTTCCTTTGTCCTCACTGCGGCCATGCTGCTCATCCGAATACGCTCTCATTACAAAGAATCACGCTGGCGCGTTGCCAATGCCATCACTGCGCGAGCGAGTTTCTGATTGCTGACGATAAACCGGTAAGGCTTGCTGAATACCTGCGCATGAATCCGCCGATGTCCCTGTAACGATCTTTCGATTTCGCCGGCAAAACTAGCTTGACACCGTAATCACCACCCTGAACCGCGCCTTGTTGCTCATCATGCGGTCATAGGCTTCCTGAGCTTTTTCGAGGGGGAAGGTTTCGATCATCGGACGCACTCCGGTCATGGCCGAGAATTTCATGGTGTCTTCGGAATCCATCGACGAGCCTGACGGCCAGCCGTACAGTCCGGACCTCTTGCCGATGAAGCTAACAGTGTTGAGTTGCATCGGCGTGAAATCGGCACCGAGGACAATGAGGCGTCCATCGACCGACAGGCCGCCGATAGTTGCGGCCATTGCCTGCGCGTTGGTCGCGGTGGCGAGGATGATTCTCGCACCACCGAGCTTCTGCAGTTCTGCACCGGGATCTGTGGCCGCGCTATCGATGTAGTGTTGGGCGCCGAGTTGTTTGGCGAGCGGCCCTTTATCTTTTCCGCGCGCGATCGCGATGGTGCGGAAGCCCATCTTCGCAGCGAACTGGAGACCGAGGTGGCCCAGACCTCCGATGCCGAGAATTGCGACGGTGTCTCCGCCGCGCGCGCCGCTGTTTCGCAGTGAGTTAAAGGTTGTGATACCGGCGCACATCAACGGGCCGGCTTCGACTGGACTAATCTCGTTCGGAATCAGCGCCAGTCCTTCGAACGGCACCAGCAGATAATGCTGGTATCCGCCATCCATAGTGATCCCCGTGATTTTCTGATTGGAGCAGGTGACGAAGCTGCCGCGCCGACACGATTCACAGTATCCGCAATACGAACCGAGCCAGCCGATGCCGACCCGCTGTCCGACTTTCCATTGCGGGACATCAGAACCGATTGCGTCGATGACGCCGGCGATCTCGTGTCCGGGCACGCGCGGATAGGTGATGCCGGGCCAGTGTCCTTCTTTGGTTAGTGAGTCGCTGTGACACAATCCGCATGCCTGCACCCTTACGCGCACCTGGCGCGGTCCCGGCTGCGGAATCTCGCGCTCGACCATCTCAAACGGACCACCGGGCTTGCTTACCTGCACCGCATGCATCTTCGCCATCTTCGTTCTCCGCAACGGATCGGATGTATCGCTGACATCGCGCACGACTCAACATGCGAGCCGCGATCAGTTTTAGCTTACGCGCAAGCGTCTGACCGATGCACACCCCACACACCGGGACAAAGAAGTTGGCATGATAGTTGCACTCCGATGCGCCGACAGGCGCAGAATTTCTTCGTTGACACTGGAAGAAATTCGGGATAGCACAGAAGTATGGCGTCGTGTCCCAATTCAGGAACGCAAGCTTCGATTCGGAGCAAGTTTTACTCGAACAGAAGTGGGCGTAAGGCAGCAGAAGAGTATCGGGTAACGCCGTGGAAATCTCGGCGTTACCCCGTGGAAAACTTGGGGTAACCCCGTGGAAAACTCGGCGTTACCCCGTGGAAATCTTGGCGTTGGCACGCGGCGGAGAAAAGATGCTGGTCCAGCGATGTCGCTGAATGTGCAAGACATAGGTATAGTCGAAGACTCGACGAACGAAGGCTGCGAACCGGAATGAAGCCGGGTTGCGGATAGCGACGCTAGTACTCATGTTTAGAATGGAACGCTTTTTAGGAGGGACTTTTAGCTGATGAAATTGACTCGTTCTGTTCTGGTTGCACTGTGCAGCGTTGCGTGTTGTTTCGCCGCGGATGTGTCTGGAAATTGGGTAGCAGAAAACCCGTCGTCCGATGGCTACGTGCGCAAGACCTACTTCGATCTAAAGCAGCAAGGTTCGCAAATCACCGGACACCTCCGCATCACACAGTTCTACTTTCCCAACTGCACCAGCACGGGCACTCCAGACAATTTCACGCTGACCTGCACGATGCAGGACGGCAACAACGAACGCCATGTCGTGTATGAGGGCAAGCTGGTCGGAGATGAGCTGCACATGTCGACGCGCCGCCGTCCAGATGCTCCGCTTACTGAAGTGGTAGCCCATCGCGCGCCGGAAGGCGAAGGAGCCATGCCTGCGCGTATTGCGCCTCCTGCATTGCACAAGGTTCCATACAACGGACTCGCGAAGACTCCGCCGATGGGCTGGAACAGTTGGAACAAGTTCGCCGGTCGGGTTGACGATGCAACCGTCCGGTCGATCGCCGATGCGATGGTCAGCAGCGGCATGAAAGATGCCGGCTATACATTCATCAATATTGATGACACGTGGGAAGCTGATCGCGACGCTCAAGGAAACATTCAGACCAACAAGAAATTTCCGGACATGAAGGCCCTAGCAGATTACGTTCACGGCAAGGGTCTCAAAATCGGAATTTACTCTTCTCCGGGTCCGAACACCTGCGCAGGATATGAAGGCAGCTACGGACACGAGGAGCAGGACGCCAAGACTTACGCCGCGTGGGGTATCGACTATCTGAAGTACGACTGGTGCGGTGCACGCAACATATATAAAGACGACGAAATGCAAGCCGTCTATCAGAAGATGGGCGACGCGCTGCAGGCCAGTGGTCGTCCCATCGTCTATTCGTTGTGCCAATACGGGAGACAGGACGTCTGGAAGTGGGGTCCCGATGTCAGCGGAAATCTCTGGCGCACCACCGGCGACATCCGCGATTCGTGGGATTCGATGACCAAGATCGGATTCAATCAGGACGAACTCGCGCCGTACGCTGCTCCCGGACACTGGAACGATCCTGACATGCTCGAGGTAGGTAACGGCGGCATGACGGATACGGAATATCGCACCCACATGAGTCTCTGGTCGATGCTCGCGGCGCCGCTCATCGCCGGCAACGATCTCCGCAACATGACTCCGGCGATCCACGACATTCTTACGAACAAAGAAGTCATCGCCATCGATCAGGATTCCGAAGGCCATCAGGCGAAGCGAGTATCGAAGAACGGCGATCAGGAGATATGGTCGCGTCCGCTGACTGGAGGAGCCGTCGCAGTAGCATTATTCAATCGCGCGACTGCCGATGCGCCGATTACGGTTAAGTGGTCGGATTTAGGACTGAAGTCTGCGCCAAAGAAAGCAAGGGATCTATGGTCGCACTCCGATGTCAAAGTGGGAAAGACGGACTACACGGCAACCGTGCCGGGCCATGGTGTGCTGTTGCTGCGCCTCTCACAAAAATGAACTCGGAAACCAAACTGGAGGACAAATCGCGCGCACAAAGCGAAGAGCAGGACGTTAGCGTCTATTGTCCGAACTGCTCTTCGCGGCTCACAGAGTCGCATTGCAAGCTGGTCTGCCAAACCTGCGGCTTTTATCTGAGCTGCTCAGATTTCTACTGACAACTCCAGCTTGGGAGTTGTGGACTCGTCATTGAGAGCGATCACCAATAGTCGACGGAACTCCCTGCTATGCTGGGTAGTTTTACTTTGACTCATCAAGGAGCAAGATTATGCAGAGAACGGCCAGCGCGCAGTGGAAGGGCGGACTGAAGGATGGCAAGGGCAGTATCTCGACCGCCAGCGGAGTGCTTTCTAATACGCAGTACTCATTCAGCACCAGATTCGAGAGCGGAGCCGGAACGAATCCAGAAGAACTAATCGCGGCCGCTCATGCGGGATGCTTCTCTATGGCTCTCAGTGCCGAATTGGGAAAAGCCAATATCACTCCTCAGAGCGTCGACACAAAATGCACGCTCACGTTCGAAAAGACCGACAAAGGATTCACTGTTACCGAAAGTCACTTGGAGGTGAAAGCCCGCATTCCTGGCAGCAACAAGGCTGCGTTCGACAAAGCCGCAGCCGATGCGAAAGCCGGTTGTCCGATCTCGCGGCTCCTGAACACCAAGATCACAATGAACGCGACACTCGAGTCCTAAGGATTGTGCAAAGGAAAAGGGCAGCCTCCCTGGCTGCCCCTCCCGCGCTGTTCGTCGTCCTTACTACTTAGCGCCAACCCCAATATCGGTCGTTGCGGATGTCGCGTGTGTCGCGCCGGACGTCTCTCCGGTCACCATTGATGTCTCGGTACTCGTTGCGCAACTCCTGGCGTTCCTCTCTGGCTTCGGCGTAGTTGCCGTTGCGAAGGGCGCGATTGAGCTCCCAGCGATCGTGCGCGATCTTGGCCTGGTCATTGCGAATGTCGCGATAGTCGGCGCGGCGGTCCGCGTAATCAGGGCGAACGTCACGGTTCGGACGCCAATCATCTCGATCCTGAGCCATCAGTGAGCCGGCGCCCATCAGCCCCACAAGTGCGATTCCCAAAATGGTACGTTTCATTGCTTCCTCCTCGATTAGCAGGCTCGCCGGCGAACCTACCCATACAAACACGCCGTTCGGAAAGAGTTGCGCAGTCGCAACAAGTGCTTGCGAATGAGCGGCAAAACTCCATCTCAGTGACCGGCTAGAGAGGCGTGCGACATCGAAATCACCGAAATCCATCCAATCGGCACCGCGTGCCCAACTCTATGCAGTCAGCCGTACATCTCGTTGCCAAAGCTACTGGTGCCAGAGGTGAATAAATGGCGAAAGCTGCGGGCATGGCATGGAGCGTCTTTCCGTGCCAGCAACTCTCGAATTTTTTTATAGCCTGTCAACCTCCTGTGCACCCGGCCCATCACAACAACTGCGACCAATGGCCTGCTGCCACCAAACGTTTGTCTGTCGGCCGCGTTACCGCGCGCTTCGTTGAGCAGGCAACAAATCACTCACATCAGAGGGAGTAACAATGAAGAAGAACCTGTACAGATTAGGAATGGTACTGGCGATGAGCGCTGGTTTCGCGCTTGCTCAAAGTTCAACAGCGACGCCCAGCACATCGAGTAGCACCACTCCGGATCAATCACAAACCCCGGCTGCCCAGCAGAGCACGTCGCAGAATCCAACGTCGGCTCAGCCGCAGTCAGACCAGACACCATCAACGAGCAGCCAGACGCCGTCATCGTCGTCTTCCAGCTCAAGCACGGCAGCGCCGAGCACCAGCACGAGCAGCAGCGGACAGACGGCGAGTCCGTCCTCCAGCAGCTCAACGGTGCCGCAGTCTGACCAAAGCAGTTCAGCTCCATCGGCCTCGAGCAGCTCGCAGAGCACCTCGCCTTCGAGCAGCTCATCGTCATCGAGCCCGTCGAGCAGCTCAAGCTCAACCAGTCCGTCGAGCAGCAGCTCCTCCTCAATGCCGCAGTCTGATCAGAGCTCAACTGCTCCTTCAACCTCTTCTTCGCAATCGACTTCACCTTCTTCCAGCTCTTCGCAGTCGACTTCGCCTTCCAGCTCATCCTCTGCTAGTCAGAGCCAAAATCCGTCCAGCAGCACCAGCGGACAGACCGGCGCAGCTTCTTCAAGCTCCGCTTCTGGCGTTCCGCAGAGCGACATGGGCGGCGACGCGACCAGCAAGATTCAGTCTGCTCTGCAGCAGAACTCGAGTCTGTCTGGCGTGACCGTCAGCACGGATGACAAAGGCAACATCGAGCTGAGCGGCACGGCGAATAGCTCAGCGGATCGCAAGGAAGCAGTCAAAATCGCGAAGGAAAACGCGAATGGCAAGAAGGTGAAGGACCACATCAAAGTTAGCGCTTCTGCCAACAACAGCAGCACCCCGCAGAGCCACTAATTCTGATTTCAACGTTGAAAACATAGGGCGGCTTTCGAGTCGCCCTATTTATTTGTGCTGACTTGTCCTCCGCCAAATCCGTAAGGACAATGGCGGCATCCCGATTGGCAGCAATATCCGCGTCTCAAGAGATATTGCTCGGTAAAGACGTACAAACCGTTTTCGATGTAGTAGTCGACGTCCTCAATTAATCGATCACCCGAGGCGGATTCAAGCGGCTTCTTCTGCTCAGTCGCCATGTGATCCCGTCGCTAGCACCTGCATCGCAGGACTAACCATGGACCCAGCCTCGACGGCGTTGCCATCGCGAAAGCTCACCGTATGTCCAGAGATAGCCGGAACGCGCTCGCCAGGAACAATGATTCCGACAAGGTTTAAGGGATCAGCTGCAGAAATGGTGATCGTCTCTCCCGAAACGGGACTAGAGCGGATGGCGCGAAGCGACTCCACCGCTTCTGGCAACGCGAATTGTTCGCCGATAAAACCGGAGACGAATTTGCCTCCGCGTACTTCGCCCCGATCTTCCAATCGACGGAAAGTAATCAGAAGTTCGCGCCATTTAGGCAGCACCGATTCACGCGCGAGCAGTTCGCGGAACACGACTCCATAGCGAGCCAGCAACATGCGGCAGGCACCCTCGAGAGCGATCGCATGGTCGCGTGTGGGCTCGGTGTGCAGCAAAGTCCAGCGTCCGGCGGCATGGCGAGGACGCTTGTGACGGCTGTTGTTGTGCAGGCGCTTGGGTGCTATCAGCGTGCGCAAGTTGTCGAAGCCATCCGCTGTGACCAAGCCAGCAGCCACAAGCTCCCAGAGGCCGGTTTCAACTTCGGCTTTGAGCCTTCCGGTGCCACGCACTATGTCGGCGAAAAACGATGCGCCACGCGATTGCAGATACGCATGGACCTCGGCAGCGACCGGGCTCAAGCATCGTTCAATTTCAGTGGGCTGTTGATGTGGAGCAGCGCTCATCCAGTCGGACTCTTCGCGAATGAAGAAGGTAACTGGCGCTACGCTCGTTGGCACCACACGACGATTGCCGCCGGCGGCCGCTTCGAGCGTTGCCGGGTGCGGCGAAAGCCGGCCCCAGCCAACTGCTCCTGTGAGGCAGAGATTGTCAAGATGAGCAGAATCGTATTCGCGCAAACGCTGCCGCAGGATCTGCCGTTCCCAGGCGTTCGCTGGAATTTCGAATCCTTGAAGCTGACGCACAACCTCGAGCAGGCCGCGCTCGCCTGTAAGCTGCGTGCACGGAGCAACGTGTTGCCATCTGGGCAGCCAGCGCATGAACTGCGCCGGAGTTGCAGGCTCAATCTGTTTGCGCAAAACTCCCAAAGTGAGTCGGTGAATGCGAGCTAGTAGGCGGCGATCACACCATTCCGTCACGCCATCTCGCCGGGCAAATTTTCCGCGGAGAATGGAGCCCTTGGATTCGAGCCGCAGCAGGGCAATGTCGACTTCATTCACAGCCTGTTGAAGCACGGCCGCGAGTTGATCGGCAGTAACGGGACCGGAATGCATCATCCAGCCATGAATCATCGAGAGCCGGGCCTCGTCTGCATTCGGAGTTCCGCGCTCCGCTGACTCGATCCGTGGCTCCAGTTCCGACTCGGGATATAGCGAACAGAAGCTCGACAGCTTCTCGGCAGCCACCCAGAAATATCTGGCACCAACTTTCGCGCGAGTGGCACGATCTTGGCGCTGTAGCTCTTCCAGGTGCGGAGCCCAAGTGACGCTCTGGCGAGTCGCTGCATCTGATTCTGCATTCGTGTCCGCGTCTAGTGCCGCGAGATCCTCTGGAATAGCAACCAGAGTGAGCAAAGCATCATGCAGCTCATCGGCATCGCGAACATCAGGCCAAGCTTCCGTGCGTACCTGTTCGATCGCTCCTTCGTCCAGTCCACCAACTTCCTCCAGCACTGAAGGCGGCAATGTGCGACGCATTTCCACCGCCCGTGCACGACGTTCCTCGAGTGGAGCGTCGTCGAGATAGGCATAGGGCGCCGAATTCAAAATTTCATGCGAAAAGACCGAGGGAATCGGCGTATCAACTGCGAGCAGCCGAATCGAGCCGTCAGACATTCCACGGATTACACGCTTGAGGCCTTCGATATCCATAGCCTCGGTGAGCACGTCCTTCATCACCTCGCGAATCAGCGGATGATCTGGAATTTTGATGTCACCCTCGATGTTCTCCTGGCATGCAGCAACATCGGGAAAGACCGCGGCAAGAAGATCGTCGGAGCGGATACGCAGAATCTGCGGTGGAACTTTTTTCCCATTCCGGTACCGAAGAAGAGCCAGCGAGCGACCGGCATCCCAGCGCCAGCGGGTTTTGAAAATGGGAGAGGGAAGCGCTGCCTGCTCCAGCACTTCCTGCACGTTCTCCTCGCGCAAGAACTCGAAAACGTCTACCAGAGGAAAGCTGTGCTGTTCAGCGAGAGCGATGTTCAGGCCGTTCTCTGTTGCCGACGCCTGCAGTTCGAAATTGAACGATCGGCAGAAGCGTTTGCGCAACGCCAGTCCCCAGGCTTTGTTGATTCGCGCACCAAACGGGGCATGGATCACAAGCTGCATCCCACCACCCTCGTCAAAAAAGCGTTCTGCGATGAGCGTGGTTTGTGTGGGAACTGCGCCGAGAACCGCGCGGCCAGTGACGATGTGCTCAACGATTTGCTCGGCACCGGAATCGTCTACGTGGCATTCAGTCTTCAGCCACTCGACTGCGGCCGCGACCTCGGGAATACTGCGGGAGATCCCTATAGGCGTAATGTTCGGCGTGAGTTCATCGACTCTAGCGCGAATCACCGCAACCTGATGAGAAAGCTCAGTGGTACGCGCCGGAGCCTCGCCCCGCCAGAACGGGATCGTTGGGGCAGCGCCTTGTGCGTCTTCTACGAGCACGCGTCCACCCGATTCGACACGATGAATCCGCCAGCTCGTGCTCCCGAGCAGCATGATGTCACCGCGCTGGCTTTCAACCGCGAAGTCTTCATCGAGTGTGCCCACCATCGCCTCTTCGGGAAGGGCGACCACGGTATAGAGCGAGTTATCGGCGATTGCTCCGCCGTTGGTGACGGCGATCATGCGGCTGCCACGACGAGCCTTGAGAATGCCGTTCACGCGGTCGCGATGGAGGTAAGCGCCGTAGCGTCCGCGGCTCGCGGCAATGCCATCGGAGAGCATGGTCACGATCTCATCGAAGTCGTCGTAAGTGAGATTGCGATACGGATATGCTCGCCGCAATGCTTCAAAAAGCTGGCGCTCTGGCCATTCTTCGGCAGCGCACATCGCAACAATCTGCTGTGCGAGCACATCGAATGGAGATTCCGGAATGATGAGCGCGTCGAGTTCACTCGATTCAATGGCGCGAACCAGGGCCGCGCATTCGATCAATTCGTCGCGAGTGGTGGCGAAGATGCGTCCTTTGGGAATGGCCCCCCGCCAGTGGCCCGCTCGTCCAACGCGCTGAAGCATTACAGCGATCGAGCGTGGCGAACCGATGTGGCAGACGAGATCGATATGACCAACGTCAATTCCAAGTTCGAGCGAAGCGGTTGCAACCAATGCGCGCAACTCGCCCTTGCGCAGGCGCGATTCGGCATTCAATCTCAGCTTGCGCGAGAGGCTGCCGTGATGCGCGGCCACGGCGTCTTCGCCAAGCTTGTCGGTGAGCGCATGTGCGATGCGCTCTGCGAATGACCGCGTATTGACGAAAATCAAGGTAGAACGGTGCTGCTCGATGAGCTGCACGAGACGGTCGTAGACCTCGTCCCACATCTCATTGGTCATCACCGCTGCGAGCGGACTCGGCGGCACTTCAACTGCAAAATCGAGCCGGCGCTTGTGGCCGACATTCACGATCTCTGGTTTTCCCGAAGCTCCCGCGAGAAACTCGCCGACGAGTTCAATCGGCTTCTGCGTCGCCGAAAGTCCAATTCGGACCGGCTTGCGATGCGCCAGTGCGTCCAGTCGCTCAAGAGAGATCGCCAAGTGCGCGCCGCGCTTGTCATCAGCAATGGCATGGATTTCGTCGACGATTACCGTCTCAACATCGCGGAGGAGCTCGCGACTGCGCTCAGCAGTGAGCAGAATGTAGAGGGATTCAGGCGTAGTGACGAGGATGTGTGGCGGCGACTTCAGCATGCGCTGCCGGTCTGCCGGGGGAGTGTCGCCGGTGCGAACGAAGGTCCGAATCTGCGGCATGAGATAGCCGCGCTGGCCCGCGAGCTCGGCGATTTCAGCTAACGGGTGCTCGAGGTTCTTCTGGATGTCATTGCCGAGCGCCTTTAGAGGCGAAACATATAGGACTTCGATCCGGTCTTCCAGCGCGCCAGAAACAGCTTTTCGAACTAGGCGATCGATGCAGGCCAGAAACGCCGATAGAGTTTTGCCCGATCCGGTGGGAGCTGAAATGAGTGTGCACCTGCCACCGAGGATAGGAGGCCATCCCTCTTCCTGAGGCTCGGTCGGAGTACCGAACTTGCGGACGAACCACTCCTGCACCAAGGGATGAGCCCACGTCAGTGAGGTCGGTATTTCAACGGCTAAGTTCGACATCGTTGTCGCAAATGCGCGGATTTATTGAAGGTAAATCCGTTGCTACCAGTTCATTGTAGCGAAAGAAAGGCAAAATAAGGACTGAATCTAGCGACCTTTTCTTCGATGTGCCGGAACTCGAGTTTGATGAAAGTTTTTGGGCCACAGCCTTTCAGCAACACCAGCAGCTCTGCATCTAACTAAACCGCCCCGGTCTAAAGATCGGGCGTGATCGGATAAACTACAAGGTTTTCGTCCACTTCTATGCAACCAATCAAATTCGGGACGGACGGCTGGCGGGGAGTGATCGCCGAAGACTACACCGTCGCAAATGTTCGCCGAGCTGCGTCGGCCATCGCCAATTATGTATTGAAAAACGAGGACAGCAGCCGAGGTATTGTGGTCGGCTACGACACGCGCTTTGGCTCACGCATGTTTGCGCAGATCGTTGCGGAGGTGCTTGCTTCTGCTGGCATCAACCTCCGCTTGGCGAATGACTACACGCCGACTCCAGCGCTTTCATTTGGGGTGAAGCATTTCGGGGCTGCCGGCGGCGTGATGATCACCTCCAGCCACAATCCGTTCAATTGGAACGGGGTGAAATACAAGGCCTACTACGGCGGTTCAGGTCGCCCGGCGATTATGCAGGCGATCGAGGCCGAGCTGGATAAGCCCCTCGCCACAAGTTCGAACAAGGGAACGATCACCGATACCGATTTCAAAGCTCCCTATGTTGAAGCCATTAAGAAATTCGCTGACCTGGACAAAATCAGCTCCGCCGGTTTCAAGTTCCTGATCGACTCCATGTATGGGGCGGGACGCGGCGTGCTGGCTGGCATCTTCGCCGAGCGCGGAATCAAGCATGTGGAGATTCGCTCGGAGGTGAACCCTCTGTTTCCTGGCATCAATCCCGAGCCCATCGAGCCGCATGTGCGCATGGCGCAGGAGATGGTGGTGAGCGAGCGTTGCCATGGCGGTCTGATCACCGACGGCGACGCCGACCGCATCGGTGCCGTCGCCGAAGACGGCAGCTACGTCGATTCGCACAAGATCTACTCGATCCTGCTGCGCTGGCTGTTAGAGCGCAAGAGGTGGCCGGGCGAAGTGGTGCGTGCCTTCAACACGACGAAGATGCTCGACCGCATCGCTGCCGAGCACGGACGCAAGCTGCACGAGTGTGGGATTGGCTTCAAGAACATTTGTGACCTCATGCTGGAGCGCGAGATTCTCGTCGGCGGCGAGGAGTCGGGCGGCATCGGCATAACGCGCCATCTCCCAGAACGGGACGGAATCCTGAACGCGCTCCTTCTTGCCAACGTCATGGCCGAAGAGAAGCGCACGCTGGCACAGCTTGTACAGGATCTCCAGGACAAGTACGGCGCGCATTACTACGCGCGTCTAGACATGCATATTCCTAACGAGTTGAAAGATTCCGCGATCAGCCGCGCTCGCAATGGAGTGAGCGAGATCGGCGGATACAAAGTGCTGCGTGTTGAAACCCTCGACGGAGTGAAGTTCTTCCTCGATGCTCCGAAGGGCAAGGCTGGAACCGCCGCGCCGGCGGCAGAATCGTGGTTGCTCCTGCGGGCCTCGGGTACGGAGCCGCTGTTGCGGGTGTACTCTGAAGCAGGATCGCCGGAGATTGTGCAGCAGCTGTTGAAGTCTGCGGAAGCGTTTGTCTACGAGGGTGAGCTGGCGGGAACGGCAGCGCAGTAGCGGACCGCGGATGGTAGCCGGTGGGGCCCTTGCGGGTTGCGGCCTTGCTTCAATTCAGGTTGGTGCATCACTAAACTCGGATATGGCCTTCGGCCAAGTCCGACTCACCGCCTACCGGCGGTTCTGTTTTCAATCATGACTATCGCCGAAAACGCGCGACCTTTGACCTCACATGCAGCGCAGAGCGAGGACACTCCTGAAGCGCGGCAATACAGCCGGATTCGCCGCTGGCTCTCCATCACCGATACGTCTCTCGGAATCGTCTTCCTCATCGTTCTGCTCGCGGCTGGATGGTCTGGCGACCTGCGCGATCTTGCTCTTCGCCTGGCTCGGCAACATTACGTGATCGCGCTTTTCTTCTATGTTTTGCTGTTGACTCTAATCAGCAAAGGCCTGAGCCTAGCTCTAGACATCTACAGCTTTCGCCTCGAGCACCGCTTCCATCTTTCGAACCAGAACACCGCCTCATGGGCTTTCGACGAATTGAAAGGCTGGTTGGTCGGACTGGTTCTCATTTCGTTGTTAGCTCAATTGGTCTACTGGATCATCCGCAGTTCCCCGGCACACTGGTGGCTGATCGCATGGGCGGCCTTCACCGCATTATTCGTCGTGTTTGCGCAGCTCGCCCCGGTGATTCTTTTTCCGATCTTTTACAAGTTTGTTCCACTGGAAAATCAGACTCTGCGTGAACGTTTGGTTCGATTAAGCGAACGTGCCGGCACGCACGTTCGCGGCGTTTATGAATGGAAGCTCTCGGAGAAGAGTAAGAAAGCCAATGCAGCACTGACCGGCCTTGGCAATACGCGGCGCATTATCCTTGCCGACACGCTCTTGCAGAACTACTCCGATGATGAGATCGAAGCGGTTCTCGCCCACGAACTCGGCCATCACGTGCACGGACACATCTTCAAGAGCATCTTGCTGCAGATGGCGGTCACATTCGTGGGGTTCTGGGCAGCGAACGAAGCCCTCCGCATCGCAACTGGGCCGGGACGCATGTTTGCAACGCTCTCGGACTTCGCAAACCTGCCGTTGCTTGCGCTCGTCTCTGCAGCGCTTTCGCTAATCCTGATGCCAGCTCTGAACGCCTATTCGCGACTCAATGAGCGTCAGGCAGATCGGTATTGCTGGACGTCAGTATCAAGCGTTGATCCGTTTATAACGGCAATGGACAAGCTCAGCGCGCAGAACCTATCGGAAAAGACGCCGTCGCGTTTCGTTGAAATCCTCTTTCACTCCCATCCATCAGTGTCGCGCAGGATAGCTGCGGCGCGTCAGTTCGCGGCGGGAAAGACTTAAGCGCGACGGACCCGATCTACTTTGTTCCTTTTTTCTTTTTTGGGGCTTCCTGCATTTGGCCACTCACGCTGGAGAGGACTTTTTGGAATGCCTCCTGCGCGCTCATCTCCGTTTTTCCGCCTTTGTTCTTGCGATAGGAATGTTCGTTGCCGCAAGTCCTGCAGCGAGTCTTCTGAACTTCTTCTCCGCTCATTGTTACGACGGAATGATCGGTGGTTCGCTTGCAACGTGAGCAATAATCGTCAATGTCGTCGCCCAGTCTCGGCATAACTCCTCCAGCTTGTGCGCGGGAATCCTACCATGATGGTTTGCATCAGAAGTTAGATTACAGCCGATGCTAGACTCTTGCCATGCGCTCAAGGCGCGGCGTTTTTATTACATTTGAAGGGCTGGATGGCAGCGGAAAAACAACGCAGCTCACGCGCCTCGGTGAAGCACTTGGGGCTCGCGGTTTGGAAGTAGTTGCCACGCGAGAACCCGGCGGCAGCGCGATTGGCGAGCGCATTCGTTCAATCCTGCTCGACTCGAGGACCGCGGATCTTTCTTACCACGCAGAACTCGCGCTCATGTTTGCTGATCGGTCTCAGCATGTGAAAGAGGTCATAGAGCCTGCCCTTAAGATCGGACAAATTGTGCTTTGCGATCGATACACTGACAGCACGGAGGCCTATCAGGGCCACGGTCGGCGGCTTGGCTCTGACGTAGTCCTCAGTCTGCATCGTGAACTCTGCCGAGATCTTTGGCCCGATTTGACCCTCCTGCTCGACACGGACACTGATGCGGCCGTGAATCGCGCGCGCAATCGGAACAAAACCAGTTCGTCTGTGGAAGGACGATTCGAGGCAGAAGATGCAGCCTTCTTTCGGCGCGTGCAGAAGGGTTTCGAAAGCATTGCCCGCCGCGAACGGAAGCGAGTCGTGCGGATCGCGCCGGGCACCCTTCAGAGCGTCGAAGCGGAGATCTTGAAGATTGTTGATAAGCGCTTTCCTGCTTTGGGAAAGCATAGGACCAAACTGCCTGCCGCGGTCAGGAGTCGAACCTAGTGCCCTTCCACGATTTTCACGGGAATACCGATGCGGTCAATCACATTCGCGAGATGATTGCGCGCGACCGTTTTCCTCACGCGGTGATCATTTCCGGCCCTGAGGGAGCAGGAAAGTACACGCTGGCACAGATGATTGCCAAGGCACTGAATTGCCTCGAGCAGCCACAGTCCGAAGGCTTACCCGACTTCTGCGGCCGATGCAGCAATTGCACTCGCCTTGCTGAAGCTGACGATCTGGATGCGCGCTTCGCCGAAGCTGTCGACACTCGTGAGGCTATGCGCGAGGCAGACAAGCGCGAAGCACGCATCATGATCCAGACGCATCCGGAAGTTCTGGTCGTTCCACCCGATCCGCCGCAGATGCTGATCAAAGTCGGACAGGTGCGGCAGGTGATCGATTCGGTCTTCTATAAGCCGGTCGAGGCTCGGCACAAGGTCGTTATCTTTACGGAATCTTCGTTCATGAAAGAGGCAGCGAACTCGCTGCTGAAAGTGCTGGAGGAGCCTCCGGAGTATGCCAGCCTTGTCCTGCTCACGACGAATGCTGGAGAATTGCTGCCGACCATTCGCTCGCGGTGCGTAACCTTTACGCTCGGGGCCCTCCCCCTTTCCGAGCTAGAAGCAGCCATTGCCACTTCGCGCAAAGACCTTAAGCCTCCACAACGGGAGCTGATTGCGCGGCTCTCGAATGGAGCCATGGGGCGGGCACTCAGCTTCAGGCTCGACGAATACATCGAAGCCCGGAGCCAAGCGCTGATAATTCTGCGCAGTGCTGTTGCGGCCAGCGATCACAGCGAGTTGTTCAAGGTAACAGAAACTTACCGCGCGGGAGCTGAGGGGCGCCAGCAGACTGAACGCCTGCTGCGCACGCTATATGCGCTCCTCGAAGACCTGCTTATGCTCAAGTCCGGCACTCCTGAGTTGGTGCGCAATACCGACATCAAGGGAGAACTGGGCAGAATTGCGCAGTGCGTCGACTTCGAGTGGATCGTCAATGCTTCCCAGCGCCTCGCCGAAGTAGAACGCGGAATGAGGCGCAACCTGCTGCGGTCACTTTCGCTGGACGCGTTTGCGACGTCGCTCGAGCCTGCGCGCACGTAACTTCGTTTGGCTGCCACCACTGAGTGCAATCGCAGTCGGATGTTTTGGCTGGTAAAGGCCAATCTCATCGCCGCTCGGGAGCTTCAGACGGGTGACTAGTCCCCAGCCTCGATCGGCAATCGGCATCGAGAGTTCCACCCCTTTGCCCTTCAATTGCTCGGTCGTAGCCTGTACGTCGTCGCACATCAAAAACAGCTCGTGACGAGACTCATCGTCAGGATGCATGGCGATCTCGGCCGGCGGGAGAGCAAATATCAGCCACCCGCGTCCAGCATCAACTGAGGTGAGCTTCAGTTCATCCCGGAAGAACTCACGGAGGCGAGCTGCATGTTTGCTGTAAATGATTGCGTGGACGCCAGAAATCATGAATTGAGCCTTCCTCACACGGAGTGGCGTTTGTGCAAAAAAGCGAGCCCATGTTACTCTGCTAGAGAGACTTAAACGACTCGAAAAATATAGGAGTGTCA